>DATNFD010000049.1:0-11251 GCA_035606555.1 Occallatibacter sp.
TGAAGTCCACCCACTTTGGATCGCTGCGCGTGGGGTCGTAAGGGAAAACTGCCTGGTATCCTTCGGCGGCATCGCCGGCTTCCGCAAGCATTTCTGGTCCGAGCGTGCGATAGGCACCGAAGACGCGCTGCTTCATTCCGAGGGCTTTCATCTGCTTGAGGATATTAGCCGTGGGGATTTCGTCAGCCCAGAGGACGATGGCGTCAACGCGGGAGGACTGAATGATCTTCAAGGAATGCGTGAAGTCAGTATCACCGGGCACGAACTTTTGTTCGATGACGACCGGATGACCCAGGCGACGGGAGCCATCGCGAAACTTGATGACGCCGAAGCGGCCGTAGCGGCTATTCACGCGGAGGAGAGCGACGCGCTTGAGGCCGAGGTCTGTGTAGATGTGGCGCGCGAGCGTGAGGCCTTGAACGCGATCATCCTGCAGAACGGTGAAGTACCACGGGATGTAGGTTTCGGGAATGGTGGGATCTGTGGATGCCGAGTTTACGATCGGGATTTCAGCTTTGAGAGCGACACGGAGAGCGATGTGTGTGGACTCGGAACTGATGGAGCCGAAGATGGCCCAGTCCTCGTCGTCGTAGACCATCTTGACGGTTTCATCCGACGGTGAACCCCAGATGTTGGGATCGGTGGGGCGGTCGGAGCCGGACACGGTCATCGCCTGCCAGTTGTCGTAGTCGTTATGAAGCATCAGCTTGAAGGGCTTGCCGCCGTAGCCTCCGTGCGCGTTGGCTTCTTCGAGAGCGAGTTGAACTCCGTTGAGCATGCGTACACCGAATGGCTTCTCCGGACTGTGCTCGGCGGGCGCGAAGAATCCGATGCGGACTTCCTGGAGATTCTTCGGCTCGGGGATGTCGCGCCCGGCACCAACGTAGATATTGGGGCGGATGTAGTTGAGGTCGTAGGGCTGCGCAAACTTCTCATAGGGGCTCAGATCGAGGGGCTCGCCGGCATATGGCGTGACGGTGCGATCGCGTGGTGGCCCCGGTGGATGCTGGCCGCACTCGCAGGTTCGCGGCGACTGGGCGGAGACGGGCACAGCCGCAGATGCAGCGATGAGGCAGACGAGAATTAGCTTGCACATGGCGACCTTCTTCTACTTCGCGGATTGCTCGGTTCGGAACATGGCGATGGCTTCGATTTCGATGAGGAGTTCCGGGCGGCAAAGGTGCGCCTGGATGCCGGTGGATGCGGGCAGCGGGTCGAGGCCCTGCTCGGCGAAGAATTTTGTGCGCTCTTCGTTGAAGGCTTCGTAATCGCGGTCGATGTCGCGGAGATAGCAACTGGTGCGGACGATGTCATGCCAGGTGCAGCCTTCGCTCTTGAGCAGGCCGGTGATGTTCTCGTAAGTGCGGCGCAACTGGGCGCGGAAGTCACCGATGTGCACGCTGACGCCGTTCTCATCGATGGATGCGGTTCCCGAAATCAACAGGATGGTAAGACCGTTGAGGTCGATGCGCATGCCGCGGGAGAACGAGCTTGGCTTTGTATAGGCGTAGGCTTCATTAAGCACGCCGTGGTTGGTGATGGCACGTTTTTCGACTGGTGCTTTTGCGATGGTCTCCAGAACTTCAGCAAGATCGATCATGACTGTATGACTCCTTAGGGTTGATGTATCCCGTGGCTTAAACCTTTGGCGGTGGCGACCCAGATGTCGCTGCCTTGAAAATCGATTCCCAGAACGTAGTTGTGTGCGGGAGCGGTGCTGACCTCAACGTGCGTGACGTTTCCGTTCTTGTCGCGGATCGTCATCTCGGGCTTGCCGGTGGCGAGCGAACGATGATAGACGGCCCAGTTTACGCCGTCGTAGTACGCGAGGCCCTTGTCGGTGCCGAACCATGCGCGGTTGGCATCGACCCCTTTGACAACGTTGGTGAAGTTGGAGGGAAGGCCGCTGTCTTTGGTGAGGAAGTTATGCCAGCGGCGGCCATCGTAATGGCTGTCTCCGAAGTAGGTGGCAGCCCAGAGAATGTGGTCTTTCTCCATGTAACTGACGGATGTGGTGATTTCGTGGATGAGACCCTGATCTTTGAAGAGGACCATCTCGGTTTCGCCGTCAGGATCGTCATACTTGTCCCAGGTTTTTTTCTGCTGGTCGTACTCAAGGATGCCGCTTCCCCACACGGCGTAGTAGACCTTGGATGGGGTGGCGGAGACTCCGTAGACCCATATCTCAAACATCGGAGTGTTGCGCTCGTTGAAGAGCGACCACTGATTGGTGCGTAGATTCAGCATGGAAGCACCAGCAGCGGTTGCCACCCACACGTGTTCTCCTTCGACTGAGACTCCGTAGACGACGTCGTTGCTCAGGCCGGAGTTGAGTTGTGTGAAGGTGTCGATGCGTCCGCCGGAGATGCGGCTGAGGCCGCCCATGGTTCCGGCCCAAACATCTCCCGTGCGCTTATCGAGTGCGAGTGAAAGAACAGCGCGATGGGCGAGACCGTCCCTGGTGTTGTAACTCTTCCACTTGCCGTTTTCGTAGAGACCGAGGCCGTTTTCAGTAGCGGCCCAGATGCGATCGCCATCCACGAGCACGTTGAACACGTGGTCGTCGGGAAGGCCGCTGGCCGTGGTGAAATTTTCAAACCGGAAGCGAGGCATTGCGGGGAGTTGGGGCTTGAGACTGGCCGCCGCAGTCTTGTGAATCGGCGGATTCGCACCGTGCGATTGCCCGTTGAGAGACGCTGCGCTTGAGACTAGCAGCGATAGTGCGGTTGCGAATGTCACGAAAGCTTTCATCGCGTCCTCAGGTATTCGATCAGGTCGTTGAGTTCGTCTTTGGTGAGATCGTTGGTGCGGCCGTGCTTGTCTTCTGGATTGAAGATGGTCCAGATTTGCTCGAGGGTGTTGGCTGAACCGTCGTGAAGATAGGGGCCAGTGATGGCGATGTTGGTGAGTTGTGGCGTATCGAGTAATCCGGAGTTATCAGTGGATTTTCTGGTGCCGACGTCGAATGACTTCTGATTCGTTCCTTTGGAGCCGGTGTGGCAGTATCCGCAACGATTGTTTTCAGGAATCGGATTGTGAAACTTGTCGACACTGCGATTGAACAGAGCTTTGCCACGCTCCTGGGTACCTGTGAGTTCGCCGGCGGGAAGGCGCCAACGATTGGGGCGGGGCGGCAGGCTGCGGACGTAGACGACGAGCTCGGTGAGGGTGAGGTCGTCGTAGTTTTCGGCGCGCCAGAAAAATTTTTCAGTGCGCGGGCCGCACTCGGTGGGGAGGTTGGGATTGCCGCCGTTCCACTTGTAGGGTTCGGTGTCTTTGACGGCTTCGATTGGGCGGTTGTCGACGATATCGCGACCGAAGCCGTCGGGTTCGAGGTCCCATTGGAGGCCGTCGAAGGTGGAATCGATGTGGCAGTTGGCGCAGCCGATCTGGCCCTGAAATGAATAGCGCGCGGTGTAGAAGGTTTGTTCGCCTTTGCGCAGGACGGAGAGTTGTTTGGGGCCGACGAGCGGAATTGTGCTTGTGAGTTTGTTTGTCCGAGTGTCGATGATGCTGATGGTGTCGTCGAGGCGGTTGGCGACCAGGAGTTTTGTGCCGTCGTATGTGAGGAGAACCCCGCGAGGATCGTGACCTACAGGTATGCGGGTGATGACATAGTTTGCGCCGGCGGAGAGATCGTCGGCATGAGAGCCCGGATGCATGTGAACGTAGCGCAGTAGGCGCGAGGTATCGATGACCGTGACCTCTTCAGAGCCGCCGCAGGTGATGAAAATCCGCGATTTGTCAGGAGTGATAGCGATGCCGAATGGGCGAACGGCGTAGCGCTCCAGTTCGTCGAGGGGAAGTTCTACCGGGTTGCCCACGTCTTTGCCGAAGAAGGTAAGCGTGTCGGTGAAGGCGCCACCGTGTTCGAGGTGAGCAAGAGGAACTAGGTTTCTCGGATGCAGGCCGGCGGCTACGCCAAGGCGGCCATCTGCGGAAAAGGCCACGTGAAACCCATGAGCGACATAGGGGAGGGCGATGCGTTCGCTGACGACGGCGCGCTGTGTGTCTACGATCGTGATTTCGGACTGCGGCATCGTGCGATGCGGCGTGGGGTTCGGGTAAACGTGCGTCACATAGAGTCTGGTGTCGTCGGGCGATGGCGTGATGTAGCTGGCGCCACGGCCGGCAGCGAGGCGTTTTTCTTCGATGCCGGTTTGCGCGTCGATGACGGCGATGTCGTTGGAGATTCGGTTGGCAACGAAGAGGTGCTTGCCTTCGCGGTCTGCAACTACGCTGGAGGGCTCGGCGGCTACGGACCAGGTGGCGATGACCTCGAGTGCTTTGGTGTCGATGACGGACACCGTGTCATCCCATGAATTCGCGACATAGAGGCGATCGCCCTTGGGTGACAGTGAGAAGCCTCGCGGGACGCGTCCGACTTCGATGCGTTTGAGCTCTTTGTAAGTGCGGGCATCGAGAACGCGGACTTCTGCACTTTGTTGACAGAGGACGTAGAGCTGTTTTGTGTCTGGCGCGTAGAGCAATTCGATGGGAGAGGCGTACTCGAGGCGTTCGCCGGTAAGGCCCGCAGTAGCGGCAGCCTGCGCGCTGCGGCTTGAGGCGTTGTACACGGCCAGCGAGATCAGCACCGTGATTGCGGCGCCCAGAGCGCTGAATGCCCCCACGCGAATCGAGAAGGAGCGAAGAAGAGTCACTTCGGCTCCTCGATGGTGAGTACGCGATCGACGGGCTGCTTTTCGAGTGTCTGCTCGCGGCCGCTGGGCCATTTGACGATGATCTTGTCGACTACTGTTGCTGCACCGAGGCCGAAGTGAAGGCGGGGATCATTCTGCGAGAGATAGCCGGACTCTGCTACGCGCTCCTGCAACTCGTGTTTTGCACCGGCGAAGATCTCGACTTTTGCACCGATGCCGTCGCGATTGCTTTTTGTTCCGACGAGCTTGATGGCGAGCCAGTGGCCGGTGCTGGTTGTGACGTTGTGAACAAGCTTGCCCTTAGCGCCGAGGTTTACGAGGAAGGCGTCGACCTTTCCGTCGTTGTCGTAGTCAGCGAAGCACGCGCCCCGAGCTACTGTCCGCTCGTTGATGACTGTGCCTGCGGTTTCAGAGACGTCAGCGAATTTGCCGTTGCCGAGGCCCTGGAACAGCGTGTGCTCCTGCGGGATGAGATGAATGAGGCCACCGTGAAAGATAAGCACGTCGAGAAGGCCGTCATTGTCGAAGTCGTAGACGCTGGTTCCCCAGCTGACGTATTGCGCGTTGGCCTGCGACACGCCGTTGCCTGCGCCGATGTCGTCGAAGGTCAGCTTGCCGGTGTTCTTGAGCATGCGGTTGTAGTGGCCATCGGAAACAAAGAGGTCGAGCATGCCGCGGCCTTCAAGGTCGGCGAATACCGGGCCCATGGATGAGGTGGACTCGCCGTTCTGGCCGTAGGCGGTGCCGGAGTCGTTCCCGATTTCTTCGAAGGTGCCGTCGTGCTTGTTGTGGAAGAGGAAATTCTCGGTGCGGTCGTTGGCAACGTAGATGTCATCCCACCCGTCGTTATCGAAGTCGGCAGCGGTGACGCCCATGGTGCGGCCGATGTAGTTGCTGATGCCGGACTTTTCGCTGACGTCAGTAAATGTGCCGTTGCAGTTGTTGTGGTAAAGCTTGTTGGTTTCGCCTTCGTAGTCGAGCGGGCCAGGATAGTTATCGGCGGCGTAGAAGGCGCGATATTTGGGATCGAACTTGACGTAGCGGCCGACGAAGAGATCGAGGCAGCCGTCCTTGTCATAGTCGAGCCAGGTGGAGCTGATGGCCCAGCCTTCGACGTTGATGCCCGCCTTCGCCGTTATGTCCGTGAAATGGCCGTTGCCGTCGTTGTGGTAGAGGATCGTTTTGCCGTAAGCGGTGACGAGGAGATCGACGAAGCCGTCGTTGTCATAATCCGCGGCTGTGACTGCGATGGAGTACATGTCAGGATTGAGGCCGGCCTTGTCTGTTACATCCGTGAAGTGGCCGTTGCCGTCGTTGCGGTAGAGATGATTATGTGGAAGCGGATCGGGCTTCTCTTTCAGCGGATACGGATGCATCGAGTCGTCGAGCGGGCGTCCGTTGACGACGTAAAGATCGAGCAGGCCGTCATTGTTGTAATCGAACCAGACGCAGCCCGCACCCGTTCCTTCGAGGAGTGAGCCGAGTTTTGCCGAACCGAAACTGTGAGTGAAGTTGACGCCGGCCTTCTCACTGGCGTCTTCGAAGCGGATGGACGTTTTGGGATGTGCGCTCGATGCGGTGCTGGGTTCGTTTGCTGGTGACGCCGCTGCTTGAGACGCAACGATGCATGAAAGAAGGAAGCTGACGATAAGAGTGCGACGGAGCATGTTCAGTTCCCTCCCTTTTGGGTTTGCGAAGCGACGCCGGTGAGGTCCACCGGGATGGTGGTATGCACCAAAACCTGCGGGACGCGATTGTCCGGGGCGTGTTCGGGCCCGGCATGACAGCCGAGGCAGTAGCGCTGCTCGCCGCGACGGATCCAGAACCAGCCGTGCTCCTGGCGGACGATCTCGCCCCTGGCGTCGAGCAGTACGAAGCGAATGGCTCGATCGGCAGGGGCTTTCACAAAGAACGAACCATCGGGTTCAACAGGAGCCGTACCCATCGACACGGCGTGGCCGGAGGCATCCTGCGTTTCGAGCCTGACGCTTGCAGGTGCTGCTTTCATCGGACCGTCGCGAGAGATGCGGGCGTCGAGAGAGAGCAGGTTTGCGTAATCCCAGTCGTGGAGTGCGGAGGGATGGCGGCGGGGGCGATTGCGTACCGTAACCAGCACGGGGTCGACGAGATTCTCGCCAGCCTGCACGAGGAAAGAGCGCAGGTTCGAAGAGCCGGGCTTCCACAGGTGCAGGCTGTACTTCGAGATGGAAGAAGAGCGTGCGCTCACGACCCACTCGCCGGATGGAGTTTCGGCGATGGCTCCGGCGTATTCGGCTCGGGGGGCGACCACGCCTTCTTCGTGCGCGAGCGGCGAGGTGAAGCGCGAGAAAGTGGAACCGTGCGTGAAAACGACATCGCCAGAGTGGAGCTGACGTCCGCCCCAACGCGCTGCCGAAGAGTGATCACAGCGGTAGGACTCGACCCCCGACCCGTCGGAGTAGACAAGGAAGAGCTCTGGATTTTTACCATCGCCCAGGGGGAACAACGATTCGAAAAGAATGCGACCGTCGGCGAGGATGTCTGCCGGGATGGCGCCGGCCCGCAGGAAGGAGATGGGAAAGACGGGTTGGACTCCTTGGCCCTCGATATCGTCGAGGGCTTTCGATTGTGCGAGACGCGCGGAGTACATCTGGAAGTGATCGCCGGTTTTCTGGGCGTAAACGAGCCGCCAGCCGGGCAGATAGAAGGGGCGGATGGCGTCAAAGCCGGAATTGATGACCTGGCGCACGCTGCGATCCGGGAGCCTGAGTTCCCAGATCTGCCAGGGATCGCCGGGGTTCTTTTTGCCGGAAAACAGAACAGTTGTGCCGTCGAAGGAGAGGTTAGCGTCGGCAGTTGCAGCGAAGCCGGGCAGGAGTGGGGTTGCAGCTCCATTGTGAACGAGAAGCAACTGTGCACCGGCCGGGAAGCGTTCGCCATTGTGGAGTGCAGCGAGAGGCTCGTAGGAAGGCGCGACTGTGACGATGAGGTCTGTGCTGATGGTTTGTGACGGATTCGGAGCGAACCCACAAGTCAAGCTCAGGAGGGCGCAGCAGCCGGCAGCGAACAGCACTCGGGTCGCGAGCTTCATCCAACAGTCTCCAGCAGAGTGCCGACGGCTGCGGAACGCAGTCTGATGTAGGGATCGAGCATTGCCATCATCTCGTCGAATTCGGCGAAAGTGAGGGATTGCTCGCCGTCGCTCCAGGCTTTGTCGGGCTGCGGGTGAACTTCAATGATCACGCCGTCGGCTCCGGCAGCTACGCCGATTCGTGCCAGGGCCGGTACCAGTTCGCGATAGCCGCAGGCATGGCTTGGGTCTGCAATAACGGGAAGGTGAGAGATGTGCTTGACCAGCGCTATGGCAGCAGGATCGAAGGTGTTGCGCAGCGTTGCATCGAAGGTGCGAATGCCACGTTCGCAGAGGATGACGTTGGGATTACCGTTGCTGAGCGCGATCTGGGCGGACTTGAGAAGATCGTCGACGGTGGCCATCATGCCGCGCTTAAGCAGAAGCGGCTTGCCGGATCTGGCCGCGGCTTCGATGAGCGTGAAGTTCTCCATGCTGCGCGAGCCGATCTGGAGAATGTCGGCGTACTCGGCTACGAGGGGGACGTCTTCTTCGCTCATCACCTCGGTGACGATGGCGAGGCCGGTTTCGGAGCGGGCTTTGGCGAGGAGTTTGAGGCCGGCGAGACCGAGACCCTGAAATGCATAGGGAGAACTGCGGGGTTTGAAGGCGCCTCCGCGAAGAATCCGGGCACCCTGCTTGCAAACGTGATGGGCGATGGAAAGAATCTGCTGCTCGGTCTCGACCGAACATGGACCGGCCATGGTGATGAAGTCGCTGCCGCCGATTTCGAGATCCAACACCCGCACAACCGTCTGCCGGCGTTGTGAACTCTTCAATACATCACTGGTCTCAGCAAAGCGTTCCTGCCAACTTGCGCGCACCCGCGGCGCTCCATTCCGGGGAAGGCTAAGAGTAGCGCCGGTGGCGCATGTCTGCCTCCATCCAAAGGTTGAGGTGCAGAATCAACAACTTACCTCCACTGCCACTCTGGTTTTAGCCCCGGGCGTTATCACCTGTCTGTGATGGATAAACATGACGAGGTGGAAAGAACGAAGCATTAACTGGGTGCCTGATCGCAATCATTGAACGCAATGTGTGATTACGAGGGATTCGCCGTCGCGAAGATTTGTTCGGCCTTTCGCGACGACAGAGAGCTTGACGGGGAATTTTCAGCCTGCGAGCGCGATAGGCGGAGCGTGAAAACCGAAAGAGGCGTCGACAATGGATGCAATGCCGAGAGCAACTTCATCCTCGAAGGGACGCGCGACGATCTGGACTCCGATGGGGAGACCTTCAGGTGAGCAGCCAACAGGAATAACGGCGGCGGGTGCACCAAGGGTGTTGAACCACTGCGTGTAGCGAACGGAGTCGAGGTATTCCACGGTTTTGCCGTCGACGGCCCATGTTCGCTCACCATGCTTCCATGCAGGGATACCGGCAACGGGACAAAGCAGAACTGGGAAGTTGCGCATTTCTTCGAGCGTCTTTGAACGCAGCAGATCCATTTCTGCCCAGGCGTTGAGCAGTTCAGTAGATGTGAGCGGGCCGGTGTCTTCTGCGATCTGGAGGAACTCGCGAAAGATGGGGCTGAGCTTGTCACGGCGTCCGCGATACTCCGGCTCGTAGAACATGGCGCCGCATTGCACGAAGAAGGTCCACCAGAGCTTGCGGAGTTGCTCGAGGGTGCGGGGAAGGAAGGGCTCGACTCGGAATCCGGCGCTGCGAAGCGCATCGGCGGCGGCGTTTACGGCGGCTCGTGTTTCTGGTGTTACGGGTGTGAGGCCATCATCCTCGAAGAAGCCGATGCGGTAAGTGCGGAGTTCGTCGAGGCTGGGGGTGCGCAGTTGAATCGGCGGGCTGGCTGGATCGGCTTCGTCCTGGCCGCTCAGAGTCTTAAACATTACTTGCACGTCGCCGATGGTGCGGGCCATGGGGCCGATCGCGCCGAGCGTTGAGAACGGGCCGACGCAGGGAGGTAGATGTCCGCGGCCGGGGATGCGGCCGGGGGTTGGCTTGAGCGAGCAGATGCCGGTGAAATGCGCGGGGATGCGGACGGAGCCACCGCTATCAGAACCGAGACCCGCGGCAGACATTCCTGCTGCGATGGATGCGGATTCGCCGCCACTTGAGCCACCGGGTGTTCTATCGAGATCCCAGGGGTTGTTTGTTCGACCGTGAAGATCATTTGCAGTCTCGTACGCCATCAGGAATTCAGGGCAGTTTGTTGTGCCGAGAATGAGGGCGCCGGCTGCCCGGAGGCGGGATACCACGACAGCGTCTTCGCTGGGGATGTCGCCTTGGTGATTGAGGCTGCCGATTTCGCATTTGTAACCGGCTGTGGCAATCGAGGACTTGACGGTGACTGGCAGTCCGTGGAGGGGACCTCGCGCATCCAGAGGCTGGTTATCGAGAGAGCGAGCCTGGGTGCGGACGCGGTCGGAATCAAAATCGGCGAAGGCGTTGAGGGCCGGGTTCAGGCGAGCGATCTGGCGGAGATGAGCCTCAGCGAGTTCTGCAACCGAAAGGTTGCGCGCCCGCAGCATTTCCAACTGACGCGCTGCGGGCATCAGGACCAACTCACTCATGCGGCGCCTTCGCTGATGTCGAGGGACAAGCCGGACTCGATTGGCCGCAGTTGGTGTCGTCGGCTGGAGTTGAAGGCATTAGCCTGTAGTCGAAACGATAGGAGCGGACGGGCTCGCCGGAATCGAAGCGGTCGTTGTACTTCAGCTGGTAGTCGATGGCGCTGGAGTCGTCTGGGAACTTCTCGTTGGCCGGGTATGGATACCTGGTCATCTCGTGGAATGGAAGTTGCGAGACCGTGAAGGGCATTGCATCCCACCAGTCCATGTCTTTGACATAGCCGTTGGCGTAGAAGAAGTAATCGCGCTTCCAGTTCGGAGGGAGCGCGGGGAGTTTCGCTGTATCGAATTCGACGGCGATCTCTTCACCGCTGCCGAAGATGGCATAGCGGTCATCGATGCCGGTGACGAGCGTAGTGACATCGCCGAGGTGCGTGTAGTTGCCGCGCTGATGCTGGAAGGGACCGGTAAGGCTGACGCGGTCGTAGTCGTAATTGAGATCGCCGGGGCTCTTGCCTTCGATCTGGGTTGGGTAACCGCGGAAGCGCTCGGTGGCCAGAGTGAGAGGTACGTCGGTCGAATGAGTTTCAGCTTCCGGGTTGTTGTCGATGAGAACCTGGTCCCAGAAGATTTCGAGATTGCTGACAAGGCGGATTCTGCGCGTGCCGGCAGGGAGTTTTCCGGTGAGGTCGACGACGATGGTGCGCTGAAGTCCGGCGGGGAATCCTGCTTCGCCGGGAATCTGCATCCACGAGCCGTCGGGACGCTGCGCTTCGACGTAGGGCGAGATGGGTTTGATGCCTGCCTGCCACGCGGCGTAGAGCGAGGTGGCGCTGAAGTAATTGACGTAGCCGGTCATGAGCAGCTTGAGCGGAGCGGCTGTGTTGACGTCGCCGAGATCAAGCATGAGCGAATGGGTGTTTGCGAAGCCGTCGTAAGGAGTAGGCGTAAAGCCG
>DATNFD010000050.1:0-54574 GCA_035606555.1 Occallatibacter sp.
GGGGGGGGGGGCAGATTGTGCTTATTTTAGCTATCGGACAAGATCCCATGGTTCTGAGTTCCCGTTGTTCCATCCTTCGGTATGCAGGTCATGTGGTAACGCCATTATCTTCCATTGCAGAAGCCATCGAGTTATTTCGAAAGGCAGATTTCGACCTGGTGCTTCTCTGTCATTCCGTTCCCGTCGAGGATAGGGACATCCTTACCTCCGCGATCAGGGCGCTAGATCCGAACATTCCAATCTATACAGTCGCAGCTCTCTCACGTGAGACACCAGCCGGTTTTGCTGACGGCCTTCTCTCATGTAGCCCCCGAAATCTGATAGGAGAGATAGGGCAGGCCGTGCGAAAGGCCACTCCACGACTAAACAGCGTTTGATGAGTTTAGCGTCGGTCGTTGTGCCGGTTTTCAAAAATAGACGTAGTTTGCGCCCGGGCGGCCGCTCAACGGACTTCGTTATTCTGCCCGATAATCTCAAACTTGATCGCGCAGCGGCAGAACTCACATTCAACGGTGTTGACTCCCTTGATGGCATCGAGCACCGGAAAGGTTCGCAAACAATCGGTGCAAGTCACGGCGACAAATCCCTTGTCGTTCTTCACCCAGACCGCCGCTTTGACCGGTCTTCCTGCGCGCGGGCGCGGAGGAAGTTCATGGAGTAAATCCAGGATCTTTTTGAATAGAGCTTCCGGCTTGTACTGTCCTTTGGCAAAGAAAGCGTCCGCCAGGACACTCTCCGGGAGCGACAAGTCAGAGAACTGGCCTGAGATCACAATCACAGGAATGATGGGAAAGCGGCGCCGGACGACGGATAGCAGTTCGAATCCGTTCATATTGGGCATGCTGAGATCGGAAATGATGATGTCGGGCAAGGAACGCTTGAGTGCAATCAAAGCTTCGAAGCCGTCAGTTGCGGTGTGCACCTCATATCCCTGAGACTCAAGCAGCATCTTGCCCACTTCGAGTACGCGGGCATCATCCTCCACGATCAATATGCGGTATCCAAACGACGAATCGGGCACAATGTCTCCGGTCCCAATCTGATGGGATCTTGAGCAATTCGCAATTTATCATACTTCGTGAAATGAGGCGGCCGGGAACCTACCCCCTGGTCAGAACTGAAACCCGGAACGTCGTTCCGCATCTTCCCGGATTTCGTAGTCAGAACGTCCCGTTTCGGCCAAGGGTCAACATGGTTGATCTATCCACGACGAACCCACATCGTTCTATCCCGGTGCTAGAATTCAAGCAAATTCGGGGCGCCGACAGAGCGTTATACGAGTTCCTTGCCATTCGCAAGCTCTCCGGGTCTAGCTGGATAAGGGGTCGGTGTCGATGGAAACCAAGAAGCTAAAAAATGGTAAGCGGCGGCCTTCGCAAGCTCCTCAAGCAGAAGCGGGACCGATAGTTGTCGGAATTGGAGCGTCTGCCGGAGGTTTACATGCCCTCAAGCACTTTTTCGAAAAAATGCCAGCCGACACCGGACTGGCATTCGTGGTTGTCGTTCACCTCTCGCCTGAGCACAAGAGTCATCTCTCCGATCTACTTCAGCCAAGTGTCCGATTCCCGGTCCGCCAGGTAACCGAGACCACGGCACTTTTGGCGAACAATGTTTACGTGATTCCTCCCAATGCCAATCTCAGCGCGATCGATACTCATTTGCGGCTTTCGAAATTGGAAAGCGAGCGGCGCGCGCGTGCCCCGATCGACCATTTTTTTCGAACCCTTGCCAGCGCTCACGACGGCAAGTCTATTGGCATCATTCTGACCGGTACTGGTTCCGACGGCACGCTTGGATTGAAAGACATCAAGGCGAAAGGAGGCCTCATTATCGTTCAAGACCCGAACGAAGCTGAGTTTGACGGAATGCCGCAGAGTGCGATCGCGACCGGACTGGTGGATCGCGTGTTGCCGATCGCAGAGATTCCGGACGCGCTAGTTCGATTCGTTAGAACGGATCCGCAAGTTAGACTACTCTCCGACGGCAAGGAGGGCGAAGAGAACGAGCGGATTCTCCTCCCCAAGGTTCTAGCCATCCTTAAGACCCGAACGGAACGGGATTTCAGCCGCTACAAGCCCGCGACGATTCTGCGCCGCATCGCCCGGCGAATGCAGCTTAACTACATCGAAGAGTTCAATGATTACCTTTCTCGGCTGAGAGAGGATCCGGACGAGGCCCGCGCGCTGGCAGACGATCTGCTGATTACGGTGACCAGCTTCTTTCGCGATCCCGAGGTCTTTGAACAGCTCGAAAAAGAGGTGGTGCCTGCGCTGTTTGCGGGAAAGGGGCCTAAGGACAGCCTGCGGGTGTGGTCGGTTGGCTGCGCTACCGGCGAAGAAGCTTATTCTCTGGCGATGCTATTGATGGAGGAAGCCGGACGAAGGGAGGATGCCCCGCAAATCCAGGTATTCGCATCCGATCTGCACAAGCGATCTTTAGATTCGGCTCGCGAGGGAGTTTTCCCGGGAGATATCGAAACCGATGTGAGTCAGGGCAGGCTGAAGCGCTTTTTCCAGAAGGAGAATGGCGGGTATCGCATTCGCAAGGAAATTCGCGATCTCGTGGTCTTCGCCCCACATAACCTGCTCGGCGATCCGCCATTCTCACGGATCCATTTGATCTCCTGCCGCAATCTCCTCATCTACCTCGACCGCTCCATACAATCGGATGTGATCGATCTGTTTCACTACGCTCTCGCTCCGGACGGGTACCTGATTCTAGGATCGTCGGAGACGGTGGAAGCCTCAGACCTCTTCCGAACCGAAGATAAGAAGCTGTGTATCTATCGTAAGCGCAACGTGCAGGGTCCCGAACCGCGTCTGCCCGTGTTCCCGCTCGTGCACGTAAGAGCCGGGATAGGAAATGTTGCGAAGCCGGAGTACTTTCCCGGATCCCTGCCGTTCGAGGCTGTCCATCAGACCTTGCTGGAGCGATATGCGCCTCCGAGCATATTAGTGGGTCACGACGACAGACTCGTTCATCTGTCCGAGCACGCCGGAAAATACCTGGTTCACCCCGGCGGGACGCTGACCTCGAGCGTTCTGAAATTAGTTCGCGAAGAGCTTCGGATCGAATTGCGGTCTCTGCTTCAGCATGCCAGAACGAAACGAGAGCCTCTCGACTCAAGACCGATACCTGTTCGTTTCAACGGCCATGCCGTTCCGGTGGTAATGCATGTGCGACCGGCGGCTGCGACGGAGGAGGAAGGGTATGTATTGGTCATTTTCAATGAGCAGCCCCAACTCACCATTGACGCCGCCCTCGCCCAGACCGGGATAGTTCTCGAACCTGGGCAGGAGACCGAGCGAATCGCCGAACTTGAAAAAGAGTTGAATGGCTCTCATCAACGTCTGCAGGCCATGATCGAGGAGTACGAAACCAGCCGCGAAGAGATGAAGGCAGCAAATGAGGAGTTGCAGTCTTCGAATGAAGAACTGCGCTCCACCATGGAGGAACTCGAGACATCCAGGGAAGAACTGCAGAGCATCAACGAGGAACTGCAGACGGTAAGCCAGGAGAACCGGCACAAGGTCGAGGAGCTGACGCAGCTTTCAAACGACCTGCAAAACCTCATGGCGGCCACAGACATCGCCACTCTCTTCCTGGATCGTAATCTACGCATCCTGCGGTTTACGCCACGGGTGGCCGAGCTGTTCAACGTGCGCGTGACTGACCGGGGCCGTCCAATTTCGGATCTGACTCACCGCCTGGGATACGAGCAGCTTCGCAGTGATACGGAGTCAGTGCTGAACCGGTTGGTTCCTATCGAACGCGAGATTGAGGACGACGCGGGCCACTGGTTTCTGGTGCGCATTCTCCCTTACCGCAGCCTGGACGATCGCATTGAAGGCATCGTGCTTACTTTTACCGATATCAGCGCGCAAAAGTCCGCCGAGCGTGTGTTGCGTTCGTCGAGCCTGGAATTATTCCGCGAGGGCACCTGGTTGCGGACGTTGCTGGATAGTCTGACCGATGCGGTTATCGCGGCGGACAACGAAGCGCGCGTGACTTATATCAACCCCATGGCCGAGAGGCTGACCGGATTGCTTCGAGCGGAAGCCATCGGCAAGCCGATCTCGGCATTCTACGATGTTCGCACCATCTCCGGGGAGCCTGTCCAGAAAAGCCAGATCGAAAGGGCAATTGCGGCCGGCTCCCTAATCAAGAAAGATCGCTTCAGGGTACGTTCCCGTAGTGGAAACCTGACATCCGTGGAGGAGTCGGCAGCGCCAATCCTCATTGGCCGGAAAGTCGAAGGAGCCATTGCGATCATTGCGGACATCGCAAACCAAATCGCACGGGAGGCGACACAGGAAGTAGAGCGCGAACGTTTGGAAGGAGAGGTGCACAAGACGACGGATCAGCTCGGGCAAACACGGGCCGAGCTTAGAGCACTGTCGGCTTATGTTATCAACGCGCAGGAAGAGGAGCGCAGGCGGCTCGCCAGGGAGCTGCACGATGACTTTGGTCAACGGGTGACGGTTCTAGGCATGCGTACTAACCGCGCAATCGAACAACTTCAGAAGGATCCATTGGAAGCTGAACAGATAATGCGGAGTATCAGCGACGAAGTTTCCATGCTGAACCTGGGATTGCGAGAGGCATCACACCGTTTACATCCCTCAGTTCTTGAAGATTTGGATTTAGTTGCGGCACTTCGGAGTCTGATCTCAACTTTCCGTGACGATGGGATCGACATGACTTTCAGGCTCCCCGACGATCTACCCTCGCTGAACGCGGATGTCTCCACTGCCATATACCGCATTGCCCAGGAGGCGCTCAGAAATGCGCTGAAACATGCATCAGGGGCGCCGGTTCATATCACTTTGGATGTTCTGGACAGCTCGGTTCAGCTTACGGTTCGCGATGATGGTCCGGGGTTCGATCTAGGCCGGATCAGGCTCGACGGCGGCCTCGGCATACTGAGCATGAACGAGCGAGCTCGGCTGGTGAACGGGTCGCTTGTCGTCGAGTCTCGGCCAGGTAATGGTACTGCTGTAACGGTGCGCATGCCGATAGAAGTATCGCATTGAGCAGGCCTTGCTCTTACGCCGGGCAGGCAGGGTCTCTATGCATCATGTCGGTCGGTGCATCCAAGTCGAGGATCGGCTGTTTCACTCGGAAGCAGCCAGTCTGCTGTTGCCGGCGAGATCTCGAAGCGCTCTTTGCTCTTTTTTGCGCTTCGTGATCTCCTCGCTCCATAACTCCGGCGCTTCATGTGGAGATTCGTTCGAGGCTATTTCCAGCAATTTGCTCAGTTCTTCCGACTGTGAAAGCGCGACATCCAGGGCATGCTCCACGACCCTTGTTTTCTGAGCAATCATCGTCTGCAGTCCGAATCGGTGCCCGATGTGGCAGCGGTACTCGCGCAATCCGCCAAGGCGTACGGCCTTCATCGCTCCGCCGCAGTCGGGACAGGCCTGCCCAAAGTTTTCTTCAACAGGTTGCAACGGTTCACTGGGTTCTGATTTGTCGTGGTCTGCCATGCTTAGCCTCGCCAGAAGCGGGCCCATTTCAGCCAGGCCCACGATATATTCGACGTTCAGCCCTCGAATGGCGCTGTCCGGCATCGAGCGGAATCTTGCTTCCGCGGGATCCTGAACAATCGTCGTGCCATGGTGCTGCTGAATCTCCCACAATCCGGCCGCGCCGTCATCCAGCAGTCCTGTCAGCAGGACACCCGCCACACGATCTTCGTATACATTTGCCGCAGAACGAAACATGACATTGATACATGGCCGTTGCATGTTTTCCCTCGGGCCGTGAGTCAGTTCCACGCGCCCTGGCCGCAGCACGAGATGGTAATCAGGAGGAGCCACGTAGATGTGCCCGGTCCGGATTGGGGCACCGTCTACGGCGTTTGCCGCCGGCAGAGGCCCCGCACGATTAAGAAAATCGGGCAGAATGCCCAAGCTGCGTTCAGAGACATGCAGGGTGATAAACACAGCGGCGGGCAATTTGGCCGGGAGCGTCCCGACCAGCTTTTGGAGCGCCTCAAAGCCTCCTGCCGAAGCCCCGATTACGATGATGTCTCGTGCAGCCATTCTGACTCAGATGCAGTTCCTAAACGCGCGGATCGATTCGATGTGGTGATCGGGTCAGCCAAATCTGGTACGGCCGCCCTCCCAAGTTCAATCCGTAGCAGAGGAGCCGATTCGGGAGGGATGACTTGGGCTGCTGGGGAGCTGACCCTCTGTACGGTATCCAAACGCCAGAAACGGCCCACATACTCTGGATCGTAGCTCTGATGCAGGGAATCACGTTCGAACGGTATCGGGTTGGCAATTTCTACCGGATTGGGCCAAATGCGCACACCGCAACTTACGTCGTGCAACACGGACATCAAGCGCTGGTAGAACTCGGCTACAGTCATCGGCTCCAGAGAAATGGTTCTCCGATCGCCTTCACTTGTTTGAAGGACGAGGAGGTGTTCAATGAAGTTGAAGTCAATTTGCAGCATCAGAGAGCCATAGGGCATCGGTGATGTAGTGGCCCCGTTGACTCTAGGGTATAGAGTCACATTCCATGAGTGATTGATTGGCGAGTCAGCGCCAGGCGAATTTTGCCAACCATCTGCATCCAAAGTTGCAGAGTCGCACAGGATTCACTCCAGGCAGCTTGCGGTAAGCAGGCCAGAGAAGAGGTCACAACGAGCGCTACAGGATGCGGCGCTGAAAGATGCGATTGAGCTTAAGGTTTTATGGAACTCGTGAGTTCAGACAAGTAGCGTCAATAGCCGCTGAGGTTTTACTTTGTCACGTGGTTGTACACAATCTTTCCACCGATCCTGGTTGAAGGGACCGGTCCTGGGAAGACGGCGGCTGGAACCATGAAGATATGTTTGCGAAAGCCCGGCCAAATCTTGGGAGCGGGGTCGATCTCGACCCGCTCGCTGCGGCCCTCCAATTGCAGGGCGCCAAGGCTTTCGACGAGTCATGGAAGAAGCTGATTGCAGCCGACGCGAACGCGCTCAGCGATCTGCTCGGACAGATCGTCTGTTCGACTTGCCATGAAGATGGAGCTTCAAACTCCGATATAGCAGAGAAATACCGATCCAGCCCATGAGCGCAGCAAACACATAAGCGGGAAAGCGCGGCAACAACACGAAGAGAACGCAGAGACCCAGCAGCAGTGTCCCCGTCGAGGCAAAGATGCGTGCTTCCACCGGCTGGAATACCCGGCGACTCGTGAAGGCTGCGCCGACCGCATTGCCAATGCGGATGGCGCCTGCCGCCGCGCGCCCGATGCTCCCGCCACCTCTGGCGGTTGCGGCGATTGGATGGCGCGGCTCACCTGGCGCCCGTACCCTCCGCTTCCTGTCCAAAACGACTTCAGTAGCGTTGTTTAGATCTTCAAGGTACATATCCTCCATTTTCTGGGCGAAATCTACGTCTTCGATGACCGTGTCCAGTTCGCAGTTGCCGAGCCAGCTGGCGATATTGAGATTCGTCGAACCAACACGTGCCCAGCGGCTGTCCACCACTGCGGTCTTCGCGTGCAACATAGAGCCATTCCATTCGAATACTCTGACCCCAGAGTCTAGCAGTGGCCGATATCCCGATCGGGAGAGGAGTCGGACCAGGGGAATGTCGGTGGCATTCGGTATCAGCAGCCGCACATCGACACCGTCCCGGGCTGCGGCTCTCAAAGCCTGGACATAGGGAGCAGTCCCCGCGTAATAGGCATCCGTGAGCCATATCCGCCTCTTTGCGAGCGCTGCCACTAATTGGTCGAGCCGAAACATACCCGCCGTGGCCGGCATCGTAGCCACGATGCGAAGATTTACAGTCCCTGCCGGAGCGAGTGCGCGTCTGCAGACCAGGTCGGACTTAGGAATCGGTTCGCCTAAAGTCGCCCACTGCTGCGCGAATGCACGTTCGATATCAGCAACCGCTGGTCCTCGCACCTCCACACCAGTATCGCGCCATGGCAGAATTTTCTTCTCGGGTACTCCGACCCACATCCGTCCTATACACAATCCGGTGATAAACCCTATTTCGCCATCCACGGCAAGCATCTTGCGGTGATCGCGTAACAGCCAACCAAAGGGAGAATCAAAACGTGGAGGGTTGTAACAACGTACCTCCACTCCGCTTGCGCGGAGGCGATTCCAAAAGCGTCGCGATGTCTTTCCCCTGGCGCCTAACCAGTCATAGATCAGCCGAACCCTTACGCCCTCCCGAGCCTTCAACTTCAGGGCTTCGGCGAACATCTGTCCCGTCTCATCTTCGTGGATGATATAGCTCTCGAAATGGATATGCTTCTTGGACGCGGTGATCGCATTCAGCCACGCAGGGTAGTTCTGGTCTGCGTCCTTGAGCAGATGTACGTAATTACCTTTAACGAGGGGTGCACCGGCTGTTCGCGAAAAAGCCTGGTCTGCGATCGGCTGCAACGCAGGCCGGACCGGCGCTTCATTTGAATCGGGAGGCCGATTTTCTTTCACATGCCGCCTGCTTGTTGATATGCCAGGGCCAATCCTGGATCGAACGGCGCTTTGGGTCGCTGAGCAGCTTTCATCGTACCGCGATTTGTGCGCAGTCAATAATAGGCGCTTGCTGTCTGGCTTCGTCGCGTATTAGTAGGCCACTACTCGATCGCAGGGTGGAAAACTTGGGTCTGCAGCAAGCCAAAGACACCTCCGAAGATGTGCGAAAAACTGCCACACGGGAATCCAGTGGAATGTTTGGTGCGCCGTCTGTCTTCCAAATTGCGGGATCGTTCTCAGCGGTCCTTAGGCGGGCGGACCTCTCCAATGAGTTTAGGCGAGAACGCCATCTGGATGCCGAAGAAAGATATCCGGATCATAAATCGACGCAAATATCGCTGCCTCTCTGCGAATTCGTGACCAGGTCGCATCGGCTTCGATCATGCTCTCCATCACGCCAAGGTACTTCCCGGATTCGATGTTTCCGTATTTAAAAAAGCAATCGGAGATGATGACGGTGCCTTTGGCAGTATCGACCGCGACGGCCATTGAGGATCGATGATGAACGCCGGCCCAGAAGACACGGAGTCCCGGTAATACATCTTCTTCATCGGCGAGGAGGCGCAGCTTTTCCCAGCCATCGTTCTGCAGGTAGTGATTGACATCGGGTGGAACTCGGAGATGTCGCGGAACATGAAGGTGATAGTACGGCGCTTGGAAGTCTTCAATCCAACCGCGGCGTGAGATGCCGATAGTCGCGTTTCGAAACAGCGGAATATTTGCTGTGGCATACGCCTGCAGCGGAGTGACCAGCACAAGCGATATGTCCTCTGGAGCGAGGCCCTGCGAGCTGAGGATGTTCTGCGGAAGTTGCGCTTCAGTCCGGACGATCTGAGCTTCCGGATAGCCGAAGAAGTTCAACCAAGCCTGATTGATAATGGTCAGGTCCTGTGGCGGGCCAGTATTGATGAGAATGTTGTGGCCGCCGGCGCGAACCAGATAGATGAGAACGTTCATCTCCTCGCGGCGGTTCCATGCTTCCATCCAGTAAACCTCAGGACCCGGGACCCAAAATGTCCCGGCATTGAATGCCTGCACGGAAAAATTCATCGCTCTCCACCATTTTGGTTAATATGCGCTCGGAATCTGCTGATGCCGTCAAGGAAGATGCCTATATCGCTGCCCAGGCTGATCATTCTGAATCCTTCTGCGATCCAATGAGCGGCCGACTCTTGATTTGGCGGAAGAAAACCTGCTGCGACGCCATATTTGCGGCAGGTCCGCACGAGATCATTCATTGAGGCGATGAGTCGGAGATGATCGAATTGCGCGGGAATTCCCATTGAGACCGTCAAATCATAGTGTCCGATCCAGGCTACGTCGACTCCTGGGACAGAGATGATCTCTTCGAGATTCTCGAATGCCTTCGCCGTCTCCACCTGAATGATTACAACGGTGTCCTGGTTTGCCCTGGCAAAGAATTCCGCGCCAGCCGGCCGATAGAGATCGTGGGCTATGCCCAGCGCAACGCCTCGTTTGCCTTCAGGGGCGTATTTGAGCTGGCGCACGATTTCCTCGGTCTGCTGCCTGGTCTCGACCCGAGGAACCATCACTCCCTTTGCCCCAATGTCGAGAACACGGGACAGTGGTGCAAAATTCAGGTCCGGGACACGCGCCATTGGCACAATGCCACTGCCGCGGCAGGACGCAATCAACATCTCGAGCATGCCGATATCGCAACGTCCATGCTCCATGTCGAAGATCACGAAGTCGAGACCGCTTGCATCCAGCATCGGACCGATGCCGGGCGTAAAGAACTCAAGAAGGAGCTGGCCGAGCAGCAGCTCTCCGTCGCGAACACGCCGGCGGAAGTCTTTCATCCAGCCTCCTGCGATGTCGCATTGACTCTTCGACGCTCGAGCTTTTTGAGGAAGTTTGGATTGTCGAGCACCTTCGGATTTACTACATGCTTCGGCACCTCGCCGCGATAGACGGCAAGCGCACCCATGCAGTCCATTCGGCCCATATCCCTGAAGAGCTCTTCCGTCCAGGCGATGGAATGGGAGGTGAGGATCACGTTGTCCATTGAGGCCAATGGGGATTCGCCGTTCAGAGGTTCCTTCTCGAAGACGTCCAGCGCGGCACCCGCGATCTTGCGTTGCTGCAGCGCATCGATCAGCGCGGCTTCGTTCACAATTGGTCCACGAGCTGTATTGATGAGAACTGAATCGGGCTTCATTATCGAGAACTGATCAGGTCCGAGAAGTCCTCGCGTCTCAGGCGTGAGAGGACAGTTGACGAGAACATAGTCGGACTGCGCGAGCAATGCATCGAGCGAGACGAGCTTTACGCCAAGCCCCGCGGCGCGAGACTCTGTTGCGTATGGGTCGAAGGCAATAACGGAGCGCACGTCCAGCGCTCGCAGCAGGCGAATTGCTTCGCAAGCGATGTTGCCCAGTCCGATCGTACCGACTACGCGATCGCGCGGTTCTCGCCCCAACGGCTGCGTGCTTTCTGCCCATCTACCTTGGCGAACGAGTCTGTCTTTGTTCATCAGGCGGTGTGAGAGAGCCAGGATAAGGAGAAGGATCGATTCTGCGACAGGACGCACAACGGCTGTCGGAGTGATGTAGACCGCGATTCCGTGTTCAGTGCAGGCATTGAGGTCGACGTTGTCATAGCCGACTCCGCAGCGGCCTATAGCACATAGCCGATCGATGCCTTCAAGAGACTTTGAGGTAACCCGCGGCTTCAGTGATATCAGAACATCGCAGTTGGCAAGTTGCGCGGCCGAATACTCCGGAAGATATTCATTCAGAAAGGTGTAGGCGAAAGCGGGAATCTGATCGAAGAGCGAGAGGCCAATATCAGGAAACGCATGGGAACCATCCGCGCGGCAAAAGTCAGCCGAAAGACTCACCCGGAATGGTGCTGAAGATTCTTCGTTTCGAGTTCCATCCGGAGGAGTCATGCCTTCCTTTCAAGGACGACTACCCAATCCTGAAAGATGGGGACCTCGGCGATCTTCCACGATCCGTCAGCGCTTGGAGTGACCGCTCCGATGTTTGTCTCTGCGCCGTCGACGGGGTTGAAGAAGAACGCTCGATATGACCTTGCATTCAGATTGCGGAAGGTCGAGCCCGTGTACGAGGCGGGTATAAATGCGATGACTGCCTCGCCCGGAACTTCGGCAGAAAAAGGCTTCCAATAGTCCTCCTTGCTCCAGCGGGGATCGATCAAATCCGGCTTCGGCTCCAGTTTCCACCACGAATATTGCATAAGCAGGGATTTCGCCAGGCCCAGTTGGCCTGATCCGGGAAGTGCCGCAGCGATATCCCATGCCGGGCCACCCCAGGAGTGGCCATGAGGTGAAAGCCCATATGGCTTCTCGCGAGTATTCACCTGCCAGATTCCATTTGCGCCATACGTATGACCGGCGGTTCCGCTCAGCAGCGACGACCAGAACATGAAACGTTGCACTTCCTGCCGGCTCGCTTCCTGGATCCCTTCGTAGCACACCTCACCGATGAGCACCGGCATTTGTGGAGCGGCGGCAAGCGAGCGGTTCACTGTTTCGATCGTGTTGGGCACACTCTGCCGGTCACTGTGTCCCGTTTGGAGCATGTCGAAATCCAGAACGGATGGATCGTCTACGCACTCACGGGCACTACTGGACGGATGAATGGTGATGGGGTGCTGATGTGGGTCAATCGATCTCACATAGCGGGCCAGTTCAGTAAGACCATGCTTTTGTGCTGCGGCGTCCGCTTCAGGAGTTTTTGAAAGGTAATAGGGCATCGTGCCTTCGCCTGCCAGACACCAGACCACTGGGTAGGCGCCCCAGCGAGCGACAAGATAACGCCAATGCTTCTTCACTTTCTCCATGCCCATTCGCGGAATGAAGTATCCCCAGAAGCCGACGATGCAGGCCGCAAGACCGTGATCTGCGAGGTAGCGGATGCGGACATCGGCCGCGTCGAAATAAGCAGGATTAATCTTCGTGAAATCGCGATCCCAGGGATAGCCGGCCTCGTTTGCGCCGCGCTCGTCAAATGGTTCCATGTCGGGATAGAGACCGGCCACGATCTGTACGATGGTGAAACCTTTGTGCACGCGATCAGTTGTCAGCGTTTCGAAGCCATCGGGCCACGAGAGGCGCTTGCACAGACCCATCCACCACGTATCGCCGAGCCAGAAGAATGGCGTGCCGTCCGCATGTTGGAAATGGCGCTTGTCCGGTGCGATCCTCAAAGGGCCATGTTTGTAGTGAGAATTCATGCCTGCGTAGGGTTGAACATCGAGGGCCAGTGACTGACCATGAAGATTCCGATTGCTGGAATCATTACAAACCGACCGGACTGTGTAGCGGCCTGGCGCGAGGGGCGCATAACGAACGCACCAGGTCGACTCACCAGCCCAGAATCCCGGGACGCGCTCTTCGGATCCTGAGGGTGTTGTGATTATCGCGTCGACCTCGACCTGGTTGAACGGGTCTGAATACTCCTTATCGCTCTGGTAGCACCATTCGGTCGCCAAGCCTGCAGTGGCGACCGTCGCTTCGGCGAATCCATACGCACCGGCTGAGACCACAGCACCAGTTACCGCAATCGACTTGATGAAGTCGCGTCTAGAAATTCCGTCAGACATCATTCCGCCAGGCAACAAAAACCTCCTACGCTAGTTCAGTAACGGAAAGCTAGAGCAGTCATTTGGTCCTGTCAAGCATTTGAAGAGGCGTCTTCCTCGTGCGGCTAACCCAGGGGATCGTTGGGAATCTGCTTGACAGTCCAACTTGGCCAAAATTAAGTTGACCACGCACAGGCAGATGGATCTGATTCAGGGCACCCAAGGGACCCAGTTAAATAAGGATGGCTCATGAAGGCCTTCGACAATTTCATCAACGGCAAGTTTGTCCGCTCGAATGGCGAGAAGCGGATCGAGGTTATCAACCCGTCAAACGGCTCTCCGATCTGTACCGTCCCAGATAGTACGGAGCAGGATGTAAACAATGCGATTGCGGCGGCGGTTGAAGCGCAACGTTCCTGGGGAGCACTGCCTGCGGCAAAGCGGGCAGGGAATCTGAAGGCATTGGCGGCCAAGATTCGGCAGAAAGTTGAACCGATCGCAAGGGTCATCACGGAAGAGCAGGGAAAGACTCTGGGACTTGCACGCGTCGAAGTGGAGTTCACCGCGGATTACTTGGATTACATGGCGGAATGGGGTCGCCGGATAGAAGGCGAAATCATTGAGAGCGATCGAGAGGGAGAGACAATCTTTCTGTTTCGCAGGCCTATCGGTGTGATCGGCGGAATCCTGCCATGGAATTTTCCCTTCTTTCTTATCGCGCGCAAGGCTGGGCCGGCGCTGATCACAGGCAACACTATTGTGATCAAGCCCAGCGAAGAGACACCACACAACGCGGTGAAATTTTGCGAACTTCTTGCCGAACTGGACTTTCCTCCCGGACTCATCAACGTCGTGCATGGCCGGGGGCCTAGCGCGGGGCATGCGCTTTCTTCTTCACGGGACGTCGGAATGATCAGCTTTACCGGCAGCGTGAATACCGGATCGGCGGTGATGGCCGCGGCCGCGAAGAACATCACGAAGGTCAATCTTGAATTGGGTGGAAAGGCCCCGGCAATCGTGATGGCCGATGCCGATATCGATCTGTCGGTCAAGGTGATCAAAGCTTCTCGCGTAATAAACAGCGGGCAGGTTTGCAACTGTGCGGAGCGGGTATACGTGCATCGTTCGGTTGCGCAGGAGTTTGTTGAAAAACTGACCAGTGCAATGCAGGCCACTCACTTTGGTGATCCGCTCAAAGATGAAAGCGTCGAATACGGCCCCCTGATCAACGAAAGTGGATTCAAGAAGGTAGAACGTCTTGTTGGGAGTGCGGTGGCGGCAGGAGCCGAAGTGCGAACGGGCGGGAAGCGCGCAGACAGAGCGGCTGGCTATTACTACGAGCCAACCGTGCTCTCAGGTTGCACCCAGACTATGGACGTGATTCGTCAGGAGATCTTTGGCCCCGTGATTCCGGTTGTTGAGTTTGGCGATCTGGATGAGGCGATTGCCTACGCCAACGACTGCGAGTACGGTTTGACTTCTTCCATCTACACCAAAGATCTGAATACCGCCCTGCGCGCCTGCCAGGAGATCCGATTCGGCGAAACCTATATCAACCGAGAAAACTTTGAAGCGATGCAGGGGTTTCATGCCGGATGGCGCAAGAGCGGAATCGGTGGCGCCGACGGTAAACACGGATTGTATGAATTCACGCAGAGCCACGTCGTCTACATGCAAAGGTATTGAAGGTCCGGAGAACTATCCATTTGAAATTAACCGGAAAAGTTGCAATCGTAACTGGCGCGGCGAGTGGGATCGGTCGGGCTAGCGCCATTGCTTTCGGACGCGAGGGAGCGAAAGTTGTAGTTGCGGATCTGTCCAGGAGCGGGGCTGAAGAGACGGCCCGATGGATCTGCTCCGACGGATCTGAAGCATTTCCCATCGAGGTCGATGTGTCAAGCGAAGCGGATGTTCACCGGATGGTGGAGGACACGGCAGCACGCTGGGGGCGAATTGACATTCTCTTCAACAACGCAGCCGTTCTGCTGGTAAAGCCTGTCGAGCAGATGAGTGAGACAGAGTGGGATCGTGTGATGGCGGTCAATGTGAAGGGATCGTTTCTCGCTGTCAAGCATGTGGTGCCACACATGCGTCGAGGCGGAGGGGGCGCGATTCTCAATACCGGTTCGATCGCAAGTCTTGCTGGTCAGGTCGGGACTCCAGCGTATTCCGCCTCGAAAGGCGCGATTGCATTGCTCACCAAGTCGCTTGCACTTGACTTAGGGCGAGACCGGATTCGCGTGAACTGCATCTGCCCTGGGATTACCGACACGCCTATGCTACGCGAGCACCTTGGACATGGAGCCGAAGGCGAAGCTCGCATCAAGGCGCGGCTCTCTCGGGTCCCTCTCGGAGAAATACTGAGACCGGAAGATGTGGCCAGGGCTGCGCTTTATCTGCTTTCAGACGATTCGGCTGGAGTCACTGGCGTGCTTCATGTGGTCGACGCAGGATTGATGGCGGCCGCAGAATTTGATGAGCCGTTGAAGTGAGTCTCACCTGATTCAGGTTGGGTTGTGGGCAGAGGCATGCACTAAGAGAGGTGATGGTTGGGCGGAAATCCGCTGTTGGGCGTCTTCTTGCATTGGTTGGGAGGCTTGGCCTCTGCCAGCTTCTATGTGCCGTTTCGTCGCGTGCGCGGGTGGTCGTGGGAGACGTATTGGCTTGCGGGCGGCGTGATGAGCTGGATTATCGCGCCATGGATACTGGCGGTATCTCTAACACACAATCTTTTTCACGTCCTTCAGACCGCGCCGATTTCTGCAGTCCTCTGGACCTACTTTTTTGGAGTGTTGTGGGGACTGGGAGGATTGACGTTTGGCTTGACGATGCGGTATCTCGGGCTTTCCCTTGGCATGTCTGTCGCTCTCGGCTATACGGCGGTGTTTGGAACTCTCGTCCCACCCATTTTCCATAGGCAGTTCATGCAACTGCTGGCGCAGCGATCGGGAATCGTCATCCTCGTGGGAGTGGGAATCTGCATTGGGGGAATCGTGCTGGCGGGAGCAGCGGGAATTTCAAAGGAACATGAGCTTTCCCATGAGGAGAAGCTCGCGAGTATTCAGGAATTCAGCCTGAAGCGCGGACTCGGAGTTGCGACGTTTTGCGGCGTGATGAGCTCCTGCTTCGCATTTGGACTCGATGCCGGAAATCCGATCAAGGAACTGACCGTGGGGCAGGGAACTCCGGTCATGTGGCAGGGTTTGCCTGTGCTCGTTGTGCTGCTGGCAGGAGGATTCACAACCAACTTCATCTGGTGCTTTGTGCTGAGTATGCAGAACAAGAGCTATGGTGAGTACCTGCGTATCCCTCGCTCATCCGAGAGTGAACCGATGGCACATCCGCCGCTTGAAAATGTCACAGATGCCGCATCCACAGAGATGGCCCTTGAATCCGAACTTCATCCGCCCGCAACTTCATCACTTGCAGCGAACTACGGTTTCTCGGCTCTGGCCGGCGCGACCTGGTATATGCAGTTTTTCTTCTACACAATGGGCGAGACGCAAATGGGGCGCTATAAGTTCTCCAGTTGGACCCTGCACATGGCCAGCATCATGATTTTCAGCACCATCTGGGGAATCGCGCTGAAGGAGTGGAGTGGCGTCAGCTTGCGTACAAAGATTCTCGTGTTTCTTACGCTGTTGACCCTCGTGGGCTCCACAGTCGTCGTGGGCTATGGCAATCTCCAGGCTTTGCATCCGTAACCAGTGCGTCCGGTACTAGCCCCGACCGATAAACGGCATCCTGGTCGCCATTACTGTCATGAATTGAACATTTGCTTCGAGTGGCAGGCTGGCCATGTAAAGCACAGCATCCGCCACGTGCTTCACATCCATCGTCGGTTCTGGCCGCGTCTCGCCGTTGGGCTGCAACGCGCCTTTTTCGATTCTTGTCATCATGTCGGTTTGTGCGTTTCCGATATCGATCTGACCGCAGGCGATGTTGTAGGGTCGCCCATCCAGAGAAATGCTTCGGGTCAGTCCGGTGATGGCATGCTTCGTTGCCGTGTAGGCGACAGAACAGGGTCTGGGCGCATGCGCCGAAATTGATCCATTGTTGATAATGCGGCCTCCGCGCGGCTGCTGCAACTTCATAATTCTGACCGCTCCCTGCGCGCACAGGAAGGCGCCAGTCAGATTGACGTTCACCACTTCGCTCCATTGCGCGAAAGTAAGGTCTTCCATTGGAATCGCGGGCGCGCTTATGCCGGCGTTATTGAATAAGAGATCCAATCGTCCGAACGTCTCGCGTGTCGTCAAGAATAGCTGATCCACTGAGTTGGGCTGGGCCACATCCGCCGGCACGGTCAGAATGGATGGACCGGCGCTGTCGGCCATTGCAGCTGTTTCTTCAAGACGGGCAATGTTCCTTCCCGCCAGGACAAGGGAATATCCGGCAGCGTGAAGAGCCAAGGTGACGGCTCGTCCTATGCCGCTGCCCGCGCCTGTAACCATCGCCACCCTGCTTTGACTATCCATCGTGTTTAGATCCTCCATCCTAGTCTTCTCTTCTCTAAAGGTTGTTTCGCACCCACCATTCGTTCTTTCAAATTCATATTTCATCGAGCGGTGTGTCCTGGGGGCATTCTAAAATCAACAGCTGCACTGAAGAGGAATCAATGAGCATCTTTGAAAGATTGAGCAGGAGGGCGCTGCTGAAGTTTGGCTCACTGACCATCGTGGGTCTGGCAATGAAGGACCGATTGCGAGCAGCGGCGACCGACGGCGGAGATAGCGAGTACTCCGCATTTGTGAAGCCCCCGGATAGCGCCCGGCCCTGGGTGTACTGGTATTTCATGGACGGGCATCTTGAAGCGTCTGCAATGAGAGCCGACCTTGAGTCGCTAAAGAACGCGGGACTCGGCGGCGGAGTATACCTCGAGGTAAATATCGGGATTGCTCCAGGCCCGGTCAAGTTCATGAGCGAGCCGTGGCAGCAGATGGTTGCCGATGCATTCGGGCACGCAGATTCACTTGGTTTGGAGATGGCTCTGGGTGCGGGTGCGGGCTGGTGCGGTGCGGGAGGGCCATGGGTGAAGCCGGATGAGTCGATGCAGTTTCTGGAAACCAGCATGACTCGAGTACACGGTCCTGGAAAGTTTCAGGGAGCACTCCCAAAGCCCAAACCACGGACGCCATTCTTCGGCGAGGAGACGTTAACGCCGGAACTTCGCAAGGTTTGGGAAGAGTTTTACTTTGATGATTATGTTCTAGCTTTTCCGGCCACACAGGACGAGGCGAAGACGCCAGACCTGGAAGAGAAGGCTCTATACACGCGAGGATCTTATTCGTCGCAGATCCTGGGGCCGTTTACAAGGGTGCCATGGGTACGTCCAGCTCTGCCCTCGCATTGGGAATATCCAGAGATCGCAGTGCAGGAATGCGTGGCTGCTGCGAAGGTACAGGATCTGACAAAGCTTTTAAGAAGGGACGGCACGCTCGACTGGGTTGTACCCGAGGGCGAGTGGATTGTCATGAGAGCTGGCCGTAGAATCACCGCGCAAACCACGCGCCCGGCTCCGAATCCCGGTCTGGGTTGGGAGACGAACAAGTTTGATCCCATCGCTGCGGAGCATCACTTCGATGCATATTTCAAACCTCTCCTGGACAGGATTGGCGATCGACGGCATAGGACCACTGGCTTGACGACACTGCACTACGACAGCTGGGAGATGAGTTCACAGAACTGGAGCGCGCAGTTCGCCTCCGAGTTTGAGCGTCGCCGTGGGTACGCACTGACGAATTACCTTCCAGCTTTTGCGGGTTTTGTGGTCAAGGATCGAGCAATTACGGAGCGTTTCCTCTGGGATGTGCGGCAGACCGCGCAGGAGCTGACAATTGCCAATCAGGCCGAAGCGCTCAAGAACATGGGGCGGAAGTACGGTTTGCAAATGGCTCTGGAGCCGTACGATCTCGACCCGTGCTCGGATCTGGAACTGGGCAAGGTTGCGGATGTTCCGATGGCGGAGTTCTGGTCTCACTACGGGCGAATCAACACCGATTGGAGCGTTGTCGAATCGACGTCTGTAGGACATACAAACGGTAAAAAGGTGATTGCGGCAGAGGCCTTCACTGCGGAGTTTCCGGAGCGCTGGCTGCAGCATCCTGCATCGATGAAGAGCCAGGGTGATTGGGCGTTCTGTGCCGGAATCAATCGGATCGTCTTCCACCGTTTCCAATCGCAGTCAGGCACGGACAAGGCGCCCGGAATGACTATGGGTCCAGACGGCGGATACGGGGTTCACTGGGATCGAACACAGACGTGGTGGGATATGTCGGGCGCGTATCACCGCTATGTCACGCGCTGTTCTGCGATGCTGAGGCGCGGTCTGTTCGTCGCTGATGTTCTGTATCTGGCGGCGGAGGGCGCTCCCAATGTGTTCCTTGCACCGCCTTCTGCCTTTCAGCCCGGCGAGTTCAGCGACCGGTGGGGACACAACTTTGATGGTTGCGCGCCTGGGACTCTAATCGCACGAGCCTCCGTCAAAGACGGCGAGATCCTACTTCCGGACGGCATGCGGTATCGCGTACTCGTTCTCCCGCAGGTCGAGACTATGACGCCAGAGTTGTTGAAGAAGATCGCAGAACTGACGGAGGCGGGCGCAACTGTGATCGGTATGCCGCCGAAGGCTTCGCCAAGTTTGAGCGGTCATCCGGATTGCGATGCGCAGGTTCGTGCGATTGCAACATCATTGTTTGGCCAAAACACAAAAGAGGGAACGATCCGCAAAGTTGGCGTCGGATCAGCGGTGTTTGATTCAAGTGCGTACCGCTGGGCGCAGCAAAATCTGCTTGCAGAGGCGCGATGGATCTGGTCAGCGGGTTCAGATACGTCTGCGGCAAACCGAGGCCTCCGGTCATTTACGCGGAAGTTCCACGTTGAGAACGCGACTGATTTCGATATCGTGGAGGTGCTCATCACGGCGAGTCCGGCCTTTGAGATCTCAGTGAATGGATCTCGGCTTGGCGGTGGCAACGTGATCGACCAGGTGCGACGGCTCGATGCGACATGGCTGATTCACGACGGCAACAACGAAATGCGAGTGACCGTGGACTGCGACAGTGAAACGTCCAAGTCGCCGTTTGGCGTTATCGCCGCCCTGTGTGGGATGGGATCATCCGGCAAACGTCTGCAGGTGGTCACCGATCGTTCCTGGACGGCGAGTCAGTACTCTGATGCCCCGGGCGATGCCGCTGTCGAACTCGGAGGATTCGCAGCTTCACCCTGGAACTTGACGGAAGCGAGCCTGCAGGCGGCTTCAGTCTATCCGCCTTATCGAATCACATCGCGACTGCTTGCTGAGCTCGACGTGAAACCGGACTTCGAGGGTGACGGAATGCGTGCCATTCATCGCCGCGACGGCGACCAGGATATCTACTTCGTTGCCAACCGCACCGACCGGGAGCTGTCCGCTTCGTGGGCATTCCGAGTGACGGGGAAACAGCCTGAGTGGTGGGATGCATTGAACGGCGAGCGGCGGCTCCTCCAAGATTTCGAGGAGAAAGAAGGACGGACCAATGTTCCAGTGCGTTTGGAAGCTCACCAGAGCGGTTTCGTGGTGTTCCGCGGCAGCGCGAGGGAAAGATCAAACGCTGAGAATTTCCCTCGGCTTCGGCCGCTGTTGATTTTGGAAGGCGCATGGGTAGTAACATTCGATCCGAAGTGGGGCGGTCCCGGCCCGGTGCGCTTTGATCATCTTGAAGACTGGACCCTGAGGCCCGAAAACGGAATTCGATATTACTCAGGAAAGGCTGTCTACAAGATCAGGTTCGACGCAGAAGACATTGGTGATCGAAATCTTTCACTCTCACTTGGAGAGGTCCGAAACATTGCTGCGGCGCGATTGAATGGACAAGACTTGGGTGTGGCGTGGTGTGCGCCGTGGCGCCTTGCTTTGCCCGAGCGTGTGCTGAAGGCGCGCGGCAATGAGCTGGAAATCACTGTCGCAAACCTGTGGTGGAACCGGTTGTTTCGGGACAGCTCGTTGCCCGAAGCAGAGCGTCTGACTTGGATTCCAGGAAAGTATCCGTTCTCTGGAAACGAACGGCTTCAGCGATCCGGGCTGCTCGGACCTGTGCGGATCGATATACCGGACATCTAGCCCAGGTAGCACTGCTTGTTGCTTATTATTGGTTTGCATCAACGACTGGAGACATTGTGCATGGTTGCATCGAACCCCAAGGCGCTGCTTGCGACTACTAGTCGGATTGTCCTGCTGCATCCTGTGCGCTGTTTCTGCCGGAGTCCGGCGACCTGCCTGAGCGCCCGAACGAGTGAACAACGCTGTATCGAGCAATGGATTTGTTAATCAGATCCCATTGCATGCCAAAGCTAGAACGCGCCGAGCGCTGCAGGCAGTTTGAAGGAATAAAAAGGTTTTGTAGCAGCAACATGACGGGGCTAAACTGAACCCCCTGGATTGCGGCAGGCGGTGATGCGCGAAACCAGGATGGCAGGTGGAGGTACTGAATGGGTGTGCTCGGGAATAAGGTGTGGCAATCAGCCGTGCTCGGGGTCCTTCTCTCTCTTGCCGTCCTGCCCTGTAGCACCGGTGGTCAGGCACCGAAGCAATCGTCTGGACACGTTCCGGTTGTCGAGGATCTAGTCCAATTACTCCAGGTGCGACCAGATTTGCGAGAAGCACTAGAAGGCGCAATTCGAGCCGCTGACCTCAAAACCATCGAGAACACGGAGGCGCTTTTCGATCTTCTGGACGAGAGCGTCGCAGCGGTTCCAAACGTGGCGGAGCACCGTCCGCCCCGAGAATTCAATCTCTTCTACATCATCAATCACGCGCCGGAGGATCGGCTGAATCGTGACGACAGCTTCATAGCCTGGATGAAGAAATATATGGAAGCGCGTGGCCATTTTATGGATACGCCCGCGTCGGCTGCGAGAATCTCCTCCTATACGGCTCTTCCCAATTGGCACATGGATGACTACATCACCGATCCAAGCGGCTGGATGACCTTCAACCAATTCTTCGCTCGTGAAGTGAAACCCGGCAGGCGGCCGATCACTGAACCTAGCAACGACAAGGTGATCGTATCGCCAGCCGATTCGGTTTTCGAGGGCGCGTGGGACATCAACTCGGACTCGAAGGTGACAGTCAAGGGCGTCACCTGGCCGATAGCGAAGCTCCTGGATGGCAGTCCATACCAGGACGCATTCAAGAACGGTGTCTACACCCACAGCTTCCTGAACGCCAACGACTATCATCGCTACCACCTCCCTGTCGCCGGTCAGATCAAGGAAGTCCGCAAAATCCAAGGCCGTGTCTACATGGACATGGTCAGGAAGGCGGATGGCAGCCTTCAGGCTGTCGACGGGGATACATACCAGTACAACCAGGAACGCGGTCTGATCATTGTCGATTCACCCGAAGTGGGTCTGGTCGCGGTTCTACCGATCGGCATGGGCCCCATTTCCTCGGTCAACCTGACGCCCGATATGGGCGCCAGGCTGCAGAAAGGCGATGAATTCGGCTACTTCATGTTCGGCGGCTCTGACATCGTGATGCTGTTCCAGAGTAAGAACATCGTGATCGACGCCGAGGTGGGAAAGAAATATCTGCAAGGGCAGCGCATCGGAGAGGTCCGCTAAACTTTCACGTTCCGGAGCCGGATGCATCACTCTCATTCGAATCGCAATAGGGCTGCAGGCTCTTTACACATCGCAAAATCGCAATACTGCTTGGAAGCAACAGCCGGAAGCGGTGCAACTCTCAAGAGTATCTTTGGCAAACGTGCAACAATTGTCAGATCTGCGAGATCTCGCCTTCTTGTCTAAGGCACAATTTGAGGCACGACGTAAGCCTGCAGCAACGCAATCAGGCCAAGGACCCCGGCAAATAGGACGCTGTGCCAGAAAGTGCTGCGCAGTACCTTTCCCTCTTGCCCGATGAGGCCCACCGTAGTGACGCCGACGGCAATGTTTTGAGGTGAAACCATCTTGCCGGCAACTGCTCCTGAGGAATTTGTAGCCGCCAGCAACAGGGGGTTCAGGTGTAGCTGGTGGGCCGCAGCGACCTGCAGGTTCCCGAAGAGCAGATTGGCTGCCGTGTCACTACCGCTCAGGAAGCAGGCTACCCAGCCGAGGTAACTGCTCAGGAGGGGAAAGATGCCGCCTACACGCGCAACAGCCGCCCCAAGCGTGTAGGCCATGCCGGAGTAGTTGTAAAGATAGGCCAGTCCCACGATAAAGAGGACCGTGAGGCCCGGTACCCGCAACTGCTTCAGGGTCCTACCACCCACTTCCACGAAAGTTCCTGGGCGAACCCTGTAGCAGATGGCAACAATAATCGTCGCGACCAGGACCCCGGTTCCCGTGGCCAGAGGCTGGAACGAGAAGATGGCTGCGTAGGGCTTCTGATAAAGGGTAATGAAGACTCCGTTGTGCAGCGCGGGAACCTGCATCAGGACCTGTCCCCAGGCCGAGACCCGGAATAGCGACCAGGCGATCATGACAATCGCGAGGATCGCCCAGGGCGCCCACGCCGACAGCGCCGAACGGCTGAAGAGTCGCTCGTGGGATGTTGCAGAAGAAGAACGTGAGTTCGCGCCCTCGCCCTCGATCCCCGGCTTCCATATTTGGAGGAATGCAAGCAGGGCGACAATCGAGATCAGGGAACTGAGAATATCGGTGGCATATGGTCCCCAGAAATTCGAGACAAGGAACTGCACACCTCCGAAGCTCAAACCTGCGACGAGCGCGGGGGGCCAACTGCGGCGAAGTCCCTGCCTGCCGGCAACCACTAACACCAGGTACATGGGCAGAATCAGGCTGAGAAACGGTAGCTGTCTCCCGACCATCGCCGAGAGCTTCAGCACATCCATGCCCGTGACGCCAGCCAAGGCAACGATTGGAATTCCCACCGCGCCGAAGGCAACGGGTGCAGTATTAGCGATCAATGCGATCACCACGGCCTTTCGAGCTTCGAGCCCCAAACCGACCAGCAGAAAGGCCGTCACCGCGATCGGCGATCCGAATCCAGCGCTTCCCTCAAGGAGCGCGCCGAAGCAGAATGCCACCAGAATTGCCTGAACGCAGGAATCCGATGAGGCATGGCGCTGCACCCACTGCCGCAGTTGGTCGAAAGATCCGGTTGATACCGAGAGGTTGTAGAGCCATAACGCACAGAGGACAAGCCACAAAATTGACCACATGGCATAGGCGGACCCATACAACACACTCCAGCATGCGAGAGGGATCGGCATGCGCCAGACTGCAACGGCCAGAATCGCAGTTGTGCCCAGGCCACGTGCCGATGCAAAGAGGCCGCTCTTGCGCAGCCCTCCCATCAAGATCAGCACCACGATCAGTGGAGTTGTGGCGATCGCGGCGGAGAGCACGACCGAGTGAAGGGGATCAAGCGGCTGCGGCCACAAGGGAGGAACAGTGGACGAGTAGGCGAAGGTCATGGGCTGCCGGGGACGTTGAAATTCAGAGCGCAATTAATACTAGCGCTTGCACATGGTGTATGTCGGGAAGATCGTGGGAGATCCGATAGATGGATTTGAAGCCAACATTCCTTCCGGGAAATTCGAAACGATGATTGTGAGACCCTCGCAATTGGCAAGTATTTCCTGCTCAAATCCCTTAAGCTTGTTTGCACGGTGCTGAACGAAAGACAACTCGACGAATTGCGAGCTACACTCGGACCGGACCGGATCATCACTGGGCGAAGCCAGCTGCAGACATACGAATGTGACGGGCTGACTAACTTCAGAGTGCTGCCCGAAGCAGTCGTGCTGCCTCGCAACACCGAGGAGGTGCAGGCTGCAGTTCGTTTTTGTGCGAAGCATCGGGTGCCGTTCGTGAGCAGGGGTGCAGGTACGGGCCTCAGCGGAGGAGCCCTTCCGGCAGCCGGAGGAATTGTCATAAGCTTGGCGCGAATGAACAGGATTCTCGAGGTGGATATTCCCAATCGGTTGGTGGTCGTTGAACCAGGAGTGATCAATGCTCAGGTAACTCAGCGCGTTAGTCCCTTCGGGTACTTTTATGCCCCAGATCCTTCTTCGCAGTCGGTTTGCACAATCGGCGGAAATGTTGCCGAGAACTCGGGCGGAGCCCATTGTCTTAAATATGGCTTCACGGTGACGCACGTGCTGGCGCTCGAGGTGGTGCTTCCTTCAGGAGAGATGGTGCAGCTGGGGTCTCCAACTCTGGACACTCCTGGCTACGATCTGCCAGGGGTTTTCGTCGGCTCAGAAGGCACATTGGGAGTGGCGACGAAGATTACTTTGAGAATCGTTAAACGTCCGGAGGCTGTTCGAACGTTGCTAGCCGCGTTTCATTCCATTGAGGCTGCTGGGCAAACGGTGAGTGACATCATTGGCGCGGGGATGCTGCCATCTGCGCTGGAGATCATGGACGCGCTATCGATCAAGGCGGCGGAAGCCGCTGTGCACGCTCACTACCCGGAATGTGACGGGCTGCTGCTGGTTGAACTCGACGGGCCGGGCAGGGAAGTTGATGCGCTGATGTTTGAGGTGCAGGAGCTCTGCAAAAGAAATGGGGCTTGGGAGATTCGCGTCGCTCAGTCTGAGCAAGAGCGAGCCCTGGTCTGGAAGGGTCGCAAGGCAGCATTCGCAGCAATGGGCCGGATTTCACCGAACTACATCGTGCAAGATGGAGTCATTCCGCGAACAGCGCTGCCAAAACTGCTCAGCGAAATCAGTGATATGGCGAAAGCAGCTGGTTTGCGAGTCGCGAATGTCTTCCATGCCGGAGATGGCAACTTGCACCCGCTGGTCCTTTACGATCGTGCCGTCCCGGGAGAAGAAGAGAAGGCCCTGGAGCTGTCGTATCGCATCCTGCACCTGTGTGTAGAAAACGGAGGATCGATCACCGGCGAGCACGGTGTTGGTAAAGAAAAGCAGGAGGCCCTGGGGCAGATGTTCTCGGAGCCGGATCTGGCAACAATGCAACTGGTTCGTTGTGCGTTTGACCCGGAGAGCCTCTCAAATCCCGACAAGATCTTTCCGCGTCCCCGCCTCTGCGCTGAAAAGCCCGGACCATATGTACCCCACCCGTTGGAGACAGCGGGAATCGCGGAGCTTTTCTGATGCATTCGCCTTCCGTATTGAGATTTGAGGAAGCGGCCGAGCACCTTTCCGCGATCACCGGATCCGACTTCGTGCGCCTAAACGGCGCCAAGGTTACCGCGGCCCCGGGTAGCACAGAGGAGATCTCTGCAATCCTGCGCTTTGCGAATGCAAACGGACTGGCCGTGACGGCTATGGGCGGGGGCACCAAATCTTCCTGGGGAAATTCAGTGGCGGCGGACATTGTTCTGCGGCTCACCCGGCTCAGCAGATTGCGCGAGCACGCTTGGCAAGATTTAACGTGTGCTGTCGAGGCTGGGTGCACTTGGGCTGATTTGCAACTGGCATTGAAGTGCCACCGACAGATGGTCGCACTAGACCCCGCATGGCCGGGCCGTGCAACCGTCGGTGGAATTGTGGCCACAAATGACAGCGGTGCTTTGCGGCTGAAATATGGTAGTCTCCGCGATCTCATTATCGGAATGACCATAGTCCTTGCTGATGGAACAATTGCGAAAAGTGGTGGCAAGGTCGTCAAGAATGTTGCGGGATATGACTTGCACAAGTTGATGATCGGAGGATTCGGAACGCTGGGCGTAGTCACGAAGGTCAACTTTCGTCTTCATCCAACCGAGGAACGTCGAAACAGCTGGACAGTAAGGGCAATGGACCCGATGTTTTTTCGCGAGGGTCTCGCTGCTTTGCTGGATTCGCAAACCGTTCAGAGCAGCATTCAGATCCGGACTGATGGCAAGCGTTTCGCGTTGGATGTTTGTGTCGCTGCACTCCCAAAGACCATAAGAGACTTTGGTGATCAGCTTCAGCAAATATTTCGGAATCTTGAAATTGTCCAATCGAGCGAGGAGGTTTGGCGGGAGCGTGAGGAGCTTTTCATGCGAGGCGATGCTTTGATTCTGAAGGTATCAATGCTTTCGAGCCAGATTTGTTCTTCCACTTCGAATCTGATGAAATTTGCGGCCGAAGCGGAGATCGACGTCGCGATCGTTGCGCAAGCAACGGGATTGATGATGATCAGGCTCAGTTCTTCGGCAGAATCAGCGATTTCTTTTGTAGATCGTCTGCGGGAGCAGGTCGAAGGGGCAGGTGGACGTGTTGTCGCTCTTCAAATTCCAGAGATGCTTCGGGAACGTCTCGATGTGTGGGGTGCATTGCCGAGTTCTGTTGAATTGATGCGGGAGATCAAGCACCGTTTTGATCCGAATCTCATACTGAATCCAGGTAGATTCGTGGGGGGCATTTGAGTTCCATGCCTAGCATGTCTCCCCAGTCTCCCCACCAAAAGGGTTTGCCCACAAGCTTTGATGCGCACCATCCGCCCGAAACTAGGCACATTGACGATTGCGTGCACTGCGGTTTTTGTCTGCCCGCCTGCCCCACATATGTGCTCTGGGGTGACGAGATGGATTCGCCTCGCGGCCGCATCTACATGATCAAGAAGGCTTCGCAAGGAGAAGCACCCCTCGACGAAAATTTCAGTCGCCATATGGACAATTGTCTAGGCTGCATGGCATGTATGACGGCGTGCCCATCTGGCGTTTTTTACAACAAACTCATCGAGCCGACGCGCGCTCAGATTGAAAGGAACGTACCCCGCAGCCTTGGCGAAAAGCTATTTCGGAAATTGCTCTTCGCTACGTTCCCTTATCCTCAAAGGTTGCGGATCCTTGCCCTGCCCTTGCTGATCTACCAGCGGTCGCGATTTCAGAGCTTGATGGGATGGCTCGGGATCTGGAAGCTAGTACCAAAGAGGATTGCGGCTCTAGACGCGCTCTTACCGAAGGTAAAGGGCGCATTTGAGAAGTTGCCTTCGGTTGCCCAGCCGCGAGGTTCTGCGAGACGGCGTGTCGGTATGCTGAGCGGATGCGTGCAGCAGGTCTTCTTTTCGCATGTGAATGCCGCGACGATTCGTGTGCTGGTCGCGGAAGCATGTGATGTCATCATCCCGCAAGACCAGGGATGCTGCGGCGCCCTGATGTTGCACTCCGGGCTAGAAGGAGAAGCGATCGGGCTTGCAAAGAAACTGATCACAGTATTCGAGCGAGCCAACGTGGACACGATCGTGATCAATTCCGCCGGCTGCGGGTCAACAATGAAGGAGTATGGATACCTTTTGCGTGATGATCCAGCCTGGGCCGATCGCGCCGCGCGCTTCTCGTCGAGATGCAAAGATATCTCGGAGTTCCTATGTGCCTTGGAGCCGCAGGCGATCAGGAATCCTGTACAGTGTCGCGTTGCCTATCACGATGCTTGTCACTTGCAACATGCTCAGGGCGTGCGCGATGAGCCCCGGCGTCTGCTCCATGCAATTCCCGGATTGGAAGTGGCGGAGATCCCAGAAGCACAACTCTGCTGCGGTTCCGCGGGGATCTACAATCTTCTTGAGCCTGAGACGGCTCAGGAGTTGGGCGATCGCAAAGTTGACAACTTGATGTCCACACATTCGCAGGCGGTAGTTTCGGCGAATCCTGGATGTTTACTTCAACTGATGAGCGGAGTGCATCGCCAAGGACTCGCTATGATGCCAGCTCTGCATCTAGTGGAATTGCTGGACGCTTCAATTCGCGGGATGTCTGCAGCCGATCTGTTGAAAGGCAAGGCAGCTTCGAACCAAGTTTAGCGATCACCGCCGGTAGCACATTAGATTGTTTGTGGAGAGCTTGATGTCAAATTCGATGAGTGTTCCTGGAGTCGAGATCCTTGCCCCGGTGTCAGCGGCACATGCTGAGATCCTGACAAGTGATGCGCTTGCGTTCTTAGCTGACCTGCATCGAACGTTCAATGGACGGCGCAAGCAATTGCTCGCCGCCCGTCATGCGCGGCAGGAGCGATTGGACTCTGGAGAGCGGCCAGACTTTCTAGACGAGACGACGGAGATCCGCGAGCAAGAGTGGACCGTCGCGCCGCTCCCTGCTGATATCCTCGACCGCCGCGTCGAGATCACTGGACCCGTTGATCGGAAGATGATCATCAACGCTCTCAACTCGGGAGCCAAGGTATTCATGGCGGACTTTGAAGACTCCAACACCCCGACCTGGGACAATTTGCTCGACGGGCATGTGAATCTGCGAGATGCCATCAGGCGCAACATAACTTTCAATGACCCGGCAACGGGCAAGCTGTACCGTCTTAACGAAAAGGTTGCAGTATTGTTCGTTCGCCCCAGAGGCTGGCATCTGGAGGAACGGCACCTTCGCGTGGATGGAGAGCCGATGTCGGGTTCATTGTTCGACTTCGGGCTGTATCTGTTTCACAACGCGAAGGAGTTGCTGACTCGAGGCAGTGGTCCGTACTTCTATCTTCCGAAAACAGAGAGCCACCTGGAAGCTCGTCTCTGGAAGGACGTATTCATCCGCGCACAGCAATCCGTGGGTATTCCACATGGCTCGATCAAAGCAACAGTTCTAATCGAAACCATTCTTGCAGCTTTCGAGATGGATGAGATTCTTTATGAATTACGGGAGCACTCGGCTGGGTTGAATTGCGGCCGCTGGGACTACATCTTCAGTTTCATCAAGAAGTTCGCGAACGATCCCAATTCGATGTTGCCCGATCGTGCGCAGGTTACGATGACTACCCACTTCATGCGGAGCTATTCCAAATTGGCGATCAAAACCTGCCATAGACGAGCTGTCCACGCGATGGGTGGCATGTCGGCATATATCCCTATCAAGTCAGACCCGGTGGCAAATGAGAAGGCAATCGCCCAGGTGCGCGCAGACAAAGAGCGCGAAGCTAGCGATGGTCATGATGGTACTTGGGTGGCGCACCCAGGTCTGGTCCCGATCGCCCTTGAAGTGTTCGACCGTCTCATGCCCGCCGCAAATCAGATTTCAAAGCAATTGTCCGACTTTCATCCGACTGCGGCAGACCTGCTAAGAGTTCCGGATGGCGAGATAACGGAGGCGGGCTTGAGGCAGAACGTGGCGGTTGGTCTTGGCTATCTTGAAGCCTGGCTGAGGGGAATCGGTTGCGTGCCGCTTTTCAACCTGATGGAAGATGCAGCTACAGCGGAGATAAGTCGCGCCCAATTGTGGCAATGGATTCGCCACCGAGCGAAGCTCAACGACGGCAGAACCGTGGAACTCGGAATCGTCGAGGATGTGATCGCCGGTGAACTCAAGCATCAGAAGAACAATGTCGATGCGAAGAGGTTTGCAGCATATGAACAAGCGGCTGATCTGATGCGTGAACTCATTCGAGCCCCTCAATTCATTGAGTTCTTGACGGTTCCTGCATACCAGAGAATTTTGAAAGAGGAGGTCTTCTCCGTCTAGCGGATGATGAGACGCTTGCGACCCTTTCAATTTTGGAATCTCGCGCGAATGATCCCACGCGTCATGAGGTAGAATTCTCTGCTTTGAATTGCTGCTTCGCAATCGATTCGCGGCGCCGATTTCGTCGTTCTGCTGATGCGAACCAAAGCCTGGCTATGACTTCCTCAAATCCGGCTGGTCTGCCCAGGCGTTCCGGGCAACGCAAGCCAGAAATCGCGTTCATCAACCGTCGCTGAACTTCAAGATGGTGAGGTATGCCCAGCGATGGCGTGGAGAATCAGAGGCCAATCCAGCGGATGCAATTCATGGCCGCTTCCTCGCAAGGTGAGCAAGCGGGAGCCTCGCAGAGCACTTTGCAAGGCCAACCCATGAGCATAGGGAACCACCAGGTCTTCAGTCCCGTGGATGATCAGGGCAGGTGTCCGAATCTCGTCGAGCCTGCCGGTCCACTCGGTCGGCTCTTGCAAACCTGCGTGATTGAAAGGTGTCAAGGGATTCGCAGTGCGAGCAGAGTCTTCTGCAGCCAAACCTCGGATGAACTCTTCATCGAATGGATGAGCCGATCCCGACAGCAGACGCCAAGCCCCCACCTGGTATTCAAGCACGGCTTCTCGATTGGCCCAATCGAGTGTGGCCGCTCGCGCATGATATTCGAGCAAGCGTGGATCCATGGCAGGCATGGACGAGTCCTTTGGCGCCAGGGTCTCCGAAGCAATCAGAGTCAGCGTCTTGACCCTCGCAGGAGCTTTCAGTGCGAGCAACTGGCCCAAATACCCACCAAGAGACATTCCAGCCAGATGAGCACTTTCAATGTTGTAGGCATTTAGCACGGCAAGCGCATCATCGGCTAGCGTTTCAGTAGAGTAAGTGGCGCCGCCTGGTCCATAGCTGGTTGAGCGGCCGGTATCGCGGTGATCGTAACGAATGACGAAGCGTCCCCGACGGGCCAATTGCATACAGAATGAGCGTGGCCACCACACGCCAGATGCCATCGCACCCATGATCAAGAGCACAGGATCGGCGTTACAATCGCCAAAGCTCTCAGTAAATAGCATGCCACCATCTATCGCAGCGAAACACTCGTTTATCGTCGAGTGAGAGTTCATACATTCCATGCTAGGGTATTCCAGCAAAAAAGTACGAGGTGCGAGTTCAGGAAGTATCAGCGGAAGAGGTTAAGATGCGTACCAGAAGGCGGACTGGATCGCACAGGATCTTGGTCTTTGCAGGTGAGGTGAGTTGGGATGGCGACCTCGCCCGGATCACGAATCCATCGGTCGTGGAATTGAGTCTTTTGGAAGAAACACAGTAAACACGGTGCCTGAAGCGCCCGGAATTGTCCGGGATTTGAATCGAATACTTCCTCCGTGCCGCTCGGCAATACCTTTTGAAACCCAAAGGCCCAAACCAGTTCCTACATCCTTATTGATGGTGAAGAATGGCTCGAACAACCTCGCCCCATGTTCTGGAGCGATTCCGGTTCCAGTATCTGCAATCGTCAGCCGAACGCCACGTGATGATGCATTATTCCAAGTGCGCGCTTCGGCGACCCTAACACGGATCGTCCCACCGCGAAAGATCGCATCAATGCTATTGTTCAGCAGATTCGCCGCAAGCTGCCGAATCTCGCCCTCGATTGCGCAGATTTCAGGATCGCTCCTGATTTCCAGTTGAATTAGCGCAGATCTGTTTCTCGCTTTCCGCGCGAACACCGCGACGAGCGACTCCATGATGTTCCCAAGTCTTAGCGGTTTTGCGCCGCTTCTCTCTCGATAAAATCCCAGGGTCTGCTTGCTCAGCAGTGCTACACGACTCAATTCCTCATCAGCCTGGGCGAGAAGAGGCTGAATTTGCTTCGGATCATTGTTGCAACGGGCAAGATAAAGAAGGTTGATTATAGCCTCAAGAGGGTTATTGATTTCATGCGCAATGGTTGCCGCTAACCGTCCTACTGAGGCCAGGCGCTCCGTCATCCGCAGAGCCTGTTCAGTTCGCTTTTGTTGCGTGATATCGCGCACGATCTTTGAAGCTCCAATAACTTGTCGGTTTTCGTCGCGGATCGGAGAAATTGTGACCGCAACGTCGATCCGTCTTCCATCTTTGGCAACTCGTACAGTCTCAAAATGTTCCATTTGCTTTCCAGCTGAGATCGTCGTCAAGATGCGATCCTCCTCGTCCTGCAATTCGGGTGGGAGGATCTTTCGTATATGTTGACCGAGCATCTCTTGTGCAGAATAGCCAAACAATCGCTCTGCCTGTGGATTCCAGCTTTTGACCAAGCCGGCGAGATCTTTGCTGATAATGACGACTTCGGACGATTCTACGATTGCTGCTAAATGGCGACGCGCTTCCTCTGCTGCTTTGCGTGCAGTGACGTCGATATTGATGCCTGTCATGCGAGCCGGTGTGCCGGATTCATCTTTGAAGACCTGCCATCCGCCCAGGATCCAGTGGGTGCTCCCATCGGGCCACACGGTGCGCCATTCTGCCTGGACAGGAGCCCCGGTTTGGAAAGCGAGATCAACCTGCTGGAGAACGTAAGGCCTGTCTTCAAGATGAACCCGCCGTGTCCAATCTTGTTGTGTGTCCCCCAACCCTCCGGGGTCTAATCCGTACATTGCTTCGAGTTCGGGAGTCCTTCGGTTCTCGTGAGTGCGAAGGTTCCATTCGAATGTTCCGATTCCAGCGGCCTGCTGGGCCAAGCGCAAACGCTGTTCGTTTTCATAGAGTGCCCGCTCCGTCTGCGCACGATTCCCGGCTTCCTGATGTTTCGAAATGATGATGGCTGCGGCGTGGGTCAGTACATTCGCGAGTTGAAGATCACGTGACATCGCATGCCGAGGTTGTTTGAAGTACAGCGCGAACGTACCGATCGCTTTTCCACTGGATGCCTTCAGAGGAAAGGACCAGCAGCCTCGAAAATCGAATCGTTCGGCGAGCCACAGCCATGGTTTCCAGCGTGGGTCCTCACAAACATCCGGAGTCAGCAGTGGCTCGCCTGTATGTACGGCGAGGCCGGACGCAAGCGAGTCCGGACCGATTTTAAAACCGTCGACCCCACGGGCGTCGTCTGTCGGCATCCCAGCTACATGGTGCAACTCGGTCCCAGCTGTATTGGCGATGTAAAAGGCGCATCTGGCCTCACCACGGTATTGCTTTTGGGCAGTACGGATCAGCACATCAAGAGATTCAGAGAGCGGCGCACCATTGACAGCATCCTGGAAGGCTTGTTTCTGACCGGCCAACCAGAGCTCCGACTCGCGCAGAGCTTCCTCAGTGTTTTTGCGATTCGTGATATCCGTGCAGGCGCCGACGAAACAATTCGGCTGGCCCTCGCCGTGCTGCATCTTGGCTCGGCCGTAAAGCCATCGGTAGTCCCCTTGGGGCCTCATTACTCGGAATTCCATTTCAAACTCCGCGCCCACTCGACACGCGTCGATTGAAAAATTCCACCGGGCCATATCGTCGGGATGCAGAAGACACCGAATTTCGGCGATGGTGTTGATGCTCTCGTCCGACTTCAGGTCCAGGAGCTTCTTGAGATTCTCATCGATCCCAACAACATCTGTCTCCGGGTCCCATCTGAATGTGCCGGTGCTGGACGCTGCTAGCGCTATCTCGAGAAGTTCCTTACTTCGACGCTCGGTCTCCCCGGCGCTCCGGACCTTCTCAGCCGCTGCTTTCTGATCTTGAATATCAAGGCAACCGCCAACATATCCCTCGAAGCGTCCATCTGAGGTGTAGCGAGGAACGCCATGATCCAAAATCCAGCGGTACTCGCCGCTATGATGTCGCAGACGGTATTCCATTTCAAACGGTTGGCGCGCATCAAAGGAACTGAGATAGATTTGCAAACAACGCTCGAAATCATCCGGATGAACGTTCTCCGTCCAGCCGTTTCCGATTTCCTGTTCCAGAGTGCGTCCGACGAAATTGAGCCAACTCCTATTGAAGTAGTAGCAAAGCTTATCCGCACCAGACAACCAGATCATGACGGGTGACGCTTCGGTGATCATCCGAAGTTGTTGCTCACTATGCCTCAGAGCATCTTCTGCGATGCGCTGTTCGGTGATGTCACGAGTAAAGCAGCGGGTGTGAATGAACCTGCCATTCTCGAACAGCACACTGGAGTCGATGATCACACAGCGGATCGAGCCATCTTTGGCACGCAATCGCGCGTGATGCTGACAGATTCTCTCGCCGCTACCCAGGCGATGAAGAATATCATCGAGCACAGGTGCATCGACGTGAAACTCGGCGATGTTATGGCCCAGGTACTCCTCGGCCTTATAGCCAAGCATGTCGAGTTCTGCTTGATTTGCCCAGAGAACGATGCCGTCCGGTCCAACCCAGTGCAGCGCAATGGATGTAGTTTCCGCCAGATCTCGAAACTTCCTATCACTAATCTCAACCGCTTTTCTCGATTGAACTCGATCTGTCACTTCAGTCGCATAAACGAGAATGCCTTCGATCTTTCCTTCGGCATCGCGGACGGGTTGGTAAACGAAATCCCAATAGGATTCATCTGTCAGGCCCGTACCAGCCCTATTTAGAAAGGCTTTCATTTCGCGGCCCACGTAAGGCTGCCCCGTTCGATAAACTTCGTCGAGAAGCTTTACGAATACCTGGGTCTCCATCTCCGGCAGACTCTCAACGAGCGTCCTCCCCAGGAATTCCGCTGGACTCCTCCTCCCTGTCAAGCGCACGCATTCATTGTTGACATAGACCCATAGATGGTCGAGCCCGTTCAGGACACCAATCGCGGCCGGAGCCTGGGCAAGGAATTCCTGGAACTTCCGGCGTTCGAGTTCGGCCTCGGCACGTAGTTTCGTTTCGCGCTCGGCTGCCTGCTGACGTACCTTGGCCACATTGACGTGAGTCCGCACGCGGGCAATTAGCTCTCGCGCCGTAAAGGGCTTGACTAGATAGTCGTCTGCCCCCGCTTCCAGACCTTCGACGCGAGACTCCTCTCCTGCGCGCGCAGACAGCAAGATGACTGGAGTGCCTCGCAGATGTTCATCTTTCCGGATCTCGCTCACCACGCCGAAGCCGTCAAGGCCGGGCATCATCACGTCCGCCAGCACCAGCGCGGGATGTATGTTGCGAGCTGTCTTCACAGCCTCGATGCCATCAGCAACCGCGTGCACCTGGAAGTGTTGACCCAGCAACGATTCCAGATATTGCCGCATGTCTGCGTTGTCATCCGCAATGACGATCAAGTCGCGTTCCTGCGGAGAAGCCCCGATCTCATTCAGAGAACCCTGAACAGAGGCGGTGGCGCCAGGATTGGATGGGATACTGGGCAGCCACCTTTCCGCTTCTGAAACATAAGCTTCAGAAGAGATGACCGTCGAACTCTGCGATGCTAGTGCTCTGACGGTTGCCGCCGCAGGGTTGCCGTTGTTAGTGGATATCATCACGCGGAAGCAGCTTCCCACGCCAGGTTCGCTCTGGACTTCTACAAATCCCCCATGCAATTTGACCAGTTCCTGAACAAGCGCCAAGCCGATGCCGGTGCCCTCGGAATTCCTTGCCTGCACGTTCTCGACTCGGTGGAAGCGCTCAAAAATGCGGGATATCTGATCGGGGGGAATTCCGACTCCGGTGTCACGAACCATGAGCTCGACGAACTCTCCATTGCGTTTGAGCGTAAGTTGAACTTGACCTTCGAAAGTGAACTTAAGCGCGTTGGAAAGAAGATTCAGGACGATCTTCTCCCACATCTGACGGTCGACGTAGATTGGCTCTTCGATCGGGTCACAGACGACAGTGAATCGAAGACCGGCCTTTTCCATAGCGGAGCGGAATGCATTGGCGATATCCGCCGTAAGAGTGCACAGATCGGTAGGCTCATAAGCGACTTGCATCCGCCCGGCCTCGATCCGAGAGAAATCGAGAAGCGTATTGACCAATTTCAGGAGGCGCAATTCATTGCGGTGAGCCATCTTCAGATCGGCTCCGCCCAAAACGCCGGTATCGGATGAGAGCGCAGCCTCGGTGGGGCCAAGCAGAAGAGTGAGAGGCGTGCGCAACTCGTGACTGATATTGCTGAAGAACAGCGTCTTCGCACGATCTAGCTCTGCTAACGCCTCGGCTCGTTTACGTTCCTGCTCATATGCACGCGCGTTCGCGATCATGGTTGCGATTTGGGTCGACATCAGCTCGAGAAAATCGCGATAGCGATCATCGAAATGGATTCGGGAGCTCACTCCGGCAATCATGAAACCGGCGAGTTGGTGTTGGATATTGGAGCGAATGGGTACGATTGCCGCCATGGTGGGCGGGTCTGACCAGGGTCCTTGCGGAACTACATCGAACTTAGACTCCAAATCATCAACGAGCTGAATCTCCTCCGTTGAATGAGCGACGGAAAGTGGCCATAGCTCGTCCTCTGCAGAGCTCAGGCATACGGATGTCGGGCAAGCAGTGTCAATCGAGTTCACGCCGAAGCGGCACGTGTTTGTGGCCTTTTTCCCCTTCTCATCCAGCAAGTACAAAAGCAGGAACGGAATATCCTTTGAAAATGAGGAAACAGTCTCGCCGACGATAGCGCATGCTTCTTCGGCTGACTTTGGCTCGCCCGAACGGGCTCCCAATTCGCGCAATGCATGTACTCTGCGCTCACCAATGACCTTATCGGTGATCTCATGCACGGTGGCGAGAACTCCTCCGATGCCACTCGGAACGGTTTCATCAGGAACGGGACTATAGGCGATGGTGAAATGAGTCTCCTCAAGGAAACCGCGGCGATTGAGTTCGAGCGGGATGTCTTCCATCCAGGTGGCCGGACCGCCATGAAAAGGGGTTTCGATCAGCGGTTTCAGAACATGCCAGATCTCATGCCACACCTCACTCACCGGTTTGCCAAGCGCCCAAGGGTGCTTCGCTCCCAGGATGGGTATGTACGCGTCGTTATATAGCGAGCAGAATTGAGGTCCCCACCACAACAATTGCGGAAATCGATTCGCAAGAAGAAAGTTCACCATCATGCGCAGCGAAGGCGACCAGCTTGACGGATCGCCGATCGCAGTATCGGACCAGGCGGCAGCGCGCATGAGCGTGCCCATTTCTCCGCCGGAGACAATGTCAGCCGATGCGAAATGTGCTCTCGACGGCTGAGCCGGCTGGATAGCCGGAATCGATGATGGTTTGATTCCTATCGAGCCCAAAACACAGCCCCCGAAAGCCGCTTCTCACATTCCTCTCGAAAGCGGAGTGAGCGGGAGCCAGCCCGACTGAACCGGTGCCGGCTATCGCCGCCTGCGATGGGTATGGTCTTTGATGCAATCAACGGGTTTTATCGTTGCTTTCGGAGTATTGAGTCTTCTGCTGTGGGGCATTTTGCCCCTCTGGATGAATGTAGGACTAAACGATGGGCGGCGAGCACAGAGTGCTCTTTAGGAATCGATTCGTGGAGGACGCAGACTTTGTCTTCTTCCGTCGCTTGCCGCCACCCATTTCAGCGTGTCGGGAGGACCGATGACAATAGAGGACGTCATCGGTTTTCGCGATATCGCTGCTGAATCGACTCATTCGTCATGATGTAAGTGATTCTCCGCAGTCAGCGTCTTCGCAGCTTCGTTTGGATCTGAAGAGGCCAGTCCATTGGGGAAATCGGTGTTTTCGGTCAGCGGAATATCCTGCTCAACCATCTTGCGCCCAAATGGCGTCCGAATCCGCAATACCCGTTCCCTGGCGCGCTCGTCCTCAAGATTCTTTGATCTCGCATGAAGAAGATCGCGAAGCGACACCATGCCGAGGAGCTTTCCGTTTCCGCTGGGATCGAGCACGGGGAATCGGGTGTATCCGGACTCCGCCATTCGATTCACGACTGTACGCAGAGGCTCGTCCGAAAAAGCTATTTCCGGGCTCCTCGTTGCAATCTCAGAAAGCCGAGTCGTGACTGCCTTTTCCTTCAATTCGTGATACAGCTTTACTAGCTGATTGCGTGTGGCGACTCCCACCAGCACTCTATCTCCTCGCAATACCGGAAACAGATGTTGTCCTTTGGGGCCGCTCGTCGAGTGGATCATCTGGTGCGCCTGCTCGAGCGTTGCATCTTCTGGCAATACCACAACGTTGGTGCGCATTACCTCGCGCACAAATAAAATCTCCAACGGATCCAGAGAGTACTCACGGCTGAGGTGATATCCACGCCGGGAAATCTTCTCGGTAAGAATCGATCGCTTCAGCGTCAGAACGGTGAAGAGGTGAGCCAGGAAGCACGCTATCAGCAAAGGCAGCAGCATATTTATGTCATGGGTGAGTTCAATTGCAAACACGATTCCTGTGAATGGAGATCGCATAGTTCCGCCGAGAATCGCGCCCATGCTGACGAGAGGCCAGAATCCCTGACCGAAGTGAGGCAGAAACAATCCCTCGATTCCGCCAAGCGCTGCACCCATCATCAGCAACGGCGCCAGTACACCGCCGGAGGTTCCCGAACCGAGGGAGATCATCCAGATCAACGACTTCACAACAAGGACACCGGCGAATAGAGTAACCGGAACATTTCCCTGGAGCAGCTTGGCAATTGTGTCGTATCCAACCCCGAGCGCCTGCGGGAAAATGAGTCCGCCCACGCCGACGAAGAGGCCGCCAATGGGCGGCCACCACATCCAATGGATCGGCAGCTTCTGAAATAAGTCCTCGGTCGCATACACCCCCAACGTCAGCAGTGCAGAGAGCCCACCAGCGGCGATTCCTGCGAGAACACAGCCGGCAAGCCCGCCAAGTCCGATAAAGACCGGATGTGGTGGGACGGGGAACAGGGGACCTAACCCCAGTAGATACCGTCTTGCTGCACATGCGGTCGCACTTGCTAAAGCCACGGGAATTGCGCTCCGAGGTTTCCATTCAAATAACAGCAGCTCGACACCGATGAGTACCGAAGAGAGTGGCGCCGCAAACGTGGCGGACATACCCGCGCTTGCTCCGGCCACCAGCAGAGTTCGCCTTTCCACACTGGTCAGGTGAAACATCTGTCCGATCATGGAGCCGAAGGCGCCGCCGGTCATAATGATCGGCCCTTCGGCGCCAAACGGACCACCTGTTCCGATGGAAATCGCGGCGGATATTGGTTTCAGCAGCGCTAATCGCGGGCGGACGCGACTACCATCCATCAGAATGGACTCAATTGCTTCCGGAATACCATGCCCTCGAATGCGTTCGGAGCCATAGCGCGCCATCAAACCTACGATAAGCGAACCCACAATCGGGACAGCAACCGCATAGACGCCAAGTGTGTTACCCGCAGGCGAAATAAACGATGTGGAGAACTGGTGATAATAGGCCAGATTCGTGAAGAAGCCGATCAACTTCAGCAGAATCCACGTGACGAATGTGGCGATCAGGCCCACGGCAATCGCGAGTGCGCAAATGGGAAGAGTACTTCGCGTTGTAGTGAAATCTCCAAGCTCTTCCAAGGCGGGCTTGCGACGTGGATGGAACGCGGAACGGCTCACCGATGCCTCCTTCGCGCAGACATAGAGTCGTACATCACGGCCCGAAGTGATTCTGAAAGAGCAGGTCCTGAAATCCGCAGCTCCTCCCAATGAAGGACCGAGAGCCTATGCAGCAGGGCTTCGCCATGCGAAGTCAGCTCGACTAGAACCTCTCGCTGATCCTCATCGCTGTGCCTGCGGCGTACCGCGCCTCGCTCTACCAGACGGTCTATCAGTTCAACGGTGCTGTGGTGACGCAGGCAAAGTTGCTGGGAAAGCGCAGTGATGGTGGGACGCATGTCCCTTGGGAGTCCCTTAATCACTAACAGGAGTTGGTGCTGTTGAGGTTCGATCCCCTTGGCACGGGCGGCTTCCTCGCTAAAGTGCAGGAATTGCCTTATGCGGTGACGAAGCTCCGCGAGTCGCCGAAAGCCAAGCTCTGACACGTCGGTGCTGGATGGAACTGAGGAGCGGGCTTTCTCACTTCGATTCATAGGAGAAATAACCCTTATTCCTGCAAGCCTACCACTTTTCTGAGAGACCGTTTCTGAAGCAAGTCTCAAGGATGCCCTGCTGCATTTGCGTCCTGGTCTGCAGATCATGCGTTGCGAAGGGAAGCTTTCCGTACCTCGATCTGCCCATCCTTTGTGCGGACTTCGAGACATGGCTGTGGGTGTACGGCAGGTCCGTTAACGACATGGCCGTCCTCAAGGTCAAAAAGGGAAGCGTGATATGGACACTCGATGCAGTTGTCGACCAGCTTACCGTCCGAAAGAGGTCCACCAAAATGAGAACACGTGTCGGCTATTGCAAAAAGACGGCCTGCGCGCCGGACGAGAAGAATCGGTACGCCCTGGACCATCGATCTCGTTGGTTTGTCGTCGGGTAACTCAGATTCCGGAAGAACCGCGATGAAATTATCCGGAAAGACCTGGCCGTCGGTACGATCGACTCCTACTCGGTGCTCATAGACCAGTTTGCCACCCAGATGTGCTGCGTAACCCATAACGGCATAGCCCACAGCGCCGATAGCGAGGCCGGCGCCGCGGCGCTTCTTTTTCCGTAGCAAGAGAGACGCCGCAAACAACGACGTAGCACCGAGGTTCAGCAGTCCATGAACAAACCCGAGACGGCGGGCTGGAGGATCTACGTCGGACCAATCCGTAATGCCGGTTACCGCCGAGCCTGCTGCCCCCGCCAGTCCGATGCCGATGGAAGCATCGGCAGCTAAAGCGAACTCATGTCGGCCGGCTATCAGGTTTAAGAAGTCAAAGATCATCGCAGCGGTCCACGCTCCAATGGGCACGTCGGTCAGCACCACGTGCAACGGCTGACCCAGCCAGGTGCCATTCAGAAAATTCCTGATCTTCTGTGCCTCGGGACTTCCCTCGGCGTATAGAGCTTTGTCAAGGACCTTCTGGAGTTTTTCGTCGGCAGAGGGTTGTGTTGCCGCTTTCGGCGTGTCAGCGTTGAAATCGGCCGCCATTTCATCTTTTATGCCAGCATCTTGGTTTTCCATGCTGCTCCTTTCCGATGCTTCCAGGACCACGGCAATAACGGGCTCGTCCGTGCCAATCAGGAAGCAAGTCTCAACTGTTTACTTTTGGCTTCGATCGAATTCAGTAGTTTCTCCCACGATTTATCGAATGCTTTGGCTCCGTTCGATTGCAGTTCGGCAGCAAGTTGGTCGAGGTCGATTCCTGCCTTTCGGAAGTCATCCAGAACAAGTTCGCAATCCCCTCCGTCTGGCGGAAGAGTTCCGTTCAACTTGCCATGGTCTGCAAAAGCCAAAAGCGTCTTTTCTGGAATCGTATTGATTGTGTTCGGCGCAGCCAGAGCACCTATGTAGAGAACGTCTGAAGCGTTTGGGTCCTTGGTGCCGGTACTCGCAAACAAGAGTCTCTGTGGTCTGGCTCCGAAATTGCTCAACCGTTGCCAGCGATCCGAGGCGAGAATGTCCCGATAGGCCTTGTATACCTGCTGTCCAATAGCGATGCCGAGCTTATCTCGAAGCCTGTCAGGTACTTTATCGATCGTTGCACTGTCCCACCGGCTCAGGAAGACCGAGGCTACGGATCGAACATCCGGAGCGAGGCCGGCTGCGATACGCCGCTCCAGCCCGCGCATGTACGCCTCTGCAGATGCGACATAGTGCTCTCGAGAAAAGAGAAGTGTGACGTTGATGGCGGCACCGGCCGCGATAGCTTCCTCAATGGCCAGGTTTCCTTCCCTGGTTCCTGGGATCTTGATGAAGATGTTTGGGCAATTCGCCTCAGTGTGCAACGCAATCGCCGCAGCCGACGACCTCTTGGCGTCATAAGCGAGGAGAGGGGACACTTCGAGGGAAACGAAGCCATCATTGCCTGCCGTGCGCTCGTGAATTGAGGCAAAAAGATCGCCAGCTCGAGTCAGGTCCTGAAGAGCCAGGGCAAAGAACAACTCCTCGCCGGCCAACCCCGTTGACGCAAGACGACCAATCTCGGCGTCATAGGACTTACTGTTCGAGATCGCATGCTCAAAAATAGTGGGGTTCGAAGTAAGCCCTGTAATGGAAAACTCATCGATATAGCGCTTGAGGGTTCCGCTATCCAGTAGGTCACGGGTTATGTTGTCGAGCCACAAGCTCTGTCCGAGATTGTGGAGTTCCTGGGTTGGTTTCATCGTTCCTCCTGCGCTGCTTGGACCGTCGCCGGGTGCGTTTGTTGGCGACGAATCGTAATTGAGGCGATTACTCGTATTGCCGCCGCTGCCCAGTTGATATGCTTCTATCTTTTACGTAGATGCACATCGGCCAACATAAGTAGTCGGGCCGCCAACTCAGATTTCCCCGAATCGGTCAAGGCGCATGCCGGATCACAGGGTAGCTCCGAATCTGGCCGCGTCATGAATGCGCCGGTTCAGGAGAGCCGCACTGCGATATAGCTCTTTGTAAGCCCGCAGAAGCGCTCTTTGAGAATGCGGCAATCGGGGAACAATTTAGCCACTTCCGGATACGTGAGCAGCCGAACTTCGTTGACAATCTGCTGCACAACTTCGGGATTCAGCAGACCTCGCGGTGTCCATCGCACGATACGTCGCTGAATATCTTTCGGCAAATACTGAATGTATGGAGCGAGGAGGTGCGCCTCGATAGGAAAACTACGTGCAGGTGTCTGAATCCAGAGTTTGCGAGCGACCCTGCGAGCTTCGTTTGCGAACGCTTGTTGTCTTTCCCATGTTCCAAGGTGTTCGATCACCGAATTTGAAAATGCAATGTCGAATGAATTATCCGGGAACGGAAGAGCCGTGGCATCGGCTTCAACCGCTTCAAAGCGCGCGCTCGTGTAGTCCTCGTATTCCAGGTTGTTAATCAGCGTCACTGGAAATGGTACGTGGGACTCTGCCTCCACGTTCCAGGTGTGTACCGCGCCTCCAATATCAACGACGCGCGCACTTCGAGAAGGGGAGAAGGTCGAGAAGAATCTCCGCATTCGTCTGCGGCGAAAGCGTATGAAGACGTGGTTATAGAGAGCGTTAGACTTCGCTCCCATGGATGCGGCTTTCAACCGGTTACTCCGTTTTCGAGACAAGCATTCTGCGCAGTGAGTGTATGCCCGCAAACAGCGCGAACGTGTCATTGAAATGTCATATCTCTATCAAACGTGGCGGCGGTGAGAAGAGCCCGCACTGGCCAGGGGCAACGGAGGGCACTTTCGCGAAAACCATGGACGCTACTCGAGAGGCTCGAAGAGAAATCGACATTTTCGAACTTCTCTGCGTCATTTCAATCGCAGCTGGTGGCCAGAGAACTCATTGGCAAATGGCATTAAGAAGTTGAGAAAAGAGAATGCGGTATTGATCAGGAAGCTTTGTAACCGATCGAGTGTGTGATGCTCTCTTGGATAGATAGCTCGAGATGAACCGAATCGGCGATATCTGATTACGCTTGTCAGGCGATCACAGGTCAGGCTCACAGCTGCGGGTTCCAGCCGTATCAGTTCGTGGAGAGCGGTTCAAGGAGCGGGTTTCGCCTGTCGTCCGAAGGAGGTACGCGGTGAAACGAACAGTGTTGGTGCTTTTCATCTTGCCGGCGATTCTTTTGCTGATTGCAGCGATCAACGAATCGCCCAGGATGCTCAATGCTGACCATACCAGGAACAGCACAGAAGAGAACGCCAGACAACTGATCGATGAGGGCCGGCATATCTTCCGCTTCGATACCTTTGGGGACGAGGCGTTCTGGAGTGGAGCGTTGCACATGCAGCAAGTCGTCACAACGCTATCACCACAGACGGCGCTTTCGCTCGGTTTGAAGGTAGATGCTCAGGCACTCTCGCCCTCGGTAATCGAGTCGATCAAACACGGCAATGTGAACCTGAAAGATCCTGCAATCACACTGGCGTTGATAAAGCAAAACGCTGTGGTAGGGGTTGTAGGCACATTCGACGGAAATAGGTTGACTAAGATTGGATTGACTTGCGCGCTATGCCATTCAACGGTGGACAATTCTGTTGCGCCGGGAATCGGAAGGCGTATCGATGGGCTGGCGAATCGCGACTTGAATGTGGGAGCGATCGTCGCCACAGCACCAAATTTGCAGCCGGTTGTCGATCTTCTTCATCTTGCGCCGCAGGACGCTTCACTTACGGCTCAGGATGTGCGCAACGTACTCCACACATGGGGTCCAGGCAAATTCGACGCGGAACTCTTCCTTGACGGCAAAGCATTCAATCCGCAACAAACGACAAATGGAATGGTAACTGGCACGAATGTCTCCGGGGCGACGCTGATCCCTAACGCATACGGTCTGCCTGGGCACAACCTGCATACCTGGACGGGTGGCTGGGGTACCGTGCCGTATTGGAATGCGTTTGTCGCCGTGAATGAACTTCATGGGATTGGCACGTTCTTCGATGAGAGGTTCGACGACGCCAGCCAATTTCCGATCGCCGCCGCCGCAAAGCTGGGCCATGTGTCGGTGGATCCTGATAGTGACCAAGTAACAGGGAAGCTTCCGGCACTTCATTTCTATCAACTAGCACTGCCGGTCCTTCAACCGCGACCTGGCGTCGACTTCAATAAATCTGCAGCAGAACGTGGAGACGAACTCTTCAGCGGGAAGGCGAACTGCAACAGTTGTCACCACGAGCCATTGTGGACAGAGCCAGGATGGAACCAGCACCCGGCAGACGAGATGAAAATTGACAGTTTCGAAGCCGATCGGTCTCCCGGGCACGCATACCAGACCATGAACCTGGCCGGACTATTCGTTCGCGAACGCGGTCTGTTCATGTTTCCTGGGAATAAGGGTCGCTTCTATCATGATGGTCGATTCAAAACGCTTCTGGACGTGGTCAACAGCTACGACGAGCGTTTCAATCTGGGACTAACGAACTCGGAGAAACAGGATCTGGTTGAATATCTCAAATCGCTTTAGCTTTTCTGCGCCCTGCAAAGCGCGACGGCGAGGTCCACAGTTCAACAGTCCAACAGCACGTTGTCTTGCTCTCCTTCGTTCCGCATTGACTTGTTTCATGACTTTATGTGGCGAGCGAACCCGCTCGATGGTGCAGGCTGGCGACGATATTGCGTGGAGGTGATCGAGAACAGTGGAAGGGCGTCAGGCTTCGCAAGAATTCTGAACTCGTGTCCTGCGTCGGTGGCCTCCTTGAGCAACTGCGATGTGCACTGATTGCCTGAGATGAGCAGAATCTGGCACGCCGCTGAACTTGAGTGAGGGCAAGGGCGGCTTGATTGCCGCTCATTGGCTCCATTACATCGGTCGAGGCGGTGAGCCCATGGTGCGGAAGGCGTTGTCAGCTAACCATTCGGGGTGGAGAGATCCCCTGGCTTGATAGATTTCTCCGGTTATGGGGGCTTCAACGCCAGCAACTATCAGCATGTTTTGCTCCTCCGTGGGGCTGGTCTGAAGACGAAGATAGATTTCAAGGGACGGCGGCTGTGATAGCATTTCGTCCAGCGTCCCCAGTCTCCTATCTCCTTAGCTCAGCACAATACCCAGGAGGATCAAAGCCTTGGCTCTGACTATCTCTGGTCTGTCGAAGACCTATCCCAATGGAGTGAAAGCTCTCCAGAATATTTCACTCAGCATTGGAAATCATATGTTCGGCCTCCTCGGTCCGAATGGCGCGGGAAAAAGCACCTTGATGCGGACCATCGCGACGCTTCAGGCGCCTGATGATGGAGGGATCAGTCTCGATGGGCTGGACGTTCTCGCCAACAAGAAGGACGTTCGCAGGATTCTCGGTTACCTGCCGCAGGAGTTCGGGGTTTATCCGAAGGTCTCGGCGCTGGATATGCTGCACCATCTAGCGGTAATGAAGGGTATTACGAATAAGAAGGAACGCTGCGAAATCGTGGATGCCCTGCTGCAGCAGACAAATTTGTGGGATGCACGCAAGAAATCTCTGGGCACGTATTCCGGCGGCATGAAGCAGCGCTTCGGAATTGCGCAGGCTCTGCTCGGCAATCCGAAACTGATTATTGTTGATGAGCCGACGGCTGGGCTCGATCCCGCCGAACGCAACCGCTTCCTCAACCTCTTGAGTTCGATCGGGCGAGACGTGATCGTGATCCTGTCCACCCATATAGTGGATGACGTTCGCGAACTGTGCCCACGGATGGCCATCATCGCCAAAGGTAAGGTTCTGCTGGAAGGCGCGCCTTCAGAGTCTTTGACCGCTTTGAACGGGAAGATCTGGTCGAAGGTGGCCGCGAGTGATGACGAGTTGAAGGCGCTTGAGGCGGAGATGCAAGTGGTTTCAACCCACCTCATTGCCGGCCAGCACGAGGTTCGTATCTACTCCGATTCGAATCCGGGAGATGGATTCAAGCCTGTTGATTCCGAACTCGAAGATGTGTACTTTCTAAGCCTGGCGCGCAACGCCGGCAACTGACTTCCGGAGGAAATGATGCAATTGTTCTGGGAATTCTTCCGGTTTGAACTCAAGTTCCGCCTCAAGAGCATCTCCACGTACGTCTACTTCGGAATCTGGTTTTTCTTCAGCTTCCTCTGCATTGCCTCCGAGAGCTTCGGCCCGATCGCCGCCGGCAACGGGAAGGTTTTGCTGAATGGCCCCTTCGCGAATGTCTACAACGATACATTCGCGTGTCTGTTCGGACTGATTGTGATCGCTGCTATCTTCGGGACGTCGATCCTGCGAGACTTCCAGCGCGATACTACCCAGATTCTCTTTACAAAACCGATTACAAAGTTCGCATATCTCGGCGGAAGGTGGGCCGGCTCCTTTCTCACCACTGCTTTCATCTTTTCCGGCTTGATTCTCGGCGAGATAGCAGGCACGCTCGCACCTACTGCCGACCAGAGCAGACTAGCTCCAACTCACATCTGGTGGTATGTCCAGCCGTTCCTTTCTGTCGTTCTGGTCCAGATCTTTTTCACGGGAACTTTGTTCTTCGCTGTCGCGGCGCTCACTCGCCGGATTTTCATCGTTTATCTGCAGGGGGCGGCACTCTTCATCATTTACCTGATGGGTCTTGCGGCCTTCAGCACAACGCGTGCGACCGCGCTTTTCTGGCCCGGGGTACTCGATCCGCTAGGCGTCATTCTTAATGACTCAATCACTCGATACTGGACCGTTGTCGAGAAGAATTCGCAGTTGTATTCCTGGTCCATCCATTCTGCGGGGGGCGTGTTTCTGTACAACAGGCTTCTGTGGATTGGGCTCAGTGTTGTCTGCCTCGCTCTGTTGTGGCAATTCTTTCCAATGTCACTCGAAGCTCTTGCCGCACGGGCCAGCAGGCGAAAAGCCCGGCAGGCCGGCTTGGAAGAAGAGGCGGTTCAGCCGGCGCGCAGCCGCGCCGTTGCCAGGATTCCAGTGGTGCATCAGTTGTTCGGCTTCGGCACGTCCTTTGCGCAATACCTCAGCCTCACTCGGCTGAGGATCCGCAATGTCGTTCGTGATGTTCCGTTCTGGGTCCTTTCCGTCTTGATGGCCGGCGTATCGCTCAACAATGGCCATTTTGCCGGCCGTGTTGAAGGAGTCAACGTCTGGCCTGTGACCTATCTCATGCTGCAGGCGGTGGAGGGCGGCGCGATGCTGTTCTTCTTCATCGTGGCCACCTTTTATGCGGGCGAGCTGATCTGGCGCGAGCGCGATACCCGCTTTGAAGGTATCCATGACGCCCTGCCGATGGGAGAAGCATCAGACTGGCTTTCCAAATTCACGGCACTTTGCATGATCGAACTGGCAATGCTCACGGTAGCAGGTCTCTGCGGAATCATCATGCAGACCGTCGCGGGCTACTTTCACTACGAGCTACTGCAGTATTTTGAAGAACTCTACGTCATCACGTTTCCGCAAGTACTCATCTTCGTGCTCTTCGCGCTTTTCGTTCAGACTGTGGTCAACAACAAGTTCGTTGGACATGCCATCGTTATCGGCGCGTTTCTGATGCAGATTCTACTGTTCAACTACGGCTGGGAAAACACGCTGTACCTGTTTGGAGCAATCCCGCCGTATACGTACTCCGATATGAATGGCTATGGCCATTTCGTGAAGCCGCTCTTCTGGTCAATTACCTATTGGTTGAGCATTTCGGCATTCCTCGGCGTTATCTCGATTGGCCTGGCCCGCCGTGGCGCAGAGAACTCGCTCAAAGCGCGTCTTCACCTTTTGCGGCAGAACGCGATGGGAATCGCTCCCGCCGCGATCGTCTTTCTCCTGGTCGCAATGGGGAGCGGCTGGTGGTTCTACTACAACACGCATGTTTTGAATGAATACCTTAACAACAAACAGCGACGCGACCTCCAGGCTGACTACGAAAAGAGCTTCAAACGCTACGAACACCTGCCTCAGCCGAAGGTGCTGGAAGTCGATTCGCAGATCGACATTCTTCCCGACAGCCGGTCATTTACCGGAACTGGTCATTACCTGCTGGAGAATAAGACGTCGCAGCCGATCAGTCAGATTCACATCACGAACCAGCAGCAGTCCGTGAGCGAGGTGGCGTTCGATCGGCCGTTTCACATTCAATCCGCGAGTGCTCGCAATCTTTACGTGATCTATGCGCTCGATAAAGCACTCGCTCCCGGTGAAACCCTGAACATGCATTTCCGTGTGAGCAAAGTCAGCCGTGGCTTCAACGACGGCCACGAGCGGGCTGAACTGGCCTACAATGGCACGTTTGTGGATTCGGGCTTTTTCCCGACAATCGGCTATGACGCGAATATTGAACTGACGGACCCACGCCGCCGTCGCGAAGAGCACCTTGGCGAGCTGGAGATGCTGCCTGCGCGTGGAGACAAAGAGGCGAGCCTCATCAATCTCTTCTCTCCGCAAGCCGACTGGATCCACTATCAGACAACAGTCAGCACCTCGGATGCTCAGATAGCACTATCTCCAGGCTACCTGGTAAAGGACTGGCACGCTAACGGTCGCCACTACTTCACTTACGACATGGGCCAAGTTGAAATGGCTGATTTCTTCGCCTACATTTCCGGCGCTTATGAGGTTACGCGCGACACCTACCATGGTGCGAATGGGCCGGTTGCGATCGAGGTATATCACCTTCCAGCGCACCGATTTGATGTGCAAGATATGATCGACGCCTCGAAGGCGGGTCTCGCGTTTTACGAGAAGGCTTTCAGTCCATATCAATTTCGTCAGTTTCGCATCCTGGAGTTCCCCCGCTATCGCGGCTTTGCGCAGTCGTTTCCGAACACCGTCCCGTACTCGGAAGGAATCGGCTTTATCGGGCGGATGCAGAAGCCGACCGATATCGACTTCACGTACTTTGTTACCGCGCACGAACTTGCCCACCAGTGGTGGGGACATCAGTTGATTGGAGGGCGTGTTGCCGGGTCCAACATGATGTCGGAAACTCTGGCAGAATACTCCGCACTGATGACGATGCGCCATCGCTATGGCGACGATCACATGCACAAGTTCCTGAAGTACGAACTCGATCGATATCTTCGCGGTCGTGGAACGGAGGTTCGCCGAGAGGAGCCGCTCGCACAGGTGCAGCAGGAGGCCTATGTCTGGTATCAGAAGGGCGGTCAGATCATGTACGCGCTTTCTGACTACATTGGAGAAGACAAGCTGAACCTCGCGTTGCGCAACTTCCTCATGCAGTACCGGTATGCGAATGCAGGTACTTCGCAGTCGACACCGTATCCCGATACACGGCAGCTGGTGGCGGCACTCCGAGAGCAGACTCCAGAGAATCTGCACTACTTCATCGATGATTCCTTTGAGAACATCGTTCTCTACGACAATCGCGTGGAGTCGGCGACCGTGACTCCAACCGCCGATCATAAGTACAAGATCACGCTTGTGGTGGAATCGCACAAGATGAAATCAGATGGCAGCGGCAATGAGACTCCCATGAAGGTGAACGATCTTGTTGACATCGGCGTCTTTACTGGTCCGAAGGATCAGGAGAAGCCGCTTTACCTGCAGAAGCACTGGGTTCACGATGGCAAGCAGACTTTCGAGATCGTTGTGGACCAGATGCCGTCACGCGCGGGAGTCGATCCGCTCAATAAGCTGATCGACAGAAACGGCGATGACAATGAGATGGACGTATCGAAGTAATTGTTGGAACGCCTGAACCGCGCCTGCAGGTCAGGGGCGAACTGGACCTATTGCCACCCGCCACCAAGCGCACTGTAGAGTTGAACGAGCGAGAGCGCCTCTCCTTCGCGCGTGTTCACAAGGTTCAACTGCGCGGAAAACAGGTTTGAATCTGTTGTCAGTACCTCCAGGTAGCTTGTTGCTCCACCCTGGTAGCGCACGCGGGCTAATTGGGTCGCATCGCGGGCAGCGGCGACCAGCTTCTCCTGCTGCTCGCGCGCAGCACGCTGCTTATTGACAGCGATGAGGGCATTCGAGACATCGCGGAAGGCACCGGCGATTGTCTTCTGGTAGTTCAGCACCATTTCTTCTTTCTCCCTCTGCGAGAGCTGGAGCTGCCCGCGCAGCTTGCCGCCCTGGAACAGAGGCTGCGTCAACGAGCCGATGCCATAGATCAGTTTGCTGTCCGGGTCGAAGATCGAGGATAGACTGTCGCCACCAACTCCCGCGGAGGCACTGATGGCGAGCTGCGGGAAAAACTGGGCGCGTGCTACGCCAATCTGCGCGTTGGCAGAGACTAGTTGTTGCTCAGCTTCGAGGATGTCTGGGCGGCGTTCAAGCAAGCGCGAAGGAAGGCCGACAGGCAGATTCTGCGGGGAAGGGCTAAGTGCGTTCGGATCGGTATGAGACACCGGGCCCGGATCTTGTCCGAGCAGGAGGCGCAGACCGTTTTCCTGCTGCTGGATCTGCTGTTCTATCTGGGGTATCTGCGCCGAGGCTGTGTACTTAAGTTCTTCAGCCTCACGCAAATCTGAGAGCGGAACAGAGCCACCGCTTTCGAGAGTCTTCGTTAGTTCAACGGACTCCTGCCGCGTCTTCAGCGTCTCGTTCGCAATCTCAAGCTGCGTATCCAGCGCGCGCAGTTGAAAGTACGCTGTTGCGACCTGTTGAACCAGTGTCATCCGCACGGCGCGCTGGGCCCACGTTTGCGCGAGCAGCCGGGCGCGTGCCACTTCTGTTTGCCTGCGGTACAGACCCCAGAAATCAGGATTCCATGCAGCCGAAACGTTGAAGCTTCCGGTCGTCGTTGCTCCGCTTGGCAGTCCGCTGCCGAGAGAGCTCGGCAGATCGGCTCCGATACCCGTGCCACCCACGCTTGCGGTGGGGAATTGCTGTGACCGCGTGATGCGCAACTGGGCCTGTTGTTCGAGTACCCGCTTTGCAGCGATTCTGACGTCGTAGTTGTTCTCCAGCGCGGTCCGGATCAGGTTCTGCAGTTCGGGCTCGCCAAACACTCTAGCGAAGTCCTGATCGCCGAGAGAATCGGGATCGGGACTCGACACGGCCGCATTATCAGCACCTCTGTATGTTGACGGTGCCGTCACTTGCGGGCGGACGTAATTCGGACCCACCTTGCATCCTGAGAGCACCAAGACAAGGGCGGAGATGATTGCAAGGTTCCATGTTGCTTTTCTGGTAAGTAGCGTCATGCCTGCCCCTCCTGCGCTTCGCGGGCAAGCGCTGGTGCGCGATTGCCTGGCTCCGGTGGATGAGTCGAATCCATCGTGGTATCAGCGCCGCCTCCGCGCAGGCGATGCGAAAGGTATTCGACGACGGAGAAGGTTACGGGCACCATCAGGATTCCAATCACCGTGGCGAGTGTCATGCCGCCGATCACAACGGTTCCGAGGATTCGGCGGGAGACTGCGCCCGAGCCCGTGGCCGTCCACAACGGCAAGCAGCCAAAGATGAACGCGAAAGCGGTCATCACAATAGGCCGGAAGCGAAGACGGGCCGCATGCAGCGCTGACTCGGCGATACTCTGGCCCTTGCGATAATTCACCACCGCGAACTCGACGATAAGAATTGCATTCTTCGCTGACAGACCGATCAACATGATCAGACCGACGGTTGCGAAGATGTCGTTTTCGAGTGAACGCATTGTGAGTGCCAGGTACGCGCCGAGAATCGCGACCGGTGTACTGAGCAGCACGCTGAAGGGGAGCGTCCAGCTCTCATAAAGGGCCGCGAGGATGAGGAAGACGAAGAGCAGTGAGAGTCCGAAGACCATCCATGCTGGAACGCCTTCAGCCGCGCGCTGTTCCTGGTAGCTCATGCCCTGATACGAGAAACCCATTCCCGCGGGCATGCTCTGGTGAAACGCTTCTTCCAAGGCTTCACGTACCTGGCCAGAACTGTAACCCGGCGCACCGGAGATGTTGAGTTGCGCTGCGTTGTATTCATTGAACCGGAGGACAAATTCCGGCCCGGTGATTTGCTTGACGTGGACAAGCGATCCGAGTGGAACCTGGCTTCCGTTCGCGCTGCGCACGTAAAACTGGTTGATGTTCTGGATGTTTGTGCGCGAATCGCCTTCGGCTTCGACGAATGTCTGCCACTGACGGCCGAATCGGTTGAAGTAATTGACCAGGTAGCCGCCCATGAAGGTCTGGAGTGTGGTGTAGATCGAGCTGAGTTCTACCTGCTGTTGCGAAGCCTTGTCGCGATCGACGTCGGCGTAAAGCTGCGGCACGGCTGGCAAGTAGGACGGAATGGCCGCGGCAATCTCGGGACGTTTGGAGACAGCGCCGAGGAATGTGAAGACATTCTTGGTCAGGAACGTTGGATCGTCGTTGCCCGATCGGTCCTGAAGGATCATAGTTACGCCGCCCGACGTTCCGATTCCGGGGATCTGCGGTGGCGGGAAAGAGAAGGCGAGCCCTTCGCTGACGCCGGCAAGTTTCTGCTGTACGCTGGCTTGAATTGCCTGGATCTGCTCGGCGCGGCTTTTACGAACTTCCCACGGCTTCAGCGAGACGAAAAAGAACGCGGAGTTGGTGCTTTGCGTTTGCGTAAGCAGGCTAAAGCCATCGACGCCGACGACGCCGTTGATTCCAGGTGTGTCAAGCAGCGCCTTGGTCACGCGCTGTACGGCCGAGTCGGTTCTTTGCAGCGATGCCGCATCTGGCAGCTGCATTGCCACAAACAGGTAGCCTTGATCTTCCTGTGGGAGGAAGCCGCTCGGCAGACGTCCGCCGATAAACACGGCAAGTAACGCCACGCCAAGAAGAGCAAGCATCGTGAGGCCCGACTTGTGAATCAGGACTCCAGAAGTGGAGACGTATTTCTCTGTTGTTCGACCAAAAATGCGGTTGAACCAGTTGAAGAATCTACGCAACGGTCCCGCATGCTCAGTCGGGTCCTTTGGCTTCAGTAGAACTGCGGCAAGCGCCGGGCTCAGAGTCAGTGCGTTGAATGCCGAGATCAGGACAGAGATTGCGATCGTGATGGCGAACTGCTGATACAGGCGGCCGGTGATTCCGGGGATTGCAGCGGTGGGGATGAATACAGCCGCGAGAATCAGGGCAATCGCGACGACTGGCCCACCGACTTCTTCCATCGCTCGGAATGCGGCATCGCGCGGAGTCATGCCTTCGTCGATGTGGTGCTCAACCGCCTCAACGACGATGATGGCGTCATCGACTACGAGACCGATGGCAAGTACAAGTCCGAACAATGAGAGCGTATTGATGGAGAACCCGAGAAGCGGGAAGATCGTAAACGTTCCGATCAGCGAAACCGGCACAGCCATCAGCGGAATCAGCGTCGCGCGCCAACCCTGCAGGAAGATGTACACAACCAGGATCACGAGTGCCAGCGCGATTAGCAGGGTGACAACAATTTCGTGAATACCGGCAGTGACTGCCTTCGTTGTATCGAGCGGGATGTCATAGCGCATTCCGGCGGGAAACGTCGTTGACAGCTCCTGCAAGCGCTTCGTGACAGCCGCCGCTGTCTTTACCGCATTTGAACCGGGCAGCTGATAGACGGCCATGATACCGGCAGGCGCGTTGTTGTAGCGGGCTGTCAGGTTGTAAGTCTGCGTACCAAGCTCGACTCGCGCTACATCGCGGAGGTGGAGAACCGAACCGTCGGGATTGGCGCGAAGGACAATATTGCCGAACTCTTCCGGTGTGACAAGCCGCCCCTGGGTGCGTACAGTGAAGGTGAATTGCTGTCCATTGGGAACCGGCTCCCCACCGATCTGGCCCGCGGGGTTCACATTGTTTTGCACTTGCAGCGCATTGATGACGTCTGTGGCTGTTACGCCGAGCTTCGCTAGCTGATCTGGCTTGACCCAGACACGCAGTGCGTATTGACCGCCGAAAACCTGGATGCGGGCGACGCCCGGAACGCG
>DATNFD010000051.1:0-3306 GCA_035606555.1 Occallatibacter sp.
GTACAGGTGAAAGCGAGCTTCCGCGTCATGCTGCGCCTGTTGCCACAAGCGCTTTGCATCTTCTGGCTTGCTCTTGGTGAGCATCTTGAACCGCGTCTGCCCTTCAAGAAACTCTTTAACTTTGCGCGTCGGCGTTCGCGAATCGAGCGACAACGGATTCTCGCCATGAATCGCCCTTTCCGGGTTGTAGCGATAGAGCAGCCACTGGCCGCTTTCAACTGCTACTTTCTGGTCAGTCATGGCGGTTGTCATGTTGATCCCATGCGCAATGCAATGCGAGTAGGCGATGATGAGGCTCGGACCATCGTATGCCTCCGCTTCAAGGACAGCCTTAAGTGTGTGCTCATCTTTCGCTCCCATCGCGACACTTGCGACATAGACGTTCCCGTAGCTCATTGCCATTAGGCCGAGGTCCTTCTTCGGTGCGGGCTTTCCGCTCGCGGCAAATTTGGCTACGGCGGCCCGAGGCGTCGACTTGGACGCTTGTCCTCCGGTGTTGGAGTACACCTCGGTGTCGAGCACAAGCAGGTTCACGTTGCGCCCGCTCGCTAGCACATGATCCAGTCCTCCGTAGCCAATGTCGTACGCCCAACCATCGCCGCCGACAATCCAAACACTCTTTTTCACGAGCATGTCGGCTATGGCAAGAAGCTGATTTGCTTCCGCAGACGCTTGTTGCTGCAAAATCCTTTTGAGTCGAGCCACACGTTCGCGCTGAGCGTACACATCTGCTTCATCTTTCTGTGGAGCAGTGACGAGCGCTGCGGCAAGGTCTTCGCCGATTACGGACACTAAGCGATGTACCAGTTCCTGCGCGTATTCAGTTTGCTTATCAATAGACACACGGAAACCCAAGCCGAACTCAGCATTGTCTTCAAACAGCGAGTTGGCCCAGGCTGGTCCGCGCCCCTGGGCATTTCTTGACCAGGGAGTCGTCGGCAGGTTGCCGCCATAAATGGATGAGCAGCCAGTCGCATTGGCGATCACTGCGCGATCACCGAACAGCTGTGAGATCAGCTTCAGATATGGGGTCTCACCGCATCCCGCGCATGCTCCGGAGAACTCAAACAGCGGCTCCTGTACCTGCTGCTGGCGGATGTTCGTCGTCTTGATCTTCCGCCGATCAAGATCTGGAATATTTAGGAAAAACTTCCAGTTCTCCACTTCGTTCTTGCGCAACGGTGGCTGCGGGGCCATATTGATTGCCTTCAGCCGCGTCTCGCTCTTGTTCTTAGCCGGGCAGATATCCACGCAGATTCCGCAGCCGGTGCAATCTTCCGGCGCAACCTGAATGCTATATTTCATGCCCTGCCATTCCCGATCACGCACATCCGCAGACTTAAATGTTGTGGGCGCGTTCGCTAGATGCTTCGCCTCATAGACCTTTATACGCATTACCGCGTGCGGGCATACCATGGCGCACTTGCCGCACTGGATGCAGGTTTTTGCGTCCCACACAGGAATTTCGAGCGCGATGTTACGTTTTTCCCATTTGCTCGTGGCGGTTGGATAAGTGCCGTCAGCGGGGAAAGCGCTCACGGGAATCTCGTCTCCGTGGCCGGCGTATACTGCGCCGAGCACATCGCGCTCGTACTTGTTCGCGTCCGCGGAAAACGGAGGCAGAAGCTCGATTCGGCTGGTCGCCACTTCTGGAATTCTTACCTCAAACAAGCGCGCGAGTGTCTCATCTACCGCGCGCAGGTTCTTCCGAACAACCTCTTCGCCCTTCTTACCATAGGTGTCACTAATCGATTGGCGAATTGCTGCGATGGCGTCTTCCCTCGGCAGCACCTCTGAAATCGCGAAGAAGCACACCTGCATGATTGTGTTCATGCGTGATCCCATACCGCTTCTGCGAGCCACATCGTAGGCGTCAATCACATAGAATCTCGCTTTTTTCTCGACCAGCTGTTCCTGTAGTCGACGAGGCAGGTGATTCCACACTTCGTCCCGGCCAAACGGGCTGTTGAGTAGGAACACACCTCCAGGCACGAGGGCTTCGAGCATGTCGTAACGCTCGAGAAAGATCCACTGATGGCATGCAATGAAATTTGCTTTGGAGATCCGATAGCTTGACCGAATCGGCTCCGGCCCAAAACGCAAATGCGAAACTGTCATCGCACCAGATTTTTTAGAGTCATAAACGAAGTACCCTTGCGCGTAATTGGATGTGTTTTCGCCGATGATCTTGATCGAATTCTTGTTCGCGCCAACCGTCCCATCTGCTCCGAGGCCGTAGAACATCGCACGTATCACCGAGGGCGGCTCGATCGAGAATTCGCGGTCGTAGTCAAGGCTCGTGTGACTTACGTCGTCGTTGATTCCGATTGTGAAATGGTTCTTCGGTGCGGCTTCTGCCAGATTGTCGTAAACCGCCTTCACCATCGCTGGCGTAAAATCTTTTGAAGAAAGACCATAACGGCCGCCCATGACGATTGGAGGAGCGGCGAGTGTACGCTCAACTGCGCCCAGCGCAGGTCGCTCCCCATTCACGAGGCGAGACACTTGCCGCTCCGTCTTCATGCCGCGTTCAAACAAAGCATTTACAACATCCAGGTACAGCGGCTCGCCGACCGACCCGGCTTCCTTCGTCCGATCCAGTACCGCGATCTTCTTGACCGAAGCGTGCAATGCGGCGAGGAAGTGCTTCACGGAAAATGGTCGGTACAGCCTCACCTTCAGAAGCCCAACCTTCTCGCCGCGGCCGTTCAGATAATCCACGGTCTCATGGGTCGTTTCGGCGCCCGATCCCATCATCACGATTACGCGTTCGGCATCTGGCGCTCCCACGTAGTCGAATAGGTGGTATGTGCGGCCTACAACCTGCGAGAATTTGTCCATGACTGCCTGGACCTTTTCCGGACAGGCCCTGTAATAAGGATTTGCCGCCTCACGTGATTGGAAGAAGACGTCCGGGTTCTGCGCTGTTCCGCGCAGTACCGGATGATCCGGCGATAGTGCCCGTGCGCGATGCTCCAGGACACGATCGGAGTTGATCAAGGCGCGCAAATCGCAATCGGAAAGCATTTCGACCTTATTGACTTCATGTGAAGTGCGGAATCCGTCAAAGAAGTGCAGGAAAGGGATACGGGATTCGAGAGTGGCTGCGTGGGCGATAAGTGCCAGATCCATTGCCTCCTGGACGGAGTTGGAGCACAGCATCGCGAATCCCGTAGTTCTGGCCGACATCACGTCGGAGTGATCGCCAAAAATTGAGAGTGCATGCGTCGCAATTGTTCGCGCGGTTACGTGAAATACCGCGGGCGTAAGCTCGCCGGCAATCTTGTTCATGTTGGGGATCATCAA
>DATNFD010000052.1:0-13109 GCA_035606555.1 Occallatibacter sp.
GTGCGATGCCGGATGTGATGGAAGGAGCAGACCAATCCAAGCGCATCAATGGGCAGTACGTTCCCGACTATCTTTCAGCTGGAGACTGGACCGGTCAAATGCTGCTCAATTGTCTCGATACCATCGATATGGTCAGCGAGCACTATTACGCTTCCGGCTCGCAGCACACCAACATCGAGTTGCAGAAGAAAGTGCCAATTACGCCGCCGCTCTCGCTCATCGAGTGGGAACGAGCACCGGCCGTCCAAGTTCGCGCGAAGTATGAGCACTATCAGGAATACCTGAAGCGGATTCCCGGGTTGCGAGCCAAGCCGGTCCCAATTGCGATCGACGAATGGGCTTACTTCGGTGGCAATCGCGATGGATACAAGGTAGTGCCCGCGTATGCATGGGCTTTTCACGAGATGTTCCGGCATTCCGACGTGTTCCAGATGGGCGCTTTCACTTTTGCGACCGCAATGATGAGCCAGAACCGGACTGAAGCGATCCTCAATCCCACCGGGATGCTCTTCAAGATGTATCGCGATCACTTCGGGACGATTCCGGTCGAAGTCAGCGGCGATTCTCCGCAACCCAAGCCGACCTTCCCTGCAGGTGGCGACCAGCCCGCGGTGAATCCAGGCAGTGATACCTACCCAGTCGATGTGAACTCCGCGCTGAGCGAAGACCGCAAGACTCTTGCCATAGCAGTAATCAACCCCTCAGAGACTGAGCAGCGTGTTTTGATCACCGTGGAGGGAGCGAAGCTTGCGAGTGCCGGGAAGCTATGGCGCATGGCGCCGGAATCAATTGACGCGACTGTGCAGGTGGACAAAAAGCCAGAGGTTCAGGTCGAGGAACAGTCGTTAGGGGCTCTGCCCGCGACCATCACCGTGCGCCCATTCAGCGTGAACATTTACTCCTATCCCATCCAGTAAATAAAAGTTCGAGAGAGGGTCAGAAATGAAAATCGCCAAATTGTTCATTGCGTGCGTGATTGCTTTACTGAGCGTTCCGGCTTTCGCCCAGGTGCAAACGAATGTCCCTGAAGTGATTCCCAGTGCGAAGCCTGTCAAGGCTGAGCACATCAAAGTCCACGGTACCGCACTGGAAGGGAATCTCGAAGGAGATGCGGTTGATCGGGAGGTGATTGTGTTTCTGCCTCCAAGCTACGAAAAAGATAAGAAGCGTCGATATCCGGTTGTCTACGCGTTGCACGGCTACTCCATCGGGGCGGAGCAGTGGACCCACGAGATCCATGTTCCGCAGACAGTCGAGGGTGCTTTTGCCAAAGGTTCGCAGGAGATGATTGTCGTGCTGCCGGACTCGAAGACCGTTTACAACGGGTCGATGTACTCAAGCTCTGTGACGACGGGAGATTTCGAGAAGTTTATCTGGCACGACGTGGTTGGCTACATCGATGCGCATTACCGCACCATACCCAATCGCGATAGCCGCGGCCTCGTTGGTCATTCCATGGGTGGCTACGGCGCATCCCGCATCGGCATGAAGCACCCTGAGGTGTTCGGTGCTCTTTACATCATGAGTCCCTGCTGCATGTCTCCGATGACGGGCGGCGGACCCGGACCAGCCGAGCAGATGAAGGAGCGTGCGATTGCAGGCGAAAAGAAGGCCGCGGAGGCCAAGTCTCCCGCCGACCTTGCGGCACAATCGCCTGGCTTCGGCGCAGCGCAGTATGCGACAGCAGCGGCGTGGGCGCCCGATCCGAAGAATCCTCCGCTATATTTCGATTTGCCAACGAAAGATGGCGTTCCGCAGCCTGACGTCGTGGCGAAGTTCAGCGCGAACGCTCCACTTGCGTTTGTGGATCAGTACATCGGAAACCTGAAGCAATATCGCGCCATTTCGATGGACGTGGGGGATCAGGATGGGTTGCGCTTTGACGCTACCAAGCTGCACAACATTCTGGACAACTACGGAGTCGCGAATTCGTTTGAGATCTACTCCGGCACACATGTCAGTGCTGTGGCTGATCGCTTCCAGAACCATGTGCTGCCGTTCTTCAGCAAGAACCTGTGCTTCACCGCGTCCTGCAAATAGACCGCGCCGACAGGCCACCCTGAGCGACTGTAACTTTGTTGGTTGTGTGACGTTCGCTGAAAGAAGAGAGCAATGAGCCGATCCGCATTCTTGATTCTGCTTGCCCTTGCGTCTTGCACCGCGTGTGACGTGCTGGCGCAATCCTCAGGTTCGTGTTCGAGTCTCGCCGGCGTGAAACTTGAAGGCGTTGAGATAACAAAAGCCGAGCCAGTGCCCGCCGGCACAATGGTTGCGCCGCCCTATCCTGGAGCTCCTTCTATAGGACCTTTGCCAGAGCACTGCCGCGTCGACGGCGTGATCAATCGACGCAAGGGGGCCGATGGGCAGGAGTTTGGGATTGGTTTCGCTCTGGCTATGCCTGAGAGGTCGGCTTGGAACGGCGATTTCATGATGCAGGGCGGTGGCGGCGGAAATGGAATCGTGGCGTATCCCGCTGGAGCGAACTACACAGGGGACAAGCCTGCACTTTCGCGTGGATTCGCAGTGGCAAGCACGGATACCGGGCACAAGGCGAAGACGGGCGCTTTCGATTTCTCGTTCATGCGGGATCAACAGGCCTATCTGGATTTTGCATTTCTCGCCAATTCCGAGGTAGCAGGGGTGGCGAAGAAGATCATGGCCCAGTACTACTCGAAGCCGGCGGCTTACTCCTACTTCGTTGGTTGCTCGACAGGCGGCCGCGAAGGCATGATCCTCTCGCAGCGTTACCCAACGGTGTTCAACGGGATTGTCTCAGGCGATCCGGCGATGCGCACCGGCCTTTCGAACCTGGCGATCGCGCAATGGTTTCCGGTGGCTTACAACCAGGCCTCGCCGAAAGACGCTAGCGGCAGGCCGCAGATCGATCAATTTCTGAGCAACGATGAGCGCAAGTTGTTCATGGATGCGCTTATCAAGGAGTGCGATGCGAAGGACGGCGTGGCGGACGGAATGATCTCCGATCCGCTCGGTTGCGATTTCGATCCAGCTGTCGTTGCCTGCAAGTCCGGACAGAGCGAAGTTTGCATTGCGCCTGAAAAGACCGCCGCTATCAAGAAGGCATTCGCCGGACCGAAGAACGCATATGGAACGCAGGTTTATCCGGGCTTTCTCTACGACACGGGAATCACAATGACGGGTCCGGTCGGCGGTCTCCTCGCGCTCGGGAAGAATGGCCTTTTCGGGCCATATACCACCGCAACTGAACTCGATGTCGACACAGCTGCTCTTCACGCCTCTGACCCTCTCGTTGAGCCCGCATCAACGAACCTTTCTACGTTCTCAGGCAACGGCGGTAAGCTCATCTTCTTCCATGGCGACAGCGATCCCTGGTTCTCACCGCTCGACACCCTTGGCTACTACAAGTCTCTCGCTGAAACGAATGGCGGGGCCGAAAAGGTCGCAGAGTGGAGCCGCATCTTCCTTGTTCCGGGCATGGCTCATTGCGGAGGCGGCCCCTCACTCGATCATTTCGACATGCTCAGCGCGGTCGTCGACTGGGTGGAGAAGGGAACCGTACCGGAGGCGGTTGTCGCGACCGGCAAGACTTTCCCCGGCAGAAGTCGGCCGTTGTGCGCATACCCGAAACATGCACAGTACACCGGGACTGGTGATACGCAGGATGCTCGCAACTTTCAATGCCGTTGAGATCGAGTTAATCCGTGAGGATTGCTGACATGAATTTTCGAGATTGGCGGATAGAGGCCGGAATCGCTTGTTTTCTGCTCCTCGGGATCGGCGGAGCATTCGCGCAGCCCACACCGGGTCAGGTTGGGGCATCCGCAGCCGCAAAGCCTCTTCCCTTTGTCAGCCCGATCTTTGGCGACAACATGGTCCTTCAGCGAGGCAAGCCCGACACCATCTGGGGTTGGTCCGATCCGGGTGACAAAGTGCAAGTCCAGATTGCCGATCACAGCGCAACCAGCATTGCGGGCGCTGATCATCGCTGGCAGGTGAAGATTCAGCCTCCGGCTCCCGGCGGCCCTTACACGGTGAAGATAACCGGACACCAAACTGTCGAGTTGCACAATGTGCTTGTTGGAGATGTCTGGATCGGCGGCGGCCAATCCAACATGGGCCTGCCGCTGCGATTTACGAAGAATGCCGATAACGAAATCAAGGCAGCGAACTATCCGGACATTCGCTTCTTCAGCGTTCAGGGACATCCCGCCTACCATCACGTTGACGTGATCGAAGGCACCTGGCGCATTGTCTCACCTGAGAGCGCGAACTGGATCTCTGCCGTGGGCTATTACTTCGCTCGCCGGGTCCAACAGGACGTTCACGTTCCCATCGGTCTTGTTATCGACGCGGTTGGCGGAACGCCTGCCGAATCGTGGACGAGTGAGTCTGCTCTTCGTCCCCTTCACGATTTCGATGTTCCGCTCGCCGAACTCGATCGTCTCAAGGTGGCGAATGCGCCTGAATACGGCAACTACGTGATGCATTGGTACGACCAATACGACATTGGTGAGAAGTACCATTGGGAATCCGCTGATCTCGATGACTCAGACTGGAAGTCGGTTCCTGTCCCCGGCGGATTCGCGGAACTTGGTGTGCCCGATACGCCGGCCGTAGTCTGGTTCCGCAAAGAGATTAATCTTCCGGATCCGTTACCGCAGCCACCTCCTCAGTCGAATTCAACGTCAACCCCATTTCCGCGCGGCGGCACATTTCTGTCACTCGGCGAAATCGAACGTATGGATACCGCATATATCAATGGGATGGAAGTTGGCGGCAGCGCCTGGGTCGAGAATCCGCGCAGGTATTTCATCCGAGAAGGCATTCTCAAGCCCGGTCGCAACGTCATTGCCATCCGAATCCTCAAAACAAAACCAGACGGCGGCTTCCTTTCCAATCCCGAAGAACTGCACATCACGCTTGCTGATCAAACCGTTGTTTCGCTCGCGGGAGAGTGGAAGGCCAAGCTGAGTGTCGACGCTCGGCCACCACAGCCTTTGCCGATCGCGTACGAGAACTGGCCGGTGATGCCATCTGTTCTCTATGACGGCATGCTTGTGCCGATCGCGCCGCTCTCCATCACCGGAGTGATCTGGTACCAGGGCGAGCAAAACTCGCCGCGTGGCTTCCAGTACCGGAAGATTCTTCCGGCCATGATCGCCGACTGGCGCTCTCTCTTCGGTCAGGGCGACTTTCCGTTTTATATTGTCAGCCTGCCGGCGTTCACGAAGCGCAGCCCGGTTCCAGTTGATGGAGATGACTGGACGGAAACGCGTGAGTCCCAGGCTGTCACGGCGACGACAGTTCCGAATTCATGTCTGGCTGTCACCATCGATACCGGCGACGCAGATAATATTCATGCGAAAGACAAAGAGCCGGTCGGTGATCGGCTTGCGCTATGTGCGCTCGCGAAACAGTACGGCAAGAATGTCGTCTATTCCGGTCCGATGCTGAAATCTGTCGAGCATCTTCCCGGCTCGATCCGGCTGCGCTTCTCTCACACGGAAGGTGGCCTCGTAGTCCGGGGCGACAGACTCGGTGAGTTCTCCATTGCGGGAGACGACCGGAACTGGTTCTGGGCTGATGGACGCATCGACGGGGATAGCGTAATCGTGTCATCGCCATCCGTACCGAATCCTACGCAGGTTCGTTACGCATGGCAGTCGAATCCTGCTGCGACGCTCTTTAACGGTGCCGGGCTGCCTGCAGCACCATTTCGCACAGATAAGTGGCCCGGCAAGACAGAAACAGCCCGGACGTATTGAGAACGACTGGACATGGCCATTTCGGCGCGTGGCGGTGCGTTTTGAAAGGAGCTTTATCGATGCTGCCAATCTGGAGTAAGTTCGCTGGCTTTGCGTTGACCTGCATGGCACTTTCAGCTGTTGCTCAAACTGAGCCGCACCAACCGGCGGACCAAGCACCCCGCCCGGCGCTGCAGATGCCCACGCCCACACCGAACGATACGCTCAAATCGGTCGAGGTGCTGCCGGATCGTCGCGTTCGCTTTCGGATCTGGGCGCCCAGCGCGAGAGAGGTGAAGCTTCACGCCGAGGGCCCCGAAGCTACGCCGAACATCACGCCGGAAGAGACGGCGAAATACGCAGCCGGCGTGCCGCTCGTCAAAGGCGAGCAGGGAGTGTGGGAGACGGTGATTGGTCCCATCAAGCCTGGGATTTATAGATATACCTTCACTGTGGACGGCGTCAGCACAACAGATCCGCGGAATCCGCTTACATCGCAGTCGCTTACGCACTCATCGAGCATGTATGAAGTGCCAGGTGCAGACTTCATGGAGTACAAGGCGGGTGTTCCGCACGGAGCGATATCGACCCTTTACTACGATTCCAGCGCCATACCGGGGGGAAGGCGCATGCATGTTTACACGCCGCCAGGATATGAGAACGGCACTGCACGTCTGCCGGTGCTCTATCTCCTTCACGGCGGAGGCGACTCTGACGATTCGTGGGGCACAGTAGGCCGAGCCGAAGCGATTCTCGACAATCTGATTTCGGCCGGCAAAGCTGCACCGATGATTATCGTGATGCCCGCCGGCCACACGTCAACGGAATTTCGCCTGACGCCGGGCTTCCGTATGGGGCACGATGCGTTCAACGATGATCTGGTGAAGGTCGTTATTCCTTACATCGATGCGCGCTATCGGACGCTTGCGGACCGGGATCATCGTGCAATCGCGGGCCTCTCGATGGGCGGAGTGCAGGCCCTCAACATCTCTCTCGCGAATCCGGCCGACTTCGCATATGTCGGCGTGTTCAGTTCAGGTTGGTTTCCCAATACGATCAAGGAAGAGGAGGACACAGATGTTGCGCGATACCGCTCTTCTGGGAAACAGTTTCGTCTGTTCTGGGTTGCTGCAGGCAAATACGACATTGCCCTTCAGAACAGCCACGCTACCGTTGCACTGCTGAAGCAAGCAGGCATCAATGTTGAAGAACATGAGAGCGGCGGTTTTCATGCCTGGAACAACTGGCGAGACTACCTGAATCAGTTCGCACCATTGCTCTTCAGAGAAGTTCATTCAGACTAAACCAGAAACGCAAGTGCCGATACCGGCAATCACAGTCGCAACAGCAGCCATCGCTTACAATCCAACCCGGAGAAATGTATGAAAAGCCGTGTGACGCGAATTCTCGAGTGCATCGTATCTTGTTTCGGGATCCTACTTTTCAGCTCAACTGTTCCACATGCAGGTGCTCAGGATGCGAGCAATCCTCCTTACCTGAATCCACAGCTTGCTCCTGAGCAGCGCGCTACTGACCTTGTTCGCCGCATGACGCTTGAGGAGAAGGCTACTCAGATGCAGAACAACTCCGCGGCAGTACCACGGCTCAAGATACCCGCATATCAGTGGTGGAGTGAGGCACTTCATGGCGTCATCAATGAAGGGGTCACGGAGTATCCGGAGCCCATCGGCCTTGCGGCCACGTTCGATGCGCCCGGGATTCACACCATGGCCGCGCAGATCGGTATTGAAGGCCGGATCAAGCACGTGCAGAATCTCCGCGAAGGGCACACCGGCATCATGGGTGGCCTGGACTTCTGGTCGCCGAATCTCAACATCTTCCGTGATCCCCGGTGGGGCCGCGGCCAAGAAACCTATGGGGAGGACCCCTTCCTCACCGGTCGCATGGGAGTTGCCTATGTGGAGGGACTGCAGGGCACAGATTCCAAATACTACCTCGCCATTGCCACGCCGAAGCACTACGCCGTACACAGCGGACCGGAGCCAACGCGCCACTTCGCCGACGTGGACGTGAGCAAACACGACCAGGTGGACACCTATGAGCCCGCATTCCGCGCGGCGATTGTGGAAGGCAAAGCAGGCTCCATTATGTGCGCCTATAACGCCATCAACGGCGAACCTGCTTGCGCAAATCAGTACCTGCTCCAGGACCAGCTTCGCGGGAAGTGGGGCTTCCAGGGATATGTTGTGTCAGATTGCGATGCCGTGAGAGATGTGGCTGCTAATCATCGTTATCGCACGACGCAAGCTCAGGGCGCCGCAATCTCAGTGATCCGAGGCATGGATAACGAGTGCGTAACGTTCACTTCCCGATTTGGCGAACCGGTCGAAAAAGCTTACGTGGATGCCGTTCAACAGGGATATTTGCCGGAAAGCACTCTCGATAACGCGCTTATTAGGCTCTTCACCGCCCGCATCAGGCTTGGCATGTTCGATCCTCCTGACATGGTTCCTTATACGAAGATCGACGAGAAGGAACTTGACAGCGCGGAACATCGCACCCATGCGCGCAAACTGGCCAATGAATCCATGGTTCTGTTGAAGAATGATGGATTGCTTCCGCTGAAACCGTCGATCAAGAAGATCGCCGTTGTGGGGCCGCTCGCCGATCAGACCAGGCCGCTTATTGGAAACTACGCCGGCCAGCCCACGCACATTGTCTCGATCCTCGATGGACTCCATGCTGAGTTCCCGAACGCGACGATCAATTTCATTCCGGGTACGCAGTTCCTGCGCGCCGATGGGACTTTGGTGCCCGATACTCTTCTGACCACTCCTGACGGAAAGCCTGGGCTAAAGGCCGATTACAACGAGGGGATGCGCAGAGGGCCCGGCCAGCCTTCCAACACACCGCCGATCATCAGCCGCATCGAACCTAACGTGAAACTCACCGAAGACAATCTCCCGAAAGAAATCGCGGGGAAGAAGACGTTCGGCGTCCAGTATTCGGGTTTTCTGACACCTACAGAATCAGGAGATTTTCTCATTGGCATCCGTTGCGAGGGATTTGGCCGTGTCGCAGTGGACGAGAAGCAGGTAGCGATGGCGTTCGGCGGCGGCACGCGTGGACTCTCATCAGGCATTGGCCGCGTCCATCTTGAGAAGGGCCGGAAAGTCGCGATCGAAATCTCCTATGGGACCAGAAACAGCAAGGCGCGTGCGGAACTGATCTGGGCCAAAGTCAATAATGCTCCTTCGCAGGAAGCGATCGCGGCAGCCAAAAATGCTGACGTCGTCATTGCAGTTGTTGGAATCACCAGTCAGCTTGAGGGCGAAGAGATGCCGGTGAGCGAACCTGGCTTTCTTGGTGGCGATCGCACCAGTATCGATCTGCCGCAACCCGAAGAAGACCTGGTCGAAGCGGTCGCCTCAACGGGCAAGCCGCTGGCGGTTGTTCTGATGAATGGCAGTGCTCTGGCTGTCAACTGGATCAACGAGCATGCCAACGCGATTGTGGACGCATGGTATCCGGGCGAAGAGGGCGGTGCGGCTGTTGCTGAGACTCTTAGCGGCAAGAACAATCCTGCAGGGCGCCTGCCGGTCACGTTCTACAAAGGGGTCGATCAGTTGCCGAATTTTGAAGACTATGGAATGGCGAATCGAACCTACCGATATTTCAACGGCAAGCCTCTGTATCCGTTCGGCTATGGTCTTAGTTATACGAAGTTCAACTACAGCGACCTGAGCGTGCCCACGCAACCGATTGCTGCAGGGCAGCCTGTCACCGCAGATGTCACGGTGACGAATGCGGGACAGATCGCGGGCGACGAAGTCGTTCAACTTTATCTCAAGTTTCCGCAGGTCAAGGGTGCGCCTCTCATTGCTCTCCGTGGTTTTGAGCGGATTCATCTTGATGCGGGCGCAAGCCAGAAGGTTCATTTCGAATTGAGGCCGCGTGACTTGGGAATGGTGACGGAGGATGGCAATCCAATCATCGCCCAGGGAGACTACACGGTCAGCATTGGCGGCGGGCAGCCCGATACAGGAGCATCCGTTGCAACCGGCAAGTTCCACATCGAGGGCCAACTCGCATTACCTGAGTAGCGCGGTTGCGCATGATCGAAGCGCGATGTCGAATACCTTGCGTCCCGACAAAATTCGTCGGGACGCTTTTCTTTTGGCCACATCGGGCGATCATGCCTCGATGGTTACGGCATCGCGGTCGGAGCGGATGCGGCTGGTGGTTTTCGGAAAGCGAGACCCGATAGCCGATGTGCTCCGCCGCGTAACTTTGAGACCTATCCAGTACCAGGATGTTGCACTGCCCATTTAGTACCCAACTAAGCAGCACCAGAGTTCCAGGTGCATGGTGCCGGTTCTTTGCGTGTTATGTGTTAATCTCGCATCGTCGTTCCCCAGTTCCCAACAAGATGTGAAGTGGATGCTTTGCGCGGTTTGCGAGCACCCGAGCAGTGCCTGTTCAAGTTGGTCTAGAAAGCTCAGACCGGCAACTTAGCTCATTTCCCAGGGAGTAAACCGCCGTGAAGCGATTGCACTTGTCAATATCACCAGCCCGAAAGCTCGCCTTTTTCCGCGCACTCATTTGCATTCTCGCGTCAGTTTTCTCGGCCACGACGTTTGCTCAGTCGGTTCAATTCGATGGCGCCCAGAGACCCGTCGCGTTAGGTTTCTATCAGCCTCAGAGCATTGCGGTCGATCAGTACGGAAATCTCTTCGTTGCTGATGCCGATACATTCCTGATTTCTGAGATCCTAGCGGTGAATGGCGCGATTCCACCAAATCCGACGATCAGAGTTCTGTACCGAGACATTTGGAATCCTGAAGCAATTGCGGTGGACAAGAACGGGAACGTCTTTTTCGCTGACGACAACGACACTAGCCCGCCAAGCGGCCAGACCATCAAGGAGATCCTTGCCGTCAACGGATCAATTCCTGCATCGCCAACAGTAGTCGAGCTAGGTAGCGGGTTCACTTTCCCACAAGGGTTGGCTGTTGATTCTGCTGGAAATGTATATGTAGCTGATTATTACAAGAGCTATATATACGAGATGCTCGCGGTGAACGGCGGTGTGCCGACCTCTCCGACGATTCTCGAACTGGGAAGCGGCTTCAGCGGTCCTCGAGGCTTGACCGTCGACGCCGGTGGGAATCTCTACGTTGCAGATTCCGGCAATCATGCGGTAAAAGAGATCATCGCAGTCAATGGTTCTATCCCACTCTCTCCCCAGATTCTTACCCTGGCGTCCAACTATTGTTCCCCCGACGGCGTCTCGCTCGACACTCAAGGCAATCTCTATTTTTCCGATTACTGCAACGCTGCAATCTACGAGATCCTTGCGGAGGACGGCGTTATCTCGCAGTCGGCTTCGGTCAAAACAATCAGCAGCGGGCCGGGATTGGCCGGTATCACTGATGTAGCTGTGGACGGGAATGAAAATATCTACGCCGGCGGTGCTTTCAGTGGCACCCAAATTCCGCAAGTGTATCCGACCGATTTCGGCCGCATCGCGGTAGGTGCACCTTCCGGCGTTGTGCCGCTCATGTTCACGTTCATAGGTCCGATCACGATCGGTTCCACTTCGGTGGTCGCTCAAGGTGCCGAAGGATTGGACTTCGCAGATGCTGGCACAGGCACATGTGTCGCTGGCTCGTACTTTGGGTACGGGTATAGCGTCTGCACGGTGAATGTGACGTTCACACCTAATTTCGCAGGCAAGCGAAGCGGAGCTGTAATTTTGAAAGACACGAGTGGCAATCCGATCGCTACCGGCTTCATGTTTGGTACCGGGGTCGCGCCTCTCGTGAACTTCGCTCCGCGGACGCAAACTACCGTCGTCAACAATGTAGCTTGGAGCGGCGGCATTGCCCTTGAAGCAAGCGGGAATATGTACTTGTCTTTGCCAAATTCAAATCAGGTAGTAAAACAGACCTTCTCGGACGGACGCTTTGTCCAAAGCGTTCTTCCCACCAGCAGACTCTCTGGTCCGCAAGGCTTAGCGGTTGACGGAAGCGGGAGTATTTTCATCGCGGATACTGGGAATGGCCGAGTGTTGAGAGAGAAGCCTTCTCCGTCTGGCTATGTTGAAAGCACTGTTGCAAGCGGTCTGAGCATTCCGATGGGTGTGTCAGTTGACGGAAACGGCACTGTATACATCATTTGCGAGAACGGTATTTTGCTTATTGAGACTCCCGCGCGTCAGTCTTATAACAACTCAAATACTATTTACACCGGGCTACCTAGTGCGTCGGCAGTTGCAGTCGATGCAGACGGGAACATCTACGTCGTCTCAAATACATCGAACGGTCTTGTCCTGAAGGAAGCTCGTTCCGGAAATGCCTATGTGCAAAGCACCATTCCGTTGCCCAGCGGCGGTGTCCCGACCGGCGTTTCCTTGGACGGTTTTGGTAACTTGTACGTCGTTTACACTGACAGCGGCCAAATGGGTGATGCAGGCCAGGTTTTCATGGAGAGGCCGACATCAGGGGGATACGTCCAGACCACGATCCCTGCGGGAGGACTGAACCAGCCGTGGGCCATCGCCAACGATCCGATAGGTAACATCTTCATCGCAGACTCCGGAAACGCACGAGTTGTTAAGCTTTCTTCCTCAAATCCGCCAGCTGTGATATTTGCATCTTCGACGGTTGGGTCAACTAGTGCCGATAGTCCGCAGACAGTGACTCTGACCAACGTCGGCAACGCTGATCTCACTTTTCCCATTCCAGCTTCTGGAAGCAATCCAAGCGTCAGTACTAACTTCACGCTCGACGAGAATGTGCTTTCCGCTTGTTCGGTGGTGAATAGCGGTTCATCTAATTCAAGTACGCTTGCGGCGGGCAGTTCATGCGTTCTGCCGATCAGTTTTGCACCGACGAGCACGGGTACGCTCAGCGGCTCGCTCGTCCTGACCGACAACAATCTGAATGCGGCTGGCCCGAACTACGCGTCCCAGAGCATTTCCTTGAGCGGCACTGCAACGAAGGGAACCCCGACGATCTCATGGCCCACTCCTGCCGCAATCAACTACGGCACGGCTCTGAGTGCTTCGCAGCTGGACGCCACAGCAAGCGTTCCTGGAACATTCGTTTACACTCCGGCGGCAGGGAGCATTCCTGCGATTGGGACAGACACGCTTAGCGTCACCTTTACTCCGGAGGACACGGCAGACTACACGTCAGCGATCGCGACCGTGCAACTCATAGTCAATCCAGCGACGATTGCGGCGATTACCAGCCCGGCCTCGGGCAGCACGCTCACTGGCGCAAAGACGACGTTCACCTGGACCGCAGCATCGAATGCGACTGGCTACTATGTTTGGGTGGGGACGTCGCCGGGCACGTACAATCTGGCAAACCTGAGTCAGTTCTCGGGCGGGACAAGTCTTACAGTTACTCTTCCGACGAG
>DATNFD010000053.1:0-19869 GCA_035606555.1 Occallatibacter sp.
TCGACCGTCTCTGCGAACGGGTCCTGCATGTACCAACCCTCGTCGATGACGGAGTACTGCCAGCCGAACTCACGCAATCCGGCGAGGACCTTCGTGTTTGCGCGATAGTCGGTTTCATCAATCGTCAGGCCATAGGAATCCCAGCTGTTCCATCCCAGTGGGGGCGTGGGTGCGGGGTTCTGCGCTGGACTGGGAGAAATGGGCGCCAAAAACGATGCCAGAAGAAGAGCCGAGCAAAGGCCGCGTGAGAGCATGTGCAAACGTATACCACAACGAGTATTAGGGCTGCGGTTCGACGGCTGACGGGGGTGCATCGGTGGGGTATCTCCGCAGTAAAAAAACACGTGATGCAACTCACTTTCAAACGGGCCTATAATGGCGTCGAATAAAAATTGAACAGCTGCCGATGCCAAACCCCAGACACCTGCAACTGAGGAGAACTTATGCTTAAGTCGTTCTTGCTCTTCGCAGCGGTTGTCTTGTTTGTTGTTGCAGCCGCATCCGCTCCGGCACGTCCCCCGCAGGAAGCCAGCCAGTCCGCCGCCACCGGAAAGAAGGCGACTGCGGACTCGATGGCGAAGGCCAAGAAAGTGTACGAACTCGATTGCGCGCTATGCCACGGCGCGGCGGGAGATGGGAAAACTGATCTAGCCAAAGAGATGCAACTCAGTCTGATGGACTGGAGCGATCCGAAAACGCTGTCGAGCATGTCAGACCAGGCGCTGATCGAAATCATCCGCAAGGGCAAAGGAAAGATGCCTCCGGAAGACGCGGCACGCGCGAATAACGATGAAGTGAAAGGCCTGGTCCAGTTGATTCGGAAATTCGCAAAGGATCAGCCGGCATCGGTGACTCCTGCTGCAGAACCATCCTCTGCACCGGCGCAGACGCCTGCCCCCGCCAGCACTCCGGCGCAGTCTCCCAGCCGGTAGGGCTTTCTTGTAGCTACCCTCGCGGGTGGGATCATTCGCGAGTGTCGCTTCGGTGATCTGACATCCGCCGAAGTGCGCTTATTGCTCTGGATGATGCTGACGGGCTCAGGCACTGCGTGGTTCAGGCGTCAGCATGCGGTACGAAGACGGTCTGTTCCGTCCTGATTGATTGCGATTCAGTATCTTCCTTCTGTACGCGTTCGTGGCAGAGCCAGATAACGAGCGCCGTGTAGGGGACAGCGATCACCAGGTCAAGGATGTAGTGCTCACCCAGCCCGAGAGTTGCGATCGCTATCGGCGCCAGGTGTGTTCCCGCCAGAATCGTTCCCCACTTCCAACGTCGCGCAAACCAGAACACGGGGAGAGCACTGGAAAAGTGTACGGACGGTATCCCATTCGGTGGTGCATCGATGAGCACGGGATGCGGAACAATGGCTCCCGGCAGTTGATTGGGGAATCCAGCGAAAGCATACGTGGGCCCGCAAACGGGGAACATGAAGTAAATCGGAAGCGCGAGCACCAAATTCAGCACAAACGACATAAGGAGCGGACGTGCCTCATTCGTCCCAAACTTCCAGAGGTAGAAAGAGAATACGGCCATGGCGGAACATGGCAGGATTGAGTACGCAAAGTAAATGATCAGGTATGCGACCAGATGGTGGCTCAGAAACTGCCCAATGTGAAAACTGGGTGTCCCGAAGTATTCACTGAATCTGTATACGTAGAGATCTAACTTATGCGGGACAAGTTTGCTGAGGGAGCGGATGAAGAAATCCACGAACACGCCGATGGGAAGCGAAAGAACGCCTGCTGCGAGCATCCAGTCCCATCGTTTGTCGTGATTCCTCCGCGTACACATGAACCCACAGATCGGCAGTAGGAGGACCATCGCCGTCAGGCTTGGAACAAGAACGAAGAGGGTAATGAGGCATCTCATCCGCAGTTATTGGTCAATCTGGATTGGTCAGATGATTGAATCTTACTTGGAAATCGAGGATTCTCAAAAGCTTCCAAGCTTGCGTCCTTACCTGTTGGTAATCGATGCCGAAGGCGGATTGTAAAAGGATCTTTAGGTCAGGGAAAACGGCCTCTCTGTGCGGTAAGCTGTTCGGGGAGATTGAGATTGCGTTTTCGCGTACCGAACGGTGCGGTGTGGGCGTCGTTTGCGGTGTTCTTCGCTCTCCCGCTGCTCGGGCAGCGGGCCCTGCCGATCCCAGGCGGCAACCGGGCTCTGCCGCTGGTCCATGTTGAGAACGCACAGAACTCAGATGCGGCACAAAGGGCGCATTATGTTGTGCTGGTCTCGCTGGATGGATTTCGCTGGGATTACGCGAAGCGTGACGACGCCAGCAACCTTCTGACTCTGGGAAAAAGGGGAGTTTGGGCGCCCGAGGGCATGATGCCAAGTTATCCCTCGCTCACCTTTCCCAATCACTTCACGATCGTGACGGGACTCTATCCCGAGCATCACGGGCTGGTCGCAAACACCTTCTACGACGAGACGAAGCACGCTCGCTATGCCATTTCTGATCCGAATGTGGTCCGCGACGGAAGCTGGTACAGCGGGGTTCCGCTATGGAGCCTGGCTGAAGCGCAGGGGATGAGGGCGGCGTGCCTTTTCTGGCCCGGTTCCGAGGCTGAAATTGCAGGGCATCGGCCCACCTGGTATGCCGAGTTCGACAACAAAACACAGGCAAGTGCGGACGTGGAGCAGGCGCGCATCGATGATGCTATCGCGTTGTTGAAAATGCCGGAAGCCGATCGGCCCCATTTCATTACCATCTACTACTCCGAGCCTGACCACGAAGCGCATGAGTTCGGACCCGATGCGCCGCAGACCAAGGTCGCTGTGCTCAAAATGGACAAGCTGATCGGGAAGCTGGAAAAGGCACTGAAGACAACCGGGTTGCCGATCGACCTTGTGGTCGTGAGTGACCATGGGATGGCGAAGGTGGAGGGCGGCTGGGTCACGCTGGATGAATTTGCCGATCTCAGCGGATTCGAAAATGCAGGGATCTTGCTCTATGGCAAGACAGAAGAGGGCCGAGCGCGTGCGTACGCGAAGCTGAAGCAGGCCTCTTCGCAATTTACGGCTTACCGCCGCAAGGACGTGCCGGCCGGTCTGCACTACAACGAGAATTCGCGTGAAGGGGATCCCATTGTGATTGCGACTGGGCCCTACGCGATTCGCGCACACAAGCCCGCCGACGGCAAACCTGACAAGGCTCCAGAGACCGGCATGCACGGATTCGATCCACACCGGATCCCAGAGATGAAGGCGATCTTTTTCGCGGCTGGTCCGGATATTCTTCCCGGCAAGACGGTAGCTCCATTTCAAAACACGAATCTATATCCGTGGATCGCTCATATTCTGGGGCTAAAAGTACCCAGGAACGACGGCAGTTTGAACGTGCTGGCCGGGACGCTGCGCGACAATGGTGGTGAAACATCGGGCGCAGCTTCGGCGAAAGAGGAGTAGCGGGCTAATGGGCAGAGTTTTGGGCATTGACGGCGGGGGTACAAGAACGCGCGCCTCCATCGTCGATGGCGAGCAAGTGCTGGCATTCGCCGAGAATGGTTCAATCAAGCGATTGCGCGTCGGCGCCAAGGCGGCGGAAGCCAATTTGCGGGCTATTCTCGAGGATGTCTTCGCGCAGGCTGGAGTCAAAGGCGTGAGGGCTGCATCTGCCGGCGTCGCGAGCGCGAGCATGCCCGGGGTTAAGCAATGGATCACAGGCGTCTTCGCCGAGTTCGGCGTTGAACACTCAGAGGTCGTAGGGGATGAGGTGATCGCCCTTGATGGCGCGTTTAAGGGGGGGGCAGGCATTCTGCAAATCGCCGGAACCGGCTCGAACTGTATCGGGCGCGCTCCAGACGGCGGAAGGGAAAGCGCGGGGGGATGGAGTTCTCGTCTTGGGGATGAGGGCTCGGGATACTGGATCGGCTTGCACGCGGTTCGGCGCGGCCTTCGCGCCTACGATCGCGAAGAGCCAACGCGGATCCTGGAAACGGTAGGCGGTATTTGGAAAACGAAGACACTGGAGGAACTGGTGAATCTGGGCGACAGCACGCCCGGACCGGATTTTGCCGCCCTGGCTCCCGCAGTGGACAAATTGGCCGAAGAGGGCGATGCCGTGGCATTGGAAGTACTGAAACAGGCGGCTGATGATCTGGTGGACAGCGTGCTGCTGGTCCGCGCGAAGCTCCGCCGCAAACACGGCCTATGTGTGGAAGTACCAGTGGCGTGGATTGGAAGTGTGATTGGGAAATCGCGCTTGGTACGTAAGGCATTTTTTATCGGGCTACAAGCGGCGGCCCCGGAGATGCCGGTACGCGACACGGAAGTGGCAGGCATTGAGGGTGCGGTGTGGCGCGCGCAGCAGTTGGCGAAGGCTGCGGGCTAGTTTACCGGCGCACCGGCGAGGATAGAAGCGAGCAATCTCCCCTGCGGATCGATGGCAACGAGGTTGGCGGCGCGTCCGGGAACGATGCTGCCGGCGCGGTGATCGAGGCCGGTCATCGCTGCCGGATTGCCGGAGAGCAGGCGCAGACCCTGGTCTACTGCGGCCCCTGTGAACTGAACGAAATTTGAAAGTGCGCGATCGAGTGTGAGCACGCTTCCTGCGAGGACTCCGCGGGCCATGGCCCGGCCATCTCTCACCTCGACAGCAAACCCGCCCAACTGGTACTCGCCGTCGGGCATCCCCGCCGCCGACATCGCATCCGTTACAAGGATGCCGCGCTCCGGGCCTTTCGCTTTCCACCAGAGACGGACAATTTCCGGTTGTGAATGGATTCCGTCGCAGATCAACTCGGAGTAGAGTTCGTTGCTCGTAAGAACCGTGCCGAGAATGCCGGGCTCGCGATGATCGAGCGCTCGCATCGCGTTGAATGTGTGCGTGGCGCTGGATGCACCGGCGGCAATACCTCTCTTCGTTTCGACAGCTGTCGCATTGGAATGCCCCATGGAGACGCGTACCCCGCGCGAGACGGCGTGCCGGATGAGTTCCTCGGCCCCGGGAAGTTCGGGCGCAATCGTAATGAGGCGAACGTGACCCCTTCCGGCATCGATAAGACGATCGAACGTGGCGATATTTGGAGCAAGCAGATGTTCGGCAGGCTGCACACCGCGCTTTTCGTGCGAGAGGAAGGGACCCTCGAGATGGATACCGAGAGGACGTGCGCGACCCGGCTCAGGCAATTTCGCGATCTCGTTTGCAATGCCGTCGAGTGCACGCAATGTCGCATCGAGCGGGGCGGTAACCGTGGTGGCCAGATAGGCCGCGGTTCCACGCGACGCAAGAAACCGTCCAATTGCTTCGAGCGCCGGAGAAGTCGCTTCCATTACATCGTGACCGGCGGCCCCGTGAATATGAACGTCGAAGAAAGAAGGCCCGAGCATTGCACCCGGATAGTCGAGGACGCGGGCGCCCGCAGGAAGCTCTGACGCTTCACGGCTCGTGACGGAATGGATGCGGCCGTCTTCTATAAGGATGAGGGGATTCTGATGAAGGCTCGTTCCGTCCCAGAGCCTCTCTGCGGTGACTACCGTATGCATGACTAAACATTATTGCAGGTGCGTGCGGGGCTGAATCGGTCGACGATCTGGTGTGGAGGCAGGCCGGGCCACGTCGATGTATGAAAGCGCAGGCGCTTCGTTTGATATTGTTTTGCCATGCGAAATTCGGTGTTGGTTTTCGTAGCTGGATTTTTGTTGACGGCCGGAACGCAGGTAAGTATTGCGCAGACGATCAACCTCTCCACGAGCAAGCAGTTGATTGAGCCGGTGCCTGGTAATCCGCAGCGCCTGAACAGCGAGCCTATCTCAATGGCGATTTCGCCGGGTGGTCGCTACGTTGTGACGGTGAACGCGGGTTATGGAACATACGAGTCGAAGTACCAGCAGTCGCTTGCGGTCTACGATACCGAGACGGAGAAGGTGACGGACTTCCCCGATGAGCGGACATACTCCGGCCGCGGGAATCAGACGCTCTACTCGGGGCTGGCATTCAGCGGTGACGGCACGCATCTGTATGCGAGTATCGGTTCGGAGACAGATCCGGAAGGGAAGCATCAGCCGAAGCACGGTCCGCACGATACCGGGAGCGGGATCCTCGTATATCGCTTTGCCGAGGGGCGGATCGAGCCGGATCGGATCATCCATCTGCCAATCGAGACACTCGATCCGGGGCACAAGACGAAACTGATTGGCGGAGTGGATGGGAACAAGGGAATACCGTTTCCCGCGGCAATTGCAGTCGTTCGAGCGAACGGTGCGGAGAAATTGCTGGTTGCGGAGAACCTGACAGACGATGCCCTGCTGATCGATGCCACAACGGGGAAGATTGAGCATCGATTCGATCTGACGGAGAGCGATGCTGTGCCCTCGACGTATCCCGTGGCGCTGCAGCTTTCCAAGGACGGGCACCGGGCATTTGTTGCGCTGTGGAATGCGTCGGAGATTGTGGAACTCGATTTGCAGAAAAATGCTGTGGGCCGCAAACTGGCGCTGCTGAAGCCGCCCGATCCGGTGCGGCCGGGAACGCATCCATGCGCGTTCGCGTTGACTGCCGATGGCAAGACGCTGTATGTGGCGCTCGCAAATCGCGATGCGGTTGCGGCTGTGAACGTGGGTTCGGGGCATTTTGCGTTGAAGGGGTATTTCGATACTCGGCTGCCTGGTCAAAGCTACTTTGGCGCGGAACCTGTCGCGGTGGCGTTGAACGCAAACGGCAGTAAGCTGTACGTCGCAAACATGGCCAGCGATGCGGTTGCCGTAATCAATACGAAGGAGCTTACGGCGAAGGCGTCGCGCGCCGGAATGGTGGAGCCCCAGGGATTCGTGCCGACGGAGTGGATGCCATTGTCGATGGCGTTTCTTCCGGGAAAACCGGGTGGCCGGCTGTTTGTTGCGACGGATAAAGGCAAGGGAACGGTTGCGAATCCGTATCCTCCGAAGGACCAGAAGCCTGAGCCCGGAATGCCGAAGAAGACGAACTACATTGCAACGCTGCTGTATGGATCGCTTGCGGTGCTGAACGAAAACGAGATGGATCAGAAGCTGCACGACTATACGGAGACGGTGCTCGAGTCGAATCGGATGAAGGCAGCGGAGGAGAAGATTAGATTCTCCGACGGATCCAGCAATCGCATCAAGCACGTCATCTACATCATCAAGGAGAACCGGACATACGACCAGATTTTTGGCGATCTCGATCAGGATGGAAAGCCGATCGGCAACGGAGACAGCAGCCTGACGATGTATGGCAAAGACATCACGCCTAATCTACACAAGCTCGCGCTGCAGTTCGGAGTACTGGACAACTTCTACGATTCCGGCGAAGTGTCCGGCGAGGGACATGTGTGGTCAAATGCGGCGATCGGGACCGACTACCTGGAAAAGACATGGCAGCAGGCCTATCGCGGGAGCGAGCGTACATACGACTTTGAAGGCGTCGTGGCTGAAGGGCTGCCCCTGGAGCAAAATATCCCCGACGTAAACGAGCCTGCGAGCGGGTACCTCTGGACCAATCTCGCGAAGCACGGAAAAACGTACTACCATTTCGGCGAGTACATCGCAGAGGTCTTCTGCGATGAACTGAAGGGGGCCAGTCCGCAGGCGGGGCCGATGCTGCCGGGAACCACCTGCGCGCGCAAGGCGATTGCACCCGGAGAGCCGATTCCCGCGGAGTGGGGTGGGGGTACGAACAAATGGCCGTGGCCGATTCCACTCATTGCTTCGGCGAAACCAACAAAGCCCGAGCTTGTCGGGCACTTTGCGCCAGAGGCTCCGGATTTTAATCTCGCGATTCCCGATCAAATTCGAGTCGAAGTGTTTTTGCGGCACCTGAAGCAGTGGGAAGCAGACCGCGATCAGGGCAAAGACACGATGCCGGACTTCATCCAGTTGCGGATTCCAGATGACCACACCAATGGAACCGCGCCTGGAAAGCCAACGCCGAGGGCCAGCGTTTCGGACAATGATCTTGCAGTCGGCCGCGCAGTTGATGCTGTCTCGCATTCACCATTCTGGGACGATACAGCGTTTTTCATCCTTGAAGACGATGCGCAGAATGGAGCGGACCACGTCGATGCACATCGTAGTATCGCGCTGGTGATCAGCAAATATGCGCCACACGGAAATGATGGAGCGCCGGTTGTTGACAGCCGGTTCTATTCAACGGTGAGCTTTATTCGCACGATGGAGACCCTGCTCGGATTGCCGCCGATGAATAACAACGACGCGTTCAGCTCGATGGTGTCGACGCTGTTCACGGGGCCGGGCGACCAGCCGGCATATTCGGCTGATTACTCCAATCGCGACAATGGACTGATCTACACGGCCAATCCAAAAAAGGCGCCCGGCGCGCAAGAAAGTTCGAAGATGGACTTCCGCCACGCGGATCAGGCCGATGCGCAGAAGTTGAATGTGGTGCTCTGGAAGGATGCCATGGGTTCGAAACCCGTCCCCGCAATGCTGACGGAAAAGCGCTCAAAGCCGCGGAAAGACGATGACGATTAGAGCGCGGTGAGCGGGCTTCAACCACAGTCCGCTCATGCGCGAGTTCCCCGATTGACCCGTGTATGGTTGTATGCGGCAGGATTTTTATCTTTCGGGGGGAGCTGTGCAGATCTGGAATCGCAGACATTTTTTGAAGACGGCGGCAGCTATTTCAGCGGCAACTATGGCCGCATCACGCACGAGCGCCGAAGCAGGCAAACACGTATTCGAGTTGACTCCCGAACAGGAACCCTCGCAAGCGGTAGCAGCCAATGACCACATTCAGATCGCGCTCATTGGCGCAGGCGGCCAGGGCATGTACGACACAGGCGAGGCCGTGCAGGTGCCCGGGGTGAAATTGGTTGCGGTTGCCGATTGCTACAACGGCCGTCTCGAGCGCAGCAAGGAGATATGGGGCGCCGACACGTTTACCACTCGCGACTACAACGAGATTCTTGCGCGCAAGGACATCGATGCCGTCATCATCGGCACGCCGGACCACTGGCACAAGCAGGCTTCCATTGATTCGATGAAGGCGGGCAAGGATGTCTATTGCGAAAAGCCGATGATCCATGAGTACAAAGATGGGCCGGAGATGATCGAGGCGGCGAAGTCGACGAATCGTATCCTGCAGATTGGCAGTCAACGAGTAAGTTCGATTCTGTATGCGAAAGCCAAGGAACTGCTGGCCTCGGGCGCGATTGGGAAATTGAACATGGTTACGGCTCGATGGGATCGGAACTCGTCGATGGGGGCGTGGAACTACACGATTCCGCCGGATGCCTCGCCGGAGACTTGCGATTGGCCACGCTTCGAGGGTACGGCGCCAAAAATGCCATTCAGCGCTGAGCGGTTCTTTCAATGGCGCAAGTGGAAGGACTACGGCAGCGGCGTTGCGGGCGATTTGTTTGTCCATCTCTTCAGCGGGACGCATTTCATTACAGGCTCACATGGGCCGACGCAGGGCATGGCAACCGGCGGGCTGCGGTATTGGAAGGATGGTCGCGACGCGCTGGATGTGGTGCTGGGGCTGTTCGACTATGCGGAGGGATTCAATCTCAGCCTGCGCGTGAACTTCGTCGATGGCGGCGAGGAGAGCGAGGGGCTGCTCTTCACCGGGGATGAAGGCACGCTGGAGATCGGCGGGGGATGGGTCAGTGTCAATCGCGTTCCGCGGGAGAAGGATCCGGGGCTGACGATTGATACGTTCCCGAAGGCGATGCAGGCGCAGATCGAAGCTGAGCATGCGAAGAAATATCCGAAGCAGCATCCTGTTGGGCCTCCCCCATCGGGATTTGAGAAGTACGTTGCGCCGGAGGGTTACAGCGACAGCTACGACCACTTCAAGAATTTCTTTGCCTCCGTGCGTTCGCGCAAGCCGGTGGTAGAGGATGCAGTGTTCGGGTATCGAGCCGCAGGAGCGGCGCTGCTGAGCAATTTGAGCATTCAGAAGAGGCAGATCGTGCGCTGGGATCCGGAGGAGATGAAGCTCGTCTAGAACCCTGGCCGCACCAAGCCCTCGTTTTCACGCCCAAGCAGAGCTTGGACGGCCACCCAGTTCGCTAGAGAACTTCGGTTCGCCAGTTAGAATCGGGGAATGGCGAAGCGAATCGGAGTTCACCTGGGCACGGCGGGTGGTGCCTCCAATGCTGTAGACAGGGCGCACGAGATCGGCGCGAACACGCTGCAAATTTTTTCCTCGAGTCCGCGGATGTGGCGGCCGCAGAAGGTCGACCCCAAGCAGGCGGATCGGATGCGCACTCAGCGCGCGAAGTTCGATGTCGGTCCGCTGGTCATCCACACTAGCTACCTGGTGAACGTCTGCAGCCAGACGGAGGAGTTTCGCGAAAAGAGTGTGGTCTGCTTTCGCGGTGAGATCGAGCGGGCTCTCATGTTGGGCGCCGAATACCTCGTGCTCCATCCCGGTTCGTGGAAGGGACGGACGCGCAACGAGGGGCTGAGGCTTGCAGCGGAGTCCATCGCACGCGCCGCAGATGGCTTGCCCTGGCAGGGAACGGATTTCAGCATTTTGATTGAAAACACTGCAGGGGCGGAGTGCTCGCTGGGCGGCAACTTCGAGCAGGTTGCGGAACTGGTGGAGCGGCTTAAGACCCACGCGCCGGTCGGCGTCTGCCTGGACACATGTCACACACATGTTTCCGGGTACGACTTCACCACCGAAGAGGGCTACCGCGAGACGATCATGCAGGCCGACATCACGTTTGGGGTCGATGCCGTTCGTGTCTGGCACTGTAACGATGCAAAGGCGCTGCGGGGATCGAAGCTCGATCGCCACGAGCACATCGGGCAAGGGAACATCGGCATCGAACCGTTCCGGTGGCTTCTGAACGACCCGAGGTTCGCCGATTGCGCCTTTGTTGCGGAGACACCTAACGATGATCCGGGCGATGAAGAGCGGAACGTGAAGGTGCTGAAGAGCCTCGTAGAATAAATATGTACCGAGAGACGGTACAGTGGTACATTCAAGCAAGATAGATGATCGTCACCTTTCGGGACCGTTGGTTGGAGGACTTCTTTCTGGAAGATCGTTCCAGTAAGAAGATCCCAGCCGATGTAGAAGCTCGTCTATTCAGAAAGTTGCAGCTTCTCGACGACGCCGCAGCTGACTCGGATCTACGTGTTCCCCCTAGCAATCATTTTGAGAAGTTACGGGGAGATCTGGCAGGTTTACATTCCATCCGGGTTAACGATCAGTGGCGATTGATATTCGAGTGGATCGGCGACAAAGGTGAGGCCAGAAGAGTTTACCTGGATAATCACAGCTATCGGTGAGGTCGGATGATGCTCAAGACAGAACGCAAACCGGCGACAATCGGCGAAATGCTCGTAGAAGAATTCCTGAAACCGCTCGGGCTTACGCAGGGTGGGCTGGCAGAAGCAATGGGTGTTCAGCGCAGACTTGTGAATGAAATTTGCAATGATCGCCGCTCAGTTACTGCGGATACTGCTCTGATGTTGGCTCGAGTATTTGGCAATTCACCTGAGTTCTGGCTGAATGTCCAGCGTCGGACGGACCTTTGGGAAGCACTCCACACGCCGAAGAGGCTGAAGCGTATCCAGCAGGCCAAGCCTTTGCGATCCGCAGCCTGATGCCCTGCCGAACGAAGCTTCTGCCACCCCGTTTACACTGAAGAGTTATGGCAGAAGAGAAAGAGCTACGTTACGACCCGGCGACAATTGAGCCAAAGTGGCAGGCGCGCTGGGCCGCGGACCCCGGCATGTACGCCGCCGAGCCTCATTCGTGCGGCAAGCCTAAGTACTACGTTTTGGAGATGTTGCCTTATCCCAGCGGGCAACTGCACATGGGCCATGTGCGCAATTACTCGATTGGCGACGCCCTTGCGCGCCACATGTGGATGCGCGGCTACAACGTGATGCACCCGATGGGCTGGGATGCATTCGGACTTCCCGCTGAGAACGCCGCTCTCAAGAACAACACGCCGCCCCGCCAGTGGACGCTGGCCAACATTGCCGCTATGAAGCGGCAGTTCCAGCGGCTCGGCATGGGCTTCGACTGGGCCACGGAAGTGACCACTTGTTTCCCGGATTACTACAGGTGGAACCAGTGGTTCTTCCTCCGCATGTATGAGAAGGGCCTCGCCTACCGCAAGAAGAGCAAGGTGAACTGGTGCCCAGAGTGCGCAACCGTATTGGCCAATGAGCAGGTGATTGATGGCCGCTGCTGGCGACATGAAGACACCATCGTAGAGCAACGCGATCTCGTGCAGTGGTTCCTGCGTATTACCGCGTACGCACAGGAACTGCTCGACGATCTCAACAAGCTCGAAGGCTGGCCCGAAAAGGTACGCACCATGCAGCGCAACTGGATCGGCCGCAGCGAGGGCACTGAAGTCGAATTCGGCGTCGAAAACAGGCCGGAGAAGATTCGCGTTTTCACCACGAGAGTGGACACGATTTTCGGCGCGACGAGTGTGCAGCTGGCGCCGGAGCATGCGCTCGTCACGGCCATGGCTGCGGACGATGCCGGATTGCGCGAGCAGGTTGCGAAGCTGCTCGATGAGCAGAAGAAGGCGCGTGAAGCCGGCGACATCGGTGCGATCGAGAAGCACGGTATCCCCACGGGCAAGTTCGCGATCAATCCCTATAGTGGCGAGTTGGTGCCGATCTGGGTGGCGAATTACGTGCTGATCGATTACGGCACGGGCGCCATCATGAGCGTACCCGGGCACGACGAGCGCGATTTTGAATTTGCGAAGAAGTATGCGATTCCGGTTCGGCGCGTGATCGCACCTTCCGATCCGACCGTCGAGGAATCCGAGTTGCCGTTTGTGTCAGAAGACGGAGTGCTTGTGAACTCCGGCGAGTTCAATGGGCTCACCTGCGATGAAGCGCAGAAGAAGCTGCAGGAGATCGCGACGGCAAAGAAGTTCGGCGAGGCGACGGTTACGTTTCGTTTGAAGGACTGGGGTGTAAGCCGCCAGCGCTACTGGGGAACGCCCATTCCGATCATTCACTGCGAGCACGATGGCATCGTGCCCGTACCGGACGATCAGCTGCCCGTTCTGCTGCCGGAGAACATCGAGATCACGCAGCAGGGCGGATCGCCGCTGAGTAAAGTCTCTGACTTCGTGAACGTCACCTGCCCGAAGTGCAAGGGGCCAGCGAAGCGCGAGACGGACACGATGGACACCTTCGTCGATTCGAGTTGGTACTTCTATCGCTATACGGATGCGAAAAACGATACGGCTCCATTCGACTCGAAGACGGCGCAGTACTGGTTTCCGATCGATCAGTACATCGGCGGTGTCGAGCACGCGATTCTGCACCTCATCTATTCGCGGTTCTGGACCAAGATGATGCGCGATCTGGGGCTCATCACCAACGATGAACCCGTTGAGCGGCTGTTTACGCAGGGCATGGTGCTCAAAGACGGCGCGAAGATGTCGAAGAACCGCGGCAACGTGGTCTCGCCCGATGAGATGGTGGCGCGATTCGGTGCGGATGCTGCGCGAATGTACTCGTTGTTTGCGGCGCCTCCCGACCGCGATCTCGACTGGCAGGAAGATGGCGTTGCGGGAGTGAGCCGCTTCCTCGGGCGCGTGTGGCGCATCGTGACGCGGTATGCTCCAGCTGCCCGCGCAGGTGCGCAGAAGAAGGTGGAGAATCCGGAAGGCGTTGCCTTGAAGCTGCTGCGCAAGCTGCATCAGACCACCGCCAAAATCACGCAGGACTTTGAAGGACGCTGGCACTTCAACACGTGTGTCGCAGCCATTATGGAACTGGTGAACGAGATTCAGGGAGCGGATGCTCAGCTTGCAGCTGGTGAGGTTCCCGCGCCTGCGATGTATGAGCTTTTGAGGACGCTCATTCTGCTGCTTGCTCCATTTGCGCCATTTCTGGCCGCGGAGCTGTGGGAAGAGCTCGGCGGCGAGGGAGCGGTTCTACGGCAGCCATGGCCGAAGAGTGATCCCGGACTGGCAAAGGAAGACGAGATTGAGATTCCGGTGCAGATCAACGGCAAACTGGTCAGTATCATCCGCGTACCTGCGGGCTCCGACGCAAGGGCGATCGAAGCAGCTGCCCTTGCGGAAGAAAAAGTGAAAGCGCGAACCGCGGGCAAGTCGGTGGCGAAAGTCATTGTCGTCCCCGGCCGCGCCGTTAACCTCGTCGTGAAATAGAAGATTGGGGTTGAAGTGATCTCAGGCAGTAGAGCGGAGCAAATCCGCGGCACGCAGACGCTCGTCGGCCAGATGGGCTGGATGCTGCGGCACCCGGCGATAGTCGCGGTGGAAGTGGCCTGGCGCTGGCTGTTCGGGATTCCGTTTCTGTTGTTGTGCTGGTCGAGGCTGCAGCATGTGCTGACAATCCTGACGCCGCAGGAAGCTGGCCTCAGCGACATTGACGCTCAGAATCCATGGATTGCGGCTGGGCAGCTAAGCCGGGCATTGTGGCAGTATCAGCCTCTGATCGCTCATGAACTGCGCTGGATTGTGCCGGTGGGGGCGGTGGCGTGGCTTGCGGTTTCTTCGCTGGGCCGGAGTTTCACATTGAAGCTCGCCGAGCCGGGAATTCGCTTCAGGCCGCTGTCAATGATTGTTCTGCAGACGGCGTGGCTCGCGCTGTTCGGCGCTATTTGCTGGGGATGGCTCCGCTCGGTTGTCTGGGTGGCTGCGACACACCTCAGAGGAAGCGAGCCGGACCTGATCGGCTTTTCGATCTGGCTCATTTTTCTTTCGCTCGGATTCTTCACTCTTTGGGCGTTGCTGGGCTGGGTGGTGTCTGTCGCTCCGGTTCTGATGTTCCTTGAGGACTGCTCCGCGCCTTCGGCCCTTCGACTCGCATTCAGGCTGGGACGGCCGTTCACCTCAGAGTTGTTTGAGATTGGCATGGTGATGGGCATTGTGAACCTGACGTTGCTTGTGGTCGCCATGGTGCTCTCTGCCGCTCCATTGCCATTCAGCGACGCACTGGGTGGCGGTGCGTTGCACGTGGTTTGGGCAGGCGCCGCAGTCTTCTACCTGATCGCTCACGACTACTTCCAGATTGTGAGGCTCACGTGCTTTGTCCAGTTCTGGAAGATCTTCCGCGGCGGCATCGTTCACTAGCACCGCAAGAAACTGCCTTACTGCAGACTAATGCGATGCGGTAGCGCTTTCATCTTTCAGATAGCTTGCGCTCAGGGTTTTCTTCTCCTTCGCCAGCGGCAGCAGCGTGGGGTAGAACTGCACAAAAGTCGTGTCGACCGCTCCGTGAGCGGCGTGGCAGGTATAGCAGGGCGCCTTCTCGGGAATGAGCGAGCCGTTCTTCTGCATGGAGTCGAATTCGAAAAAGGCCCATTTGCCGGGGAAACGCTTCTCGTCTTTAACGTGGACTTCGAGGCCCATGATGGCGGTGTCCTGAAAGTGGCCGCGCTGGTTTATGGAGCCCTTGTTTTTTGCGCCACGAACCTCGAGCACCATGATGGTTTTGTCGGGCCAGGTGCCCGTGGCGAGAAAGCTGCGATAAGCAGCCGGACTTACGAAGACATTGTCGAAGGTGGAGTGATCCATCTGCATGGCGCTGGGAGAGTAGCTCATGTCGATACCGGTGCTCAGATAAATCCACTCGCGGTAGTTGGAGGGAGGCTGCATGTCGCCATTGGCGGCATAGGAAGGCGTGTCGGAGACGGCGGCATGAACGGAGGGGCGGAGAGTCAATACCGCGAGAGCCGCGAGGCACACGGCACACACCATCATTGCGAGAAGGGAAGACTTGCTGGACACGTTGACCTCCGATGATGCGGAAACGCATTAGCCCTGAAGAAGGTTCCAGAAAAGAGACGAATCCGCAATGAAGAGAACTTGAAATCAGGTTGATCGGTGCAATCTAGAACAACTTCAAGCGAATGACCAGGTACTTCTTTGGGTTCTCGCGAATGCTTTTGACCAGTTGCTGGGTTTCGCTCATGGTGGCGTCAGCGTGGTCATAGAGCGCGCGATTCTGCATCAACTGGCCGATGGTTCCTTTGCCCTGGTCGATGTTGGTCAGGATGCCGTCGAGCCTGCTCAGCGTGTCGTCAAGCTTGCGGGCGAATTCCGGATCCTTGGCGAGCTTGCCGATAGCTCCCTTACCCTCGTTTGCGCCTTTGAGCAGATCGTTCAGACTGGCAATCGAAGAGTTCAGGTTGGTATAGAGCGTCTCGTCATTGAAGAGTTTGCCTGCCGTGCCCTGGCCGTTCCGAATGCCTTCGGCAATCTGGTCGAAGTGGCCGATCATGGTGTCGGCATGTGTGTAGAGCTTGTCGTCGGCGATCAGCTTGCCGATCGTGCCCTGACCGTTGTTGACGGAGGCTGTGAGCTTGTCGAGGTTGTCGGCGATGCGGTTGAGCTTGGAGTAGAACTTCGAATCGTTGATGAGCCCGCCAAGAGTGCCGCGCGTAGAGTTGAGGGAATCGACCAGCTTGTTGGAATTGCGCATCAGCCTGGTGATCTCTTCAATGGAGGTCTGGCTGGCGCTGATGACCCCCTGGAGGCTCGGTGCTTCGGTCGAGGGAAGTTCAGCATTGTTTACGACTTTCGGTCCCCTGGCGTTCACCGATGAGATGTCGACGTAGCTGTCACCCAACACGCCCGCCTGGGCGATGGTAGTGGTCGAATCCGTGTGAAGAAACTGGGCATAGTCTCCGCCCACGCGGAGGGTGACTTCAACCGGCTTGGGAGCGCGCTCAGGGACCACACGAATACGGATGACATTGCCGATGGTCACCCCTTCCAGGGTGACTGGAGCGCCGTTCTTCAAACCGCCGGCGTTGTCAAAGTAAGTGCGGACGGTGAGCTTCTTCGAGAAGATGCCGCCCGAGGCCGAGTTCATCAGCAGGATGACAAGGATCAATACGGCCATGGCCGCCAAGACCAATGCGCCAACCTTCAGCTGGGACCACTGAATCTCTTTCCGGCTCGGCAAGAAGTTTCCCTTTGACCGGGCAGGCAGTTTGAGCCCACCTCATCGCCTTGAGAATAGCAGATAAGGCAGCGGTTACCGACCGGAATGCCCTCTCGGTGAGAAGGGAAGATGCATATGGTGAGACCGGAGATAGCCAGGCGCAAACCGCTGTCGTTAATGTACTTAGGTTCGGCGGCTCTCGGGCACGCTTTCCAGGACGACACTTGCCATGGAGAGGCTTCCCGTATGGGTCAGAGACAAGGCGACCCGCGCCGCGCCCATGCTCGCGGCGATTTCTGCGGCGCGTCCGTGGAACTGGATGCTGGGACGTCCACCGGGTTCGCGGACGACTTCGATCTCCAGCCAGCTCACGCCATGGCTGATACCGGTTCCCAGGGCTTTCGCTCCCGCTTCCTTGGCGGCAAAGCGGGCGGCAAGACTCTCGGCGGAATTGCGCTTGCGCAGGCAGTATGCCTGCTCTGCAGAGGTGTAGACACGATCGAGGAAGCGCTTGCCAAAGCGTTCCATCGACTGCTGAATGCGCGAAATCTCAACCAGGTCAATGCCGCTGCCGACGATCATGCTGAGTACCAAGCTAACATCTCGTTCGACCGGGACGCGGGTGGAGTTGCGCCGCTATACGGATCGGGCCGCTTTTGCACAATCTGATCTTCCGGCTTGGTTTTGCCGATAACCTTGTCGTGAAACCGCAATCGACTCTTCGCGACGCACTGCAGTCAAGCGCTATCCCCTGGGCTCTGCAAATGAGGGCAATCTCGAACGAAGAACCGAGCCGGCTCGTGAAGGCGGTCACAGGAGCGATTCTCGGCTGTGGCGGATGGATGCTGAGCCGCAGTGCCACCGACAACGGATTGATCGATATGCTTTTCGAGTTTGAAAGGCGATCGTGCCTGGAGGTCTACACCGCCCTGGTAGCGTCAGGGCTGGAACTGGGCCGTGCAGCCCACCTTCAGTTCACAGAATTATGCCTATGTACGAAACTGACCCGACGAGATTGCGGTGAAGAGATTGTCAGCATCGATCTGGAGGTTCAGACATTTGCCATGGAGGAGCAGACCAACTCGCCGCCGAGCTGGCAATGAAACGGCGCCGAGCGGCCACGGCTTAGCCTGCTTCGACCAGTCCATAGCGACGCTGCCATGCCTCTTTCAGGCGTGCACGGACCCGGGCCTTTTCCGCCTCGGAGCAAGCTTCGGGGTGGTTGACGAAATACTCGGCCTCGCGTTTGGCCAGCTCGAGCAGGGCCTTGTCACGGACGAGATTTGCCACGCGAAATTCCGGTAAACCAGCCTGGCGCGTTCCGAAAATCTCGCCTGGTCCACGCATGGAAAGATCCAGCTCCGCAAGTTCAAACCCATCCTGGGTGCGCACCATTGCATTGAGGCGCTCTTCGGCCTGCTCGGATACGCGGCCGCCGGTGATCAGGATGCAATAGCTCTTTGCAGCTCCGCGGCCTACGCGTCCACGCAACTGGTGGAGCTGCGCGAGGCCGAAGCGTTCTGCGTGCTCGACGACCATGACCGTTGCGTTGGGGACGTCTACTCCGACTTCGATCACCGTAGTGGCAACCAATACATCGAGTTCGCCGCGCTGGAACCGGCGCATGATCACTTCTTTGTCGTCTGAATCGAGACGCCCATGCAGCAGCCCGACCTTCAGACCCGCGAGCGGTCCCGTACGCAGTTTCTCGTGCATCGCGACTGCCGATTTGAGCCCCGATTTCGCTGTTGGATTCGCTTCCTTCGCAGCGCCCGGGAACAGGTCCGCGGTCTTGCGCTTCCGTGTCTTCTTCGCAGGTTGGGCCTCGGGAACGGAAAGGTCGGCTCGGTCCTCGTCGTGCGAGAAATCCAGCTCTGGCTGGTCGTCGCTGCTCCCCTCAATGACCGGATACACAACATATGCCTGGCGGCCCAGTTTTACCTGATTCCGCACGAACTCCCAGACCTTGTCAGAGCCTTCTTCGGCAACGCGGCGTGTCACGATCGGGGTTCGGCCCGGTGGCAACTCGTCGAGGATGCTGACATCCAGATCGCCATAAAGCGAAAGCGCGAGCGTGCGCGGGATCGGCGTTGCCGTCATCACCAGCACATCGGGCTCGGGCTGGTTAGGCTTCTTCATCAGCCTGAAGCGTTGCAGTACGCCGAAGCGATGCTGCTCATCGACGACCACAAGGCCAAGATTGTCGAATTCGACTTTCTCTTCGATCAGCGCATGCGTTCCGATCACCAGCTGCGCCTCACCTCGATTGATCATGCCGCGGTTGGTGCGCTTCCGATCTTCGTCGAGTGAGCCCGTAAGCAGGACGATCTTGTAGTTGCGCGACGAACGCTCGAGCAGTTTACGAGCCGCGAGAAAATGCTGTGTGGCTAGAATTTCGGTCGGAGCCATCATCGACGCCTGGTAGCCGTTCTCGATGGCCACGAGCATGGCTTGCAGCGCCACGATCGTTTTACCTGAACCTACATCGCCCTGCAGCAGACGGCGCATTGGATTCGGAGAGCGCATGTCTTCGACGATTTCGGCCAATGTCCTCTTCTGAGCAGCCGTTGGATGAAAAGGAAGCACCTCGCGGATCGCCTCACGTACTTTGTCGCTGGTCGCGAAGGTGATGCCCTGACGTTCGCGCATCCGGCGGCGTTTCAGCTCCAATCCTAGTTCGAGATAGAAGAGTTCCTCGAAAATCAGGCGGCGGTGCGCCTGTGTTGCGGACGATTGGAGTTGGGTGAGGGAAGTGCCCTCTGGCGGAAAGTGGACTTCGCGCAGAGCCATCTCGCGATCGGGCATGTCGAGTCTTGCCAGCAATGGTGCGGGAAGACTTTCCGACACGTTGCCGCGCACCGCCTCCAGCAGATTAAAAATCACTTTGCGCTGCCAGCGCGAAGCCAGGCGTGAGCCTCCCAGAGACTCGTAGACCGGAGTGATGCGTCCGACCTCCAACAGCCGCGTTTCGGCGTCGTCGCTCGAGTCGGGCAAGATCTCGAACTGCGGCTGAATCATTTTGAAATTGCTCGA
>DATNFD010000054.1:0-5503 GCA_035606555.1 Occallatibacter sp.
TAGAGGCGACGATGCCGATGCGGCGGCGGCGGAGGCGGGGATGGCGACGCGTTGCGATTGAAAGCTTGATCCGGTAATAGACGAGCGCAACTGCGACCAGCAGTATCACGAAGACTGGGAATGAGACCGCGAAGGCCTCGCGGGCATTGAGATGTGGCATGAGCACTCCTCAGCGGCGTGTTCGGCCGCGTGGCGAAGGAAGACGGATCGACCCAGAGGGAAAACGGAGGGCCAGGATCGGGCGGAGTGTTATGCGAGGCGGGCGGGAGGAGGGCGCTGGAAGGAGGGGGCGAGAGCGGGTGCTTCGGGGGCGTGTTCGACCGCCAGAGCAGGCAGCAGCTTTGTCGCGCTGAGGGGGGAGATGAGTCCAACGAAGAAGACCGGGAGAAGCGCGAGCCAGGATTGCTGGTCGGCAGAGTTGCCGCTATGCGGCACCAGCAGTGCAATTACCGCGATTGCGATAGCGGCGACTGCGATCCAGAACCAGATGCGCTTTGGATGAAAGGCGTGCATTCCCAGTGCGGTGAGTATAGCAAGCATCAAGCATCCTGGGCAGTTTTAGGTACTTGAGAGTAGCGGGGAGGAGATACGGAGTCGAGGGGTTGTGCGAACCATGTGTATGATGGGACAACTCCTCTTCAAATGACTGGCAACAGCTTCTCCACCTCTTCACGCGACAACAACTTCGGAGCGCTCAGGCTCCTGTTTGCCGCGCTGGTGATCGTTTGCCACTCGTCGATCCTTCTCGATGGCGGAAACGCGCGAGAGCCTCTGTTCTTTATCACTCACACTCTGACGCTTGGCGACATCGCTGTAGACGGTTTCTTTCTCGTAAGCGGTTATCTTGTCCTCCAAAGCCTTCTGACTTCGGGATCTGCTGTTGAGTTCATCGGAAAGCGGGTGCTCCGTGTATATCCGGGGTACGTTGTAGCTTGTCTTGTCTCAATTCTGCTCGGCGCAATCGCAGGCGGCAGAGTCGCAGAGATCAATCCCTCATTCCTCTTCCAGACAGCCATACGAATGCTTTACCTGGATGGAGTCAGCCTTGACAATGCTTACTTCCGGAATCCGATGCAGGGTCTCAATGGTTCGCTGTGGACCATAGCTTACGAATTCTGCTGTTATCTTTGCCTGCTTGTACTGGCAGTGCTGGAATTGCCCAAGCGGCGAAAACTGATGGTTGCGTTGGCGGCTGCTCTGCTGCTGTGGACGGTATTGCCGGCGAGGGTCGGTCGGCTCGAAGTTTTTTATGGGGCGGCCGCGTACTATTCCAGATTCTTTTCGTTATTTGCTTCAGGGTGCGTGTTTTATCTCTATCGCGATCGCATCAGAGATTCGAAACGCACCGTGGTTGCGAGTATCGCTCTGCTTGTTGCCCTGCTTCCATCTGCGCGATTCTGCACGGCTTCTGTAGCAATCGCCGGAGGTTATCTTATTTTCTGGTTTGCGATTCGGGTCAGAAGTTCGGCGATCAGCAGATTTGCCAATCACACAGATCTTTCTTATGGGGTGTATCTCTACGGATGGCCAGTCACCCAAACGATCATCTGGTGTCTGCCTGGCATAAATCGCTGGTTGCTTGCCGGACTGGCAGTGATTATGTCGGCGTGTTTGGCTTATCTCAGCTGGCGGCTGATTGAGAAGCCGGCCCTGGGTTGGAAAAAGTATTTGGTGTACAGCCCGCGCGAGATGGCCGTTTCCAGGTGACATTGCGGTTGGACTGGTCGTTCAACGATTGCCGATTGCGACCTGAAGAAATAATGAATCGAGAAACCGGCACGGATTTCGAATCTTTCGCGCTGCGGGCGGAATCCGTTGGGGCGGAGGGTTCGATGGCGGATAGAAATGATGGAGCTTTGCGGGAACACCTGGTGAAGTTGTTGACCGAGGCGCAGGCGCACGCGACGTTTGATGATGCGGTGAAGGGGCTGGCCCCGGAACTCTATGGAAAGGTTCCGAAGGACGCGGAGCACTCCCCTTGGCAGTTGCTGGAGCATTTGCGGATCGCGCAGTGGGACATTGTTGAGTTCTCGCGGAATGCGAAGCACGATTCGCCGAAGTGGCCGGAAGGATACTGGCCGAAGGAAAAAGCTCCGGCAGATGAGAAGGCTTGGGAAGAAAGTGTGCGGGCGTTCAAGCATGATCTGAAAGAGATGGTGGAGCTGGTGCGCGATGAGAAGACGGACTTGTTTGCCAAGATTCCGCACGGCGACGGGCAGACGGTGTTGCGCGAGGCACTGCTGATTGCCGATCACAACGCGTATCACGTGGGGCAGTTAGTGATGGTGAGGAGGATGCTGGGGGCTTGGGGGTAAATTCGCGTCCTTGTTTCTAACCAAAAACGCAAAACCACCGTACGGACGAAGACCTGCCGAAGGGGGCCGCGGCCCCGCGTTCAGGATGGGGCCCCAGTCCGATGGGACATTCTTTGACAAGTAAGGCAGTGGAAATATGGCATGATTGCACCGGAGGGTTTCCTGTGAGCAAGAAGCTGTGTATGTGGTTTGCAGTGTTGGCAATGACTCCTGTAGTTCTGTACGCGCAAGACAAGGCGCCGGCGCCGGCAACTTCCGCCGCAAATCCGATTACCCAGAGCGAGAAGGGACTCTATCTCTTTCTAAGCAATAACGTGGTTCGTGCGGCTGAAAAGATGCCGGAGGAGAACTACTCGTTCAAACCGACACCGGATGTTCGCAGCTTTGGGCAACTGGTAGGTCACGTGGCGGATGCAAATTACATGTTCTGCGCGCTGGCTTCGGGTGAACCGAATCCGGCGAAGAACGTTGAGAAGACGAAGACCTCGAAAGCCGATCTGGTAGCCGCTGTGAAGGACGCTGTTGCGTACTGCGGCAAAACTTTCGACGGCATGAATGACAGCAAGGGCGGCGAGATGGTGAAGTTCATGAGCTTCAATCTGGCGAGACTCTCGATGCTATCGCTGAACACGGCGCACACCGATGAGCACTACGGAAACATGGTGACTTATTTCCGCCTCAAGGGGATTGTGCCGCCGAGCAGCGAGAGTCGGGCGCCGGCACCGGCAACGAAGTAGTCAGTTCCGATCCCAGGTCTCAGAATCGAGACCTCCACCCCGCGAACCAGGACCCGTTCGCGGGGACCCCGGCCTGGGGCACCCATCCTCGTCAAGACTGGCGGGAAGTGGCTGGGTCTTTCAGAACGGCGAGGTACGGGCGGTATTTGTAACGGGCGGTGATGAACTGATCGTGCGTTAGCTGTAACTCGTCGTTAATGAGCCGGATTTCACGCTCTTCAATCGTAGTGATTACCTTGTCAGCGGCGGCGACGGCGAAAAGGCATTCGAGCAGAGCCAGTCTCTGATCGGGGGTCGCCATATCTTTGAACTCCTGCGTGACAAGAAAGTTCTCGGTACCGCCAAACAGGGTCGCTTGTGTTTTGGCGATCTGAACCACAAGCACGGCCTGCTCCTCGGGAAGACCGCTCAGGCGAATGACCTGGGTTTCCATTTCCCTGGTTTCCACATCGCTGATGTTCATGTCGGCGCGCGCTACGCGACTCAGGATGTAAGCAAATGCCGCAATGAAGCGGGCGCGGTCTGGCTCGAGGTTGTCGAGCTGGCGCACGATTTTGCGCACCGTCTCAGTCTCATCTCTGCCGGAACGGTCCGATCTGCCCGAACTTCCGCCATCGGTCAACTGTCTTTTCAACGCATTCAGAAAGTCCGCTATGCCCATCATCCTGCTCTCTGGAGTTAAGCTCCTGCACCTGTCCTAATCTTAGTCGCACACGTCGCGGTTGAGATTCACGATGGATTTCGCGACAACACTACAGGCTGAACGCGGCTCGGATTTTTGCGAGAAAAGCTGTGATTCTGGGGTGCGGGTCTCCGGGGCCAAGCGCTTCGAAGGGCACGTATCCGCGGTAGCCGTGCGCGTCAATGAGGGCTTTGATCCTGGAAAGATTGGCGGGTTCCGGCTTGCCGTTGCGGCCCACTTCCTCTTTGATTTGCCATGAAACGGCATAGGGAAGGAGTTTTTCGATCTCGGCATAGGGATCGCCGGAGCGAAGGCTGCCGATATCGAGAATGCAGCCGAACCATTCTGAATCGACGGCTTGAATGACGCGGATCGTCTCGGCAGCGGTCTTCAAAAAGTCGTTGTGCTGCTGAATGCCGACGACAACGCCGTGGTCTTTTCCGAACGCGGCACACCGCTTGAAGTCGGAGACCATCCAATCCAGCGCCTCATCGAAGGTGTGGCCCGGGGGCCGTTCGGGGCCGGAGAAGACGCGGATGACGGGCGCGCCAAGTTTGCTGGCGACGACGATCCAGTTCTTTACCATCTGCACATCGCGTTTCCGAGCGCCTTCGTCTGCCACGGCGAAGTTGTTGCGCACGCCAGTGCCGCTAATGGCGACCCCATTGAGAAAGGCTGTGCGTTTCAGCGCATAGACGTAGTCATCCGGAGGAGTCTTCGGATAGCCCGGGAAATAGTAGCCTGTCGCGTCGAGCGCATCGACACCGTTCTCCGCGCAAAAGATCACAGCATCCGCAAGAGTCATGGAGCCGGACTGAAGTGGTCCGTTGAAGGAATAGGCATTAAGTCCGAGTTTCAGTTTGACGCCGGGTTTTCTGGCGACCTCACTCGAGGCGGCTAGTGCAGGATGTTGCAGGCTTGCTGCTCCAACCACTCCCGCGGAACAGGTGAGGAATCTACGACGGTTGATCATCAGTGTGAACCCCGCTGCATTCTATGCATGATACGAGTCTTGCCAATCAGCTCGATCAGGTAATCACGTGGTTCATGCTGGTACGCAATTTTCAATGATCGTGGAATCGAGAGGTCGATAGCGGGAATTGCGTCACCTTCGATCAGTCTGTGTGAATTGAACGACTTGGCAGACCTCGATGTGCGGGAAGAAATACTTTCTTGACAGCTTTTCAAACGCGTGACTATACTCCCGCCGTGTTTGAGTAAATCGCATTACTGAGGCCAGTGATTCCGATTCGCTCTTCCTTAAGCACGACCCTCCGCGAGGCAAGAACGCGGAGTGATCATTTCGACACGCCGGAATCCCAAGGAGAATCGCCGCATGCTTCGTCTTTCCGAAGTCATCAGGAAATCTTTGCGCCAACGTCGAGTTGCAGTTCAACTATGCGCAGTTTTGGCATTGGCTGTTTTCTGCGCAGCGACTGCAAGGTCGCAGGTGGTGCAGACATACGATTTTGAAGACGGAACGGCGCAGGGCTGGACATCGTTCAACGGGGCGACGGTCCCGACATCGACGAATGCTGCGGCGTACTCGGGTACACGGAGCCTGTTGACGACGACGGGCTCGAGTGGGCAGGGTGGGCCATCGATCAATGTGGGCAGCGTGCTGCAGGCAGGCGCGAAGTACACGATTACCGGATATGTGCGGCTGACGAGCGGGGAGAGCGCGACGAATGCGAACTTCACGATCAGGCGGAGCGATGCGAGCTGTTCCGGGGGAACGTGCTACGACACGATCGGCGCGTACCAGACGG
>DATNFD010000055.1:0-12767 GCA_035606555.1 Occallatibacter sp.
CTTGCCTGAGTGACAACCGATTCCCCTCCCCGCCCGTCGTCCAGTTTGAACACAATCAGTTCATCGCTGAGCAGCGGCGCCCGCAACAGTCCTCCGCCCGTTGCCACAATCGCCACGTACTGCGCGCCGTGTTCGTCAGCATAGGTGATCGGAATCGATTCCGCCGATGCCGGCAGACGGTACGTCCATACTTCCTGCCCGGTCCTCGTGTTGAACGCCCGGAATCGGGCATCGTCCGTTGCTCCGATGAAGGTCAGGCCACCGGCTGTCGAAATCGGCCCCCCAAGTCCGGGACGGCCGGTGTGCTGCTTCCCGGCAGGGAAGCTGTCGGTGACGCCCAGAGTCGATCGCCATGCGATCTTGCCGGTGTTCACATCCACGGCGACGAGTTCTCCCCAGGGGGGCTCTGTGCAGGGCAGGTGCTTCTCTGGATTCCAGAAACGGGCGACGCCCGCGAACTGCCCCGCGTTGGTGTAACCTCCGCTCGGGTCGGGAACGATGCGCATAGGCTGGCCCAGATTGTTCACATTGACAATAAACAGTGCGAGCTTCGGATCAAACGTACCGCCCGCATAGTTCACGCCTCCATGGGTTCCGGGCAGGTTCACCGAATAACGATTGAAGGCCGGCGGCGTATAAGGCCGTTGCGCCAGCAGCATGTGATTGTCCTCAACGTAGGACCTGCACCATGCTGCGTGTTCGGGCAGGTCATGGTACAGCTGCACGGTCATGGGCGCCAGCGGCTCAGGCCTCTCAGGGAACGGCTGCGTCGGCGAGGCATGCTCACCTGGTACGTCACTCGCAGGCACCGGCTTCTCCACAATCGGAAACAGCGGCTTCCCTGTCACCCGGTCGAGCTCGAACATGAGACCGGTCTTGTTGACGATTACCAGTGCGGGAATGATCTTGCCATCGCGATGAACATCGACCAGCGTAGGCGGCGCCTCCGTATCGTAATCCCAGATATCGTGGTGCACGGCCTGGAAGTACCACAGCAGCTTTCCGCTAGCGGCATCCACAGCCACTACCGAACTGCCGAACAGATTGTCACCTCGGCGGTCCGTCCCAACGCGATCATAGTTGGGCGCTCCAAATGGCATGTAGAGAATCCCGCGCTCTTGATCTACGGTCATATAGCCCCACACATTCACCCCGGAACGCTGCTTCCAGCTCTCGCCACTCCAGCTCTCGTGCCCCGTCTCTCCCGGACGCGGCACCGAGTGGAACGTCCAAACCAGCTTCCCGGTATGGATGTCCCACGCGCGAGTATCTCCCGCGGGGCCAATCCCGCCGCCCTTTCCTCCGTATCCTTCTCCAGGCCCCGCACCCGTGATCACCAGGTTTTTGTAGATCACTGGCGGCGAGGGCAGAATGTAATGCTTGTCCGTGCCGCCATTCATCACTTCGGGCGTACGCAGATTCACCGCTCCGTTGATACCGAATTTCGCATTCGGCCTGCCTGTCACCGCGCTGATTGAATAAAGAAAGCCATCATTAGTTCCGAAGAAGAGGGACGGACCGGTGCTCCCATCCCCAGGCCAGTATTCGGCTCCGCGCAATGACGCCTGAGTTGACCGGGGAAGGACGAAGACCCATTTCTCTCTGCCAGTTGACGCGTCCAGTGCCACAACGCGGCTATAAGGAGTCACCACAAACATCGTGTTCCCCACCACCAGTGGCTGATCTTCCGAGGGACGCCAAGCATTTTCAGTCAACGCGCCGGCCGGCGCCGATGGCTTCATGCGATAGATCCACGCGACCTTCAGACGGTGAACATTTGCCGGCGTCACCTGCGTCAGCGGAGAGTAGCGCGCCGCTCCGGAGTCGAGGTTCACCCTGGGCCATGAGCCGGAGCCGCCCTGGGAGGTAGCCGAGGTAAAGCCCGACGAGACAAAGAGCGGAACCAACAACACAAGATGCCTGAAGAACCAGGGGAAGCCGCCGGGGGCTCGTTTCATATCCTCCTCGAGATCCGAAGCGAAACTCGGTCGACTAAAACCAGGACCAATTCTAGCCACACGCCGCCGAAGAGGAACAGCCGCCGCTGCAGCTTTTCTCAGTGATGGTATTGATGGTCTGCCGCTCGCAATTGCGAAGATCCTAGCGCCAAACGCGAAGCAGAACGACGCCCCCTTTTGGAGGAGTGACTGTATACGAATCGCGAACCAGGCCAAGATCTTTGTGCGCCCAGAGGTCCCGTGCATGTACGGAACCGCCAAGGCCGATGTCTTTGAAGTGCAAGGTAATTGGCTGGGGAACATCATCGGTGACAAAGTTGAACAAGGCGACCGCTTTTGATCGGTCCGAAAGAGGCTTGACCCACACCTGGAGCGGTCCAATACGCGAGCCCTGTATGCCCAGCTTGTCCTGATCCACCGCGATTACCTCACGGTTCATCAAGATACTTTTGGTAGTTTCGTCCATGTTGCTCAGGTCATTGCCTGCAAGAAGGGGCGCAGCGAGAATGGCCCAAAGGCTCATCTGGGTACGGTACTCGTCAGCGTTCATTCCGCCGTTTCCAATTTCGAGCATATCCGGATCGTTCCAATGGCCTGGTCCAGCGTATCGTTCGAGACCTGCTTGCGAGAAGCCAATCAGAGCCATGCTGCGGAAGCTGTCGCTGATGTCATCCGTAGTGCGCCAGAGATTGCCACCCACTTCAGCACCCCACTCCCAAACCGAGTCTGAACCGTATTGGCAGATACTGTAAACAATGGGCCGACCAACCTTGAGCAGAGCCTTGTGCATCTTGGCGTAAGCTTCGCGCATGATAGCGCTCGCCTTCTTCCAGTCTGGCTGTGGGTCGTAGACGCCCATGATGCTACGGAGTCCGCAAAGGTCGTACTTCAGAAAGTCCACACCCCATTCTGCGTAAGTTTGCGCATCCTGGTCCTCATGGCCGTAGCTTCCTTCAAAGCCCGCGCAGGTCTTGGGCCCGGGCGACGAATAAATGCCGAACTTCAGGCCTTTGGAATGTACGTAATCCGCGAGAGCCTTCATGTCGGGGAAGCGGTTGTTGGGATGGATTAGACCCTGCGCGTCTCGTTGACCCTGCCAAGTGTCATCGACATTGACATACGTGTAGCCCGTATCGCGCATGCCGCTGGACACTAGAGCGTCTGCGGCCGCACGAACGTCAGCATCAGTCACCTTCCCGGCGAAGTGATTCCAACTGTTCCATCCCATCGGCGGTGTGGCAGCCAACTGCACAGGTTGTGCAATGCCAGGTATTGCTGTACTGGCAGCTGCCAACCAGACGGCGAGTATGACCTTGCAACAGGAAGATCCGCGGAAACGAAACATCGACGGCTCCATTTGACTACGCGTCTAGCGACATTATCCAGAAGAAGGATGCGAGAACCATCGTACACGCCTCACTTTCGGCCCCCTGCCGTGCACTGTAACTGCCGATTTCGATAACGACATCCTCTCATCAACTTCATGGGCACGGAGACTCGAGGCCCTGTTATGCTCGATGGGCATCAGCCGCGGCCGGAACGCGAGCGAAGTGTCGCGGCCTCCTGAGGGGGACAGAGTTTCATGGGGATCAAGCCCAAATTGCACGTTTTCGACCTCTGGGCCATCATTCCGGTGGCCATCGTCGGTTGTTTTATTGGAGAGATTGTTCACGTCACCCGCTCAGTGGAAGCCGTTGCAACGGTTCCGGCGAAGACCCGAACGATCGAGCTCGGCGCGGCCAGTCCGGGCTCCTCATATGCGCTCACTGTCGCAATCAAGAATCCCGCGGAACTCCATGCAGAAGACGCCGTCGCGGTCACCGTCAAGGACGCCAAAGGAGAACTCGATCGCAAGTGGCTGCATTCCGCCGATCTCGATTTCTATCTGACCCTGAAACCGCGCGCAGCCGGGCCGCTGACAGTGAGCCTTTCGTCTTCGTCCGGAACGGACTTGCCCCAGGTCACCACAACTCTCGCCAAAATCCCCGGGCTGACCCCGAAAGCTTTAAACAGTTCCAGTCACGCAATCATCGCCGCCGGACCGAACGGCACATGGCAGAATGCGCAGCTCTTTGAGCTCGGCCAGACTATCTTCGGCGGTGACGATCAGCGGCCCTACTCGCCCTCTCCAACCGAAGACCGCTACGGCGCCATGCTCAAGGGATTCCAGTGGTTCAAGTTCACATTTCACGAAAAGAATCCGCGCCTCGTGTACTTCGTCCTGAACGTGACCGACCGTGACGTACCGCTCGACGTAGACATTTTTCAGCTGGGCAAGGGAGAGACAGGCAAGCCGGATGTAATTCCCTACTCCAATGGCGAGTTTGTCTACAAGATCGAAGCCACACAAAATTATCCCGGCCTTTACAAATTCCGCACCCGAATCCTCGAACCTGACCAGGAATACTACGTTCGCGTCGCAGCCAACCATCCCGCGTTCCAGCTGCATACCTATGAGTACGGCGTGCCCCCTTACACCGACCCGCACCAGGCAGTGCGTTCCGGCATGGATTTTCTCATCAACATGGGCGACACGTGGCTTTCGAATACGCCTCGACGAGGTGCAGTCGCACTGCGCACTGTGATGCAACACTCTGAAACCCAACTCTGCATCGCCTGCCATCCCTCGCAATTCACCACGCGCGGCTATCTTAAAGCCGTTGAGAACGGCTATCCGCCAACCCAGCGTCCAGCGCTCGAATTCCTTACGGACCGGATCTACAACAACACGCGCCCGCTCTACGGCGAGCCGGGAGCAAACTGGGTTCGGGTCATCTATACAGCGCGAACCGTGGCGAGCCGCCTGCCAATGATCACCCATCAGTTCGAGCAGAACGTGACCCACGACTCGCCGCGCCAGAACTTCGACGTACCCTACGCTGAATTTCTCAAGATCCACTACAAAGGCTTGACCAAGATGCCCGGGGATGAACCCGATGGCTGCGAGCCGGACGTAAGCCCTTTCGAAATCGCAGATCAAAGCTGGCATACCTTCGACATGGTGTTGAGTCAGACGCACGATCCATCGTGGCGGACCGAACGAGATCACGTAGAAACTCTTGCACTGGCTTACGAGCCAAAGAATCTCATCGACGTGGCGTGGGAAATCATGTTGCTTTCGGAGATCGGGCGCGAGAAGTATCACGCTGAGATCGACAAGCTCATCGCCAAAGCCTACGACTACGAAAACTCCGACGGTGGATGGCCCTATCAGTTCGATAAAAAAGCAAAGCCGGCCGACTTCATCTCCTACAACATCGTGCTGGCGCTTGCTGAGGCCGGCCGCCGGCCTGAGACCGACGCTCGCATGGCGCTCGCAGTAACGGCTATGCTCAACGCCCAGCGGCCCGAAGGCAGTTGGGAGGGAGATCCCGTTTATCAGGGTTTCAATACTCCGTTCCGGGCCACGCAGTTTGCTGTGATGGCGTTATCGACCCTGTATCCAGGACCAACCAGAGAGAAGAACTGGAACGCGGCCTACCCCGCGCCCGTAACCAATCTCGACCCAAATGACCTGCCGAAACTGCTCGACGAGCTTGATCAATTCTGGGATCTCGCGCCCGAACCAGAGCTGCGCCAGATCCGGGACGTCCTTGTTCATAGTGATCAGCCGCTCGCGCGAGAAGCCGCAGCCCGGGCGTTGGGCCACATGGCCGATCCGGGTGCTCTAACCGACCTTATGAACGCCCTCGGCGATCAAACAAAGATGGTCCAGACCAGCGCGGCATATGCAGTTCGCATGATCCTCTCGCGCCGCACGCAAGTCGCGCCCGATGGCCGCAAGATGCTCATCGCCGCGCTTGGCTCCGCGGATGCGCGCACTCGATGGGGAGCGGCGCGCGTCTTCAATCAGCACTTCCGCGATCTCACCAGCGATCCCGAGTTACTTCACGCCCTCGAAAGTACGCTGAACGATTCGGTCCCTTATGTACGTTTCGAAGCGGCTGCGGGCATCTGGCGCTGGTACTACTGGCAGATTGACAAGCCTGAAATGCGGCGAAGCACTCTCGAATCTCTCGCCGTCCGGATGAACACAGAGACTGATCCGATGGTACGGCGCGGTCTTCAAGAGAGCATCTATGACCTGCTCGATGAGAACACCGGCTATCTCTCCGCCTGGGTGCGCACTGCAGCCACTGATGATGATAAGAAACGCATTGAAACTGGCTACGAGGAGGTCGTCCGCGATCAGGCGCAAGTCCTCGCGAAGGTCTTGCGCGCGGCTACTCCGCTCGGCCGCTCAGGCATTCTGAACGCGCTCTGGGACTTCCACATCCGCCACTACGCTTTGCCTAAGCTGAAGTCAGACACGGTCTCGATCGGACTTCCTGCCGTGCTGACCAAGTACGTTCCCGGCGTTCCCGATCTGCACCGCGAAGGCTACGAATATCCGCCCTATCGTGAGGCCGTCGATTTCACCTACAGCGAAAACAATGGCTTCTATCAAACGCGCATCGGCAACGACAGCGACTTGATTCACTTCTTTAGGAGTTCCGGACCCGAGCTTGAAGAGGCGCTGCTGCAGTGTCTTAAGAATGCCGATGACCCGATGAAGATCGAAGTTCTCAAGGCAGGCAGCACCCTCAGTGAGGCTGGCGACGCTCGCTTCACGCTGGCTGCGCTCAATCTCTCTCAAGATCCTAGCCCCGCTGTGCGCGAGACAGTTCGCTATGTGTACGAAGGGGGAAGACGCGGCATCCTTAATCTCGACTCCTCGGGAACGCCGGATCCAAAGCTCGTCCGAAAAGTGATTGAGATACTCAGGCGTGGGAACCCTCAGAGCCAGGCCGTGGTTCTCCCGCTCTTGGCTGCCCTTCCTGCGGATTCCGCATGGACACGCGAGACTGAAGTGGAAAATGCGCTTGGTGCGATGCTCAGGAAGCAGCCGCAGCCCGCCAACTACGCGCAGGTGCTCTTCGCTTCGTCTTCATTCCCGGCAATCATGCACCAGCCCGGGCCGCAAACTCAGACGCTCGATGCACTGAATTCCCCAGAATCCGATGTCCGGCGCGCGGCTGTAGACATCGCTTTCGAACATTTCCTTAACGATTCGGCGGTCGAGCCCGCACTCAAGGCGGCCTTCTCAAACCTCAGTCCTCCGGCTCAGCGCACCTTCATGGAGGAGGCAGCCAATCCCGAATTCCTGAAAAAGCGTCTAGGGTTGTCTGGCGGCGCCGTCTCTCAGGATCAGGATTACTTGAACCGAAACGCCGGTATCAAGAAGCTGAAAACGCCGCTCGAGTACCCTCTCGTGGTCGATACCGTAATGAACACCCTGCTAAACCCAGATGCCAACGTGAGCGCGGCGGCGCTGGACACTCTCGGCAAAGTCACGGGCATCGAGAGACGTCCGCAGTTCCGGGCCGCAATGGAGAAATTGGATCAATCAAAGAACCCTCGGCTCAAATTGATCGCCACCCGCATACTTGAAGGCAAGGACCTTCGCGATGCCCTTCGCGATGTCGAGCCGGGCTCGGTCCTCGACTTCCGCTTTTTCGAAAGCAAGGTCGAGCCGATTCTAGCCGCGCGCGGCCCCGATGGTCTGGCTTGCGTCTTCTGTCACTCGAGTCATGTCATCTTCAAGCTTCAACCACCAAATGCTCAAGGCGTCTTTTCCGATCAGGACAGCGAGGAAAACTACAAGTACGCAATGCGTGTAGTTAACGTTGGGAGTCCAACCGATAGCTTGATTCTGATCAAGCCCACGAGACCTACAGACAGTGCCGGTGATGTGGGCAACTACTTGGCAACGCATAACGGCGGCCAACGCTGGCAATCAAATCAGAACAGCCGCGAGTATCAGACCATCCTCGACTGGATTCGCGGTGCGCGGCTCGACGCAGGAAAGAATGTCGCCGATCCGAAGCATATGTCGAAATAGAAGCAAACATGGACCGCGGGGATCTCTGGCGCTCCGAGCCAAGCCCACACACCACCACCGGCCCGAGGTTCGCGCCGGAGGCTTCCTCGCTGATATCGTTTAGGCATGTGGTATCACCTCACCCACGTTCAGTTGTTGATTTCAAACAATTATCTTCTGTGGTGATTGTGAGTGAAGCTTATTATGTAAGTTGTTTATTCTAAACGTGGCCCCGTAGCTCAGGTGGATAGAGCAGCAGTTTCCTAAACTGCGTGTCGGAAGTTCGAATCTTCCCGGGGTCACCACTCAACCTTCTGGTCCCGCTCCGCCCGTTCCGCCTCTCCCTCACTGCCGTGTCGTACTTCCCTCATAGTGCGTCTTCCGCTGGCTTCCGTCCTTCAGCACCTCGTTGTAGTCGATGTTGTACTGCAGAATGCAATCCTGCTTGCCATCGACCCACGCGCTCCCCTTGATCGTGTAATCCTTGATCCCTCCGGTCATCGTCAGCGGCATCTTGTCGAGTTGGCTCTGACCATCGGTGTCCACCGCATACTTCATCGCATCCCTGCCGGCAATATTCTCGGTGCCGATCTCCTTCACATTCGGCTTCGCGATAAAAAGGCCCCACGGGGTAAATGCATGCACCTGTCCGCCCGATCCCATCACCCACCCGGAACGATCGCTGCGCATCGAATGCAGTGTTCTCGTGTTCTCGACAAAGCCATTCACGACCGCCGGCGCGCTCATTTTAGGATCTTTTGCCATCTCCCGATCCATATCGCTTGCCACGCGCTTCTCGTGCACGCTCGAATTGAGATTGTCGCCCGCGAGATCTCCTTCGTATTCCTTGAAAGACCCGTCGCTCTCGCTCTCCTTGTACGAGAAGTGAACCTTGTTCGGCTGCGCCGGTCCCTGTGCGTACGTTTCCAGGCAATACGTCCCGCCGATCGCCTTTGACTGCTGCGCAGGCTGATTCAAGGCCTCTCCCTTTTCGATTTCGGCATTCACTCTTTCATGCGATCTGCATGCAATCAGGGCAATCAGCACAACCGATGAGACCACTTGCAGCACTCTTCCCGGATCTCGCCAACTCATCTGTCGCCTCCTGTCTTCAGGCTCCCGCCTGCTTGCTCGCAATCGCCCCGAGAATCGGTATGCGGAACTCGCGATCGTTGTAGGCCTGGAACATCAGGTAGAGCCACAGCCCAAACATCGCCAGTGAAATAATCAGTCGGATCGGAAACGCCAAAACGAAAAACCAGCCGCTGATGTGCATCAGGATTCCCACCACGATGCTCCAAGCAATGCTGAACGCAACCGCAAATACGAAATACAAAATCGACTGCATTGCATGAAAACGCACAAAGCGATCCCGCTTATACGGCTCAAGCACTATGAACAGAATCCCGGTGATAATTCCCAGCGAATACGCCAGCGCCCCCGCCATATTCCGTGTCAGTCCCGAACTTGCCGCAGGCGCCGCTCCCACCGGAGCCGCCGTCGCGCTTTGCGGGGCAGGATTCCAATTCTGTCCCGCACCAGCCGGCGTAGCGGAAGGTTGCACCGGAACGGAACTCCAGCCCGCTTCCTGCGCTGGCGAATTTGAACTCGGCACCGAAGACCACGCCATCGTATCGGGCCGAGGAGAAGCCGCCGCCGGTATCGGCGGTGGTGCGCTCACTGGCGTCCATCCCGTCTGACCACCACTCCCGGCAGCTTGAGCCGATGACTGAGCTACCGGCTTTGACTCGGCACCAGGTTGTTGCGCTGGAACGCTCGCCTGTTGCCCGCAACCGCCGCAAAAAGTGCTTCCCTCTTTGAGTGTCGCTCCACAGTTCCCACAAAAAGCCATTGCGTTGCTCCTTTTCCTCTTAGCTCTTCCCAATGTCCTCACAGAGCCGCATCCCTGGTGGATCCACCCTGCTCATCGTTTTCTTGAAAATCTCCTTCGATACCGTCCCAACATCCTTGCCCCAGACCTCGGCCGAAGCACCCACTACCCCAACGAGGCTCAAGTCATACCGTGAGCATGGGCTGATCGCCGAAAATCCTGTGAAACTCGAAGCCGAAGTCCCGATCATCTGGAAGAACGCAGCTCCGTCCGTTGAGAGCGCGTTCTTAAACACATCCCCGAGATGCAGCCCATTCTTCTGGTACTCCGCATACTTGTCCGGACTCAGCAGGTGCTTGGCGACCACATCTGCGATCTTGTCCACAATGTCCGCAGCTTTCTTGATGTCGCTCTCGTCGTAGATCTTGTTCAATCCGAAGGTCAGCTCCACTCGAGGAGCAGCAAACGCCACCACCAGCCCCAGCGGCGCCGTCGGCGAAATATCCTGGTGATCGCCGAGTTGAACATCCCCGCCGATCGTGCCATCCGTGTTCACGCTGCCGCGCTTTATCGTGAAGTGCTGGCTGCCGTCATAGTCAATTCGAAAATTCCCCTTCGAAATCTCGCTCCCGCCGGTGATTGCTGGATGAATCAGAATCGCTCCGCTCACCTCCAGGTACAGCGGCAGCCCGTCCAGCAACTCCGCCAATGGAACCTCGATAGCACCGGGAAGTTTGATCTTGCTCTCCTCCGCCATCACGCCGCCCGTGTTCTTCGCTATCTGCCATTGAAAATCCATCCTCCCGTTCAGATTGCTGAAGCTCGTATCCATGTTCTGCAACACGCTCTGTTTGATATCAATCGCCGAGTCAAACTGAAAGTTCGAGATGAAGCCCTTCCCTGTGATCAGCGCGATAAATCCGCCCACGTTCCGAGTCAGCGTGATATCCATGTCGGTTCGCCCTTCACTCGGCGTCGCCTTGAACTCCGTATCCCACCCGCTCACGACCGACTTGAATGCGCCCTTCACCATGTTTCCGTAGGCATCCATCGTCCCCTTCGCCTCGGCGCTCTTGGCCCTCTCGTTCTCGGGACTCTGTGCATACGCGGGCGTCGCCAGCAGGTCCAGCCATTGCGGTAGCGGTCGGACCGGCTCCTCCAACGAAGCCCGCTGCAGCGCGCCAAAATGGACAGGAGCCTGAATCCTGATCTCGCCATCCTGCACCACGTCTGTCAGCAGCGCATGTTGCGTCAGCACTACCACTCCATCTGGCGTGGTCTCGGCGCCAAGCACCCTGCGCGCCATCAAACCCTTGATCAGCAGCACATCTCCCGCATGCAACGACCGTGCTGTCGCATTCGAAGCGTCAAACAACAGGCTCGCGCCGTTGCTGCTCACTCCAATCAATGCCTTCTTCCCTTCCTCCTTCTCCATCGTCCGAACGTTCGCGCGATAGGTCACGTGCGCATATCCCGACCCATGCGAAGCCAACGGCACGCTCCTGGGCTGCATGCCTGTCGATATTCCGCTTTGCGATTGCGCCGAGACTTGCTCAGTTTCCTTAGGAGGTTCGTGCCTGCAACCCGCGCCAAATATCAGCACAGCCGTCGCGATCGCAGTACCCATTCCCTGCCAAATGCGATTGCTTCGCAAGGTGCGCCTCCTGCTTCGCAGATCACTGCGCGTCATCCGCCACCCGGAAGGTCCATATCGCATCAAACATCAGCCCGTCCCCTTGAGCGCGAGCCACATCACCGCCGGAGAACTTCTTCGTCTTTGAAACAGGGCGCAACACAACTCCGTACTCGCCCGGCAAAAGCTGTGAAGCTCTGATCTTGAACCTGCCGGCTGACAGCTTCTCGGGACCAGCCGTCACCCGCTCCTCCAGATAATGCGAATAGACCTGCCAGTCCGCCGCCGCGCTGGCGCTCGCATCCGCCTTGGCCTGTGTCGCCCCAACGATCCGGCACGAATTCTGTGCCGGCGTCAGCTTCACGATCGCGGGCTCATAATCCTCCGTATCCACCCCCGGAGTCCGCGAAAAATCCACATCGAAGATCGGCGACGAACTATGCACCAGATTCCCTGATGCCGCACCAGGCACACCCCACACATAGGTCACCGTCGGCGTTCGGTGCGACAGCATCCCCGAGACAATGCTTCCCCCCTCCAGCACCCCCGTTCCGCCTACCCCCGAATTCATATGCACCGCTGCATCCCAGCTCGCCGTATTAATCCCCGCCTGCATCGCATGCGTCATCGCGGAATCGGCCGCCAGGCTGCCCATCGAAGTCGGCTTATTCTTCGTCTGTGCCAGTTGTGTCTTTTCGAGTTTCAGCTCCAACGAGTTCTTCCCCTCGGTAACCAAAACGCTGGGCATCCTCGACTTCGCTGAAATCGCACCAGGTGATGAGTCAGCAGTCGCCCCTTGAGGTCGGGATTCGCCATCCTTATGACCGATCGCGAGCATGGCGTTCAGTTCGCTTTCCGTCACTCCAGCCCCATTCAGCCGGATCAGCTCACTCGCGGAGGTGTCGTAGTTCCCCGGGGTGCTCTTGATCGCTGTCACAATCACGGACTCCGGAAGCTTCTTCTTCACCATCTCCACCACATCGTCGTTTGTCAGCGTCTTCCCTGACTGTCCCATCGCCGCATAGGTAGACAAAACTAGCGCTGATCCGCAAATCAGAACCAGAGGACCGGATAGATACTTTGCCATCCTCACTGCTCCTTCAACCGACCATCATTCCGCCAAAGCGATCCTGGCCCCCGAAAAGTGCCGCATCATTCAAACCAACTGGTGAAGTCATCGCACCGAACGTTTCATTATTCGCTCTGATTTGCCTTTGCAGGCCTGCATGGGCGAGGGCAAACCTTTACGCCGGCCACTCAGTTGAATACCGTCGCGGTAATCGTCCGGCTCGCAGCGACGCTTGACCCCCGATGTGCGCTACATATACGGCTAGCCCACAGCCGGGTCAAAGGAATCGCGAATGAAACGAAGCTGACCCGCTAAGTTCTTGCCAAACTTCGCTTTATTTCGTTGGCTGACCAGCTATCTTTGATCATGCTAAGATGGCGCATCTCATCTCGGTCGGTCAGCGATGCACATTGCCA
>DATNFD010000056.1:0-2294 GCA_035606555.1 Occallatibacter sp.
CCCATTTAATTGCTTGATTTTCTTGCCTTACGGAGTTTTGACGACACACAGGTGTAGCGATCAGAAGCTGAGAACATACAAGGAGTTCAAATGCAATCTGAAATTAAGGTAGGGCAACGTTTCAAGTTCAAGATATTGCCCGACAACAATTCGCCAGAGCGGCAGGCGGTAGTAACTAGCGTACTCTCTAATAGAGAAGAAGGACTCGGGCCGGAGGTGGACTTCTATTTTGCATATTGGGTGGAGGCTCACGAACTTCCAGAAACAGGGGTTCCGACAACGTTGGTGTTTGAGCGTGGAACTGACGGAAACGTATACCTCAACGGATGTCAGGTTGGCATCACTTTGCTGACGTGATCTTCCGCTTAGGAACATCGGCTTTGAGACCCCGCTCTGTCTGCTCGCATGCGAGTCTACAATCACGATGGGAGAAGATTCATGAATTCCGGCTTTGCGTTGTTCCTGGCCTTCGGTATTGGAGTAGTAGCAGGGTTGCGATCCATGACGGCGCCGGCGATTGTAGCCTGGGCGGCGCGCCTGGATTGGATCAATCTTTCCGGCTCTCACCTGGCCTTCATGGGCTCGGCTTGGGCAGTCGGAATCTTCACTCTTGGCGCATTGGCCGAATTCGTTGCTGATCAAGTTCCCACCACTCCCGCACGTACGACTGCCGGCCCACTAGCTGCGCGAATTGTAATGGGTTCGCTTACGGGTGCGTGCCTGGGCTTTGCTGGAGGTGCGTCACTTTGGCTGGGGGCGTTGATCGGGGCAATCGGCGCAATCGCCGGAGGGTTCGGCGGCTATCAGGCGCGCGTCAGACTGGTTCAAGGCCTTCGCGTTCCGGATATTGTGATTGCAATTCCAGAAGACCTGATCGCGATCGGATCGGGACTGTTTCTAGTTTCCAGATTCTTACTTACTCGGATTTAGAGCCGACATTGTCATGGAATCAATTGAACTCAATGTATGGTCCGCCGCCGGACTGCAAGAGGTTTTGAAGGTTTGCCAAAATAATAGTCTGCGTAAATGTATCCGGCCTCTTAGTGGAGAATGCTCTCCGGGCACTCGATGATGATCCGCGCGTGTCGGTCCTTCTAAATCCCTCGGTCACTAAGGACGCGTTTGAGTGTTCAGGTATTCCGGCACGCCGTTGGACTATTATTTCGTCTCCTTCTCTCCTCAGCAGACCTTGGTGGAACTTGAAAGTTTGTCGTCGGGACGGTGGAAAAGTGGAAAGCGTTTTGTGCTTTCCAAGCGCAGCGTCTTTTCCACGGTCCTATCACGCAGCGGTCGTCTGCAGCGGCTGATACTGGAAATCTTTGCCGCTGGATAACACGGCCCAGGCCATGCGAGCCAGTTTGTTGGCGATGGCTACGATGACTTTGTTGCGCGGTGCACGCTGAGCCAGGCGTTGGAACCATTGCCCAAATCCTCTTGTGTCGTATTTGGCACGAAACAGTACCGCACGAGCCCCGTGGATCAGCATGCGGCGCAGATAGCGGTTGCCACGCTTGCTGATGCCCAGCAGCTTCTGTTTACCCCCGGTGGAGTACTGTCGGGGTACAACCCCAACCCAGGCCGCGAAATCGCGCCCTCGGCGAAAGGCTGCTCCGTTGCCAATGGCCGCCACAGTTGCGGTCGAGACCAGGGGACCGAAGCCGGGAATCTGGCATAGACGCTGACAACGCGCATCCTCTTTGCTAATGCGCTCAATCTGGTCGGTAACGGTCTGGACATCGATCTCCATCTGTTTCCACTCCTGCCACAGCCGATCTAGCAGCCAGCGCAAACGAGGGGTCAGGTTTTGCTGGGCATCTTCCACAACGATGGGAAGATTCTTGCGCAGGTGAATGGGCTGTGCCGGGAAGGTGATGCCGCGCTCCAACAGAAAGCCGCGGATCTCGTTTATCAGTGCCGTGCGACCTTGTATCAGTCTATCCCGAACTCGGTGCAGGGCTTGTACATCGAGCTGCTCCTGCGTCTTGATCGGCACAAAGCGCATGTTCAGTTTGGTCACAGCTTCCGCGATCGCTTCCGCATCGATGAAGTCGTTCTTGTTCGACTTCCGGTAAGGCTTTACGAACTGGGCGGGGATGAGTCGCACTTCGTGGCCTTGTTTTCGTAAGGCGGCTCCCAGAAAGTGTGCTCCGGAACACGCCTCAAGGCCGATCAGCGTGGGCGGCAGATTCGTCGTATAGGCCAGCAGTTGTGCGCGTGAGAACTTCTTGCGAGCCAGAACTTTGTTGCGTTCTCCCAGTGCAACCAGGTGAAAGTTGGTCTTGCCCAAATCGATG
>DATNFD010000057.1:0-3233 GCA_035606555.1 Occallatibacter sp.
GGGGTAATAGCTTATGGCGCAAATGAACGTCTCTCAGTTTGCCAAGGAATTGGGATTGGCCTCCGCGATGCTCCTCGAGCAATTGCAAGCGGCGGGAATCGGCAAAGCGCTGGCCGATGACACGATACTCACGGAACACGACAAGACTCAACTGCTGGATTATTTGCGCCGGGTGCACGGCGCGAAGGACACGAAGAATAAAATTACGCTGACCCGGCGGCAGACCACGGAGATCAAGAAATCCGATAGCACCGGCAAGGCGCGAACCATTCAGGTCGAAGTCAAAAAGAAGCGCGTACTGGTTAAACGCGATGCAACGCCGGAGGTCGAGAACGTTGCTCCGCAAGTGGAACCAGCGCCCCCGTCTGTTCCCGCGGCCGCGGGTGCCGAGCAGGCAGCGATCAGGGAAGAGGAGGCGCGCAAGCATGCAGAATTGATCGCTCGTCAGACTGCGGAGGCGGTTCAGAAGCAGCAGCGCAAGCGCAAATCCGTCAAGGAGACCGAGGCACCTTCTCCCGAACCTGCACAGCCGGTTGTGGCGGAAGCTCCCAAGCCCGTTGAGGAACCTAAAAAAGTTACGACGGAAGGGACGCTACATAAACCCGCCACCAAGCCCAACGAAAAGGCAGCCAAGCCCAAGCCTGCCAAAAAACCTGATGCCTGGAAGGATGAGTCGGCAAAACGCAGAGGGCTGAAGACACGCGGAGACGTCAGTGGCGGCGCGCAGAGCTGGCACACGCGATCGGGTCGTGGTGGCCGGCACAAGACTGAAACGGTGGTTCCCGAACAAACCTTCACCGCACCGGAGCCGGTCGTTCGTGAAGTGTTGGTTCCCGAAACCATCACCATTGCCGCGCTTGCTCAAAAGATGTCAGTGAAGGCGGCCGAATTGATCAAGGTATTGATGAAGCTTGGCAGCATGGTCACCATCAATCAGGTGATAGATCAGGAAACCGCCATGATTGTGGTCCAGGAGATGGGACACGTCGCCAAGCCCGCCAAGCTCGATGATCCCGAGTCCTTTCTGGTGGACGAAGGGGGAAGGCATGATGTCGTCGCCGAACCCAGAGCGCCGGTAGTAACGGTCATGGGACACGTCGATCACGGCAAGACCTCGCTGCTTGATTACATTCGACGCACTCGCGTGGCGAGCGGTGAAGCCGGCGGCATAACCCAACACATCGGCGCATATCACGTGACCACGCCGCGCGGGATGATCACATTTCTCGATACGCCGGGCCACGAAGCCTTCACTGCAATGCGTGCCCGCGGAGCGAAGGTGACGGATCTGGTGGTGCTGGTAGTCGCGGCGGATGACGGGGTCATGCCGCAGACGCTCGAAGCGGTCAATCACGCCAAGGCTGCCAAGGTGCCGGTACTAGTGGCGGTCAACAAGATCGACAAGCCTGAAGCGAATCCGGAGAAAATTCGCCAGGAGCTGGCCGCACACGAAGTGGTACCCGAAGAATGGGGCGGCGACGCAATGTTCCAGGACGTTTCAGCAAAGACGGGGCAAGGCATTGATGAACTGCTTGAGCGTATTCTGTTGCAAGCGGAAGTCATGGAATTGAGAGCGCCAAAGGATGCACCCGCGCGCGGGGTGGTGATTGAATCGAGGCTCGATAAGGGTCGTGGTCCAGTAGCAACCATTCTCGTTCAATCAGGAACGCTCAAACGAGGCGACGTTGTGCTCGCCGGTGCGGTATTCGGCCGTGTTCGCGCGATGCTGGATGAAGCCGGCCATCAGATTCAGGAGGGCGGCCCTTCCATCCCTGTGGAAATCCAGGGGCTTTCCGACGTGCCATTGGCAGGCGAAGAGGTCATCGTGCTGGGCGACGAGCGCAAGGCACGCGAAATTGCGCTGTTCCGGCAAGGGAAATTCCGTGAGGTCAAGCTCGCCAAGCAGCAAACGGCGAAGCTGGAAGGCGTGTTCGATCAGATGACGACCGGCCAGGCGAAAGCGCTCTCATTGATCATCAAGGCTGACGTGCAAGGTTCCTACGAGGCGTTGTCCCAGTCGCTCGAGAAGCTGTCCACCGCAGAAGTGAAAGTCAACATCGTCCATGCCGGTGTTGGGGCGATCACAGAATCCGACGTCAACCTTGCATTGGCATCCAACGCGGTCATCATCGGCTTCAATACGCGTGCCGATGCCACCGCGAGAAAACTGGTCGCTGCGCATGGCATAGATCTTCGTTATTACAACATCATCTACGAAGCGGTGGATGAGGTGAAATCAGCTCTGTCCGGGATGCTTGCTCCGGAGAAGAAGGAAAGCATTCTCGGTCTCGTGGAAATCAGGCAGGTGTTCAAGATCTCCAAGGTCGGAACCGTTGCGGGCTGCTATGTACTCGAAGGCTTGATCCGGCGCGGCTCGCTGATTCGCGTGCTGAGGGACAACGTCGTGGTTCATTCAGGAGAACTCGATTCACTGAAGCGCTTCAAGGACGATGTCCGCGAAGTAAAAGCAGGGTTCGAGTGCGGCTTGTCCGTCAAGAACTTCGACGATCTGAAGGTGGGCGATCAACTGGAAGCCTACGAAGTCGTTGAAATCGCGCGCAGCCTTTGAGTCCATCATAGGCAGCGTGCGGGGATTCAATTGTCGCGAACTGCCCATTCGACTTTTACGCGATTCAGCAGATGGCGAAAAATCCTTCCAGGCTCGGTCGCATAGCGGACCAGATCCAAAAAGATCTGGCGGAATTGATTCGAACCGAGCTGAAGGACCCCAGAATCGGCATGGTGACGCTGACTGGCGTCGAGATCAGCAGCGATCATCATCATGCCAAGGTGTTCTTTACCACGTTGGGTGGCGCCGAAGCCGTTGTTAGGGCCACTAGCGGCCTGGAGCACGCCTCCGGTTATCTTCGCTCGAATCTGGCCAAGGGCCTCAAGCTGCGGATCGTCCCGGAACTGCACTTTATCTATGACGAATCGGTCGAGCGCGGAATCCGGCTGACCAAGCTGATCGACGATGCGATTGCCTCCCAGCCGGAAGAGACTGCTCGCGAAAAACAGGATCCGATCCGGACCAGACCGCCGATCGTAAAAGAATCGCCATGACCGACGGCGTCCTGCTGCTGGACAAACCTCGTGGTATTTCCTCCAATGCAGCCCTGCAACGGGTACGGCGACTCTACGCGTGGACAAAGGCGGGCCATACCGGGACTCTGGATCCCCTTGCGACCGGTCTGTTGCCAATCTGTTTGGGAGAGGCCACCAAGTTCTCCCAT
>DATNFD010000058.1:0-22115 GCA_035606555.1 Occallatibacter sp.
CAGATGTAGTTGTTCTCCTGCATGTTCTGCGTGTAGTGGAGGTGCGTCGTGGCGAAAAATAAGGCGAGAACTCCGGCAGTGGAGTGTTTGACGGAGAAACCCAGCTCACGCAGAAGCTTGAAGCAGACGAGCGCGGTGAGAATGTTGATGAAGATTTGCGTCATGTAGACGACAACGATGTCGCGGACGGTAGGATCGGTGTCACCGTAGCGGTCGAAAACTGGAAGCCTTTCGATGTAGGTGCCGACGATGTCAGGCGCGAACATCAGGAGAGACTGGCCCATGCCAAACCAACTCTGAATGGAGCCGTTGCGACCGTGAACGCCGAATTCGGGATATTCATCGGGGAAGACCGGAGGCTCGGAGGTCCAGAAGGAGTGCGTTGACTGCAGGCGGTGCGTGGTGTCGGAGGTGCCGAGTTCACCGGATTGCACGACGAATGCAATAAGGGCTGCGGCGAGCGCGACGAGAAAGACCGGATTGCGCCAAGCGGAATTCATGAGATGGGTGGTGACAAACGCTGTTACCTCAATGTTAACGGTGTGGCGCGGCGGGATTGCGCTGCTCGCGGAGAGTTGGGCCGCAGTATCACAGGCGAGCGATGCTATAGAGAGCAGTGGCAAAAACGGCAGAGGCGGGGAGAGCGCCGGTTACTGACGGAACATAGCGCAGCAGGCAGCCGGCGGCAGCAGCAGAAAGCAGATAGCAGACGAGGACTCCTGTCTGAAGAAGCAGCCGTTCCTCGAATTGCTTCTTGCCGGTCTTAAGCACCTGCGTTTCCGCCGCGAAGAGGCGGGATGCTCCGCTCATCAGGTTTGTCCAGGTGCCGGTGATGTAGGTGGTGACGATTCCGGGAATGCTGAGGCGAAGCATGGCTCCGCTCTGCAGGCCGATCGCAATTGCGAGACAACCGAGCATCACGTCGCGTTCGAACATGGCAGTACCTGAGCTTTTGGGGAGCATTGCCCATGCGATTTCGACGAGTGCGATCAGAACGGCTTCGAGGAGAAGCGTGAAGGAAACAGTCCTCGCCCATATGCGGTCCGGAGTCACGCCGCGCGTCAGAGCAGTGCCGGCAATGACGCCGGCTGCATAGCAAAGCAATGAAATCAGCGGATGCAGGAAGTCGCCGTTTCGTCCTGCGAGAGCGACACCGATGAGGACGGTGTTGCCGGTCATGTTGGCGACAAACGAGTGATTCAGGCCGAAGTAGCTCCAGGCATCGGCCGATCCCGCACTGATGGCGAGAAGCATGAGCAGCAGATCGCGTTCAGCTGGCCGCATCTCGGGCATTTCATGTCGTGAGATGCACGGATTGGCTGCGGAGAGGGGCTGCACGCAGAGGTTCGCATTGTGGTTTATCTGGTAGCATCATTTTTCGGAGATTACCTGGCATGGATGGACTTAATAATGCGGGTCTCGGCGCCCGTCGCAATGAAGATATCGCTCTCGACCTGCTCAAGTTTGTTGCGGGAACCACGGGTGTAGGGCGTCCCGCTGCGGGCTCTACGGGGTTCAGCGGCGCATCGGCCGCGAAGCCGGAAGAGCACGTGAACCAGTTGCTTGAGCTGTACGGCCGCTGCCTGAAGGCGGTTGAAGGCAAAGGGGCATAAACGATCGCAAGTGAAGGCAAGTTGCGCGTAGCGGTTGTGGGTGCCGGGGCGTTCGGCCGCAATCACCTTCGTGTCTATCGCGAACTGCAGACGGCAGGCGAGGGCGTTGAGCTTGTGGCAGCCGTGGAGCCGGAGAGCGCCAGAGCAGGCGAGACGGCCGCGAGCTATTCGATCCCGGTGTTTGGCTCACTTGAAGAACTGTTGAGCGCAGATATGCATCTCGATGCGGTTTCGGTCGCGGTTCCGACCGTTCATCATCATGCGGTATCTTCAGCATTGCTGAGTGCCGGTATTGATGTGCTGGTTGAGAAGCCGCTGGCTTCGTCAACGGCTGAAGCCGATGAGTTGATCGCACTTGCTGAGCAGGATAATCGCATTCTGCAGGTTGGGCATCTGGAGCGATTCAACCCGGCGGTGACTGCAGTGATGCCGCAGCTGAAGCGGCCGATGTTTTTTGAAGCGCACCGGCTGTCGGTTTTTACGCCGCGATCGCTGGACGTGGATGTCGTGCTGGATCTGATGATCCACGATCTCGATGTTGTGCTGACGATGGCGAACTCGCCCGTCCGCGAGGTGCGGGCGGTGGGATTGCCGATTCTTTCTCCGAAGGTCGACATCGCCAACGTGCGGGTGGAGTTTGAATCGGGGTGTGTGGCCAACTTTACGGCATCGCGCGTCTCGACGGAGCGGGTGAGGAAGCTGCGGTTCTTTCAGCCGCGCAGCTACGTGTCAATCGATTATGCGAGGCAGGATCTGCTGGTAATTCGCCTGGACGCGAGCATCACGCCGGAAATTGCGGCAGCGATTGCAGGCGGCAGAGTCGACCCAGCGGTGATGGCGCAGATTGCGGCTGCGAATACGGGGGGAGTGGCTGGAATGGCAGCGAGTCCGAATCCCGGGCTTTCGTTCCTGAAGCCGACGGTCACGCCGGGCGAACCTTTGCGGCTGGAGATTCAGTCATTCCTCCAGTCGGTTCGGACTCGTCGCGAACCGCTGGTTACGGCGCGGCAGGGGAGGAACGCGCTGGCGCTGGCCCTGGAGATCCAGGCGGCCATGGCGACACATGCGCACCGAGCCGGGCTGGGCGATTTCTTTACCTCGAAATAGCGGTGGCCTTCAGGCAATTCCCAGCAGCCGATTGACGAAGCCGACGACGTATTTCCACGCGAGGTAGTAGGCGGTCATGCCGACGGCAAGAAACACTGCGATCAGCGCATAAGGTACAGTGACAGCGTTGAACCAGGTGATGGAATTGGCACCGAGCGTGAGCACGCCACCCTGGGTCGCGATGACTGCCCCCGCGGGCACCAGAAGAAGCGGCAGAAAGGCGCCGTGGACCCCGACGGGAAGATGCGTGCGGTCACGGGTCAACTCCCAGAGGATGTTCCACAACCCCCAGATCGCGGGCACGAGGGCCATCGGAAAGATCAGGCCGCGTTCGATCGGGAACGTCACCTGCAGACCAACCCTTAGCACGAGAAACGCGACAAGGAGCAGCGGCAGTACGAGCGTGGGGACCAGTGTTCCTGCCATGAAGGCCCGGAGGTAGGGATGGGTGTTCATAAACGCCTCGCTTTCCGCGGGTCTCCCCCGCTAACGTCAGGGCCGATCGCGTCAGAGGTAGTAGAGGATCACCGGAATGGTCCGAGGAGCAACGGCAGCGAACGCGAGCAGGGCGCCGCCGAGTGCCCAATCGAACCACGGAACCGCACGTGGGCCGCGCAAAGCGTGCTCATCCATGCGCCTGAGCATTACGGGCCACAGGTCACGCGCTGCATCCGAGACGTTGTCGATCGGCGGCACTGCCCTTCGGAGCAGGTCTTTCATTTGTTCATCATGTTCATTCATGGTGTGATCCCCTGTTTGCTCAAATCTTTTCGTAACAGCCGTAGTGCGCGAAAGACTCTCAGTTTGACAGCTCCGACGGAGATGCCCAGCGCGTCGGCAATCGCTCTATGGGGCTGTTCCTCAACCACCGCGAGGAGAGCAGCGACCCGGAGCTTGGCGGGCAAGCGAGCGAATGCCTGCGCGGTCTTATTGCGGATCTCTGTATTCACGGCGGAATCGCTTTCACGCGGTGCGGGTACCGTATCCCAGAGTTCAGGAGCTATGCCCGCCTCCGGCTTCCGGCGGCGCAGCCAGTCAAGTGCGGCGTGGGTTGCAATGCGCCGGGCCCAGGGTTCGAACCCGCGTTCCGGGTCAAAACGCGCGTGCGCCTGGTGCATTCGCCAGAACGCCTCGATAGTTACGTCTTCCGCAGCGGATGGTTCACGCACGATGCGCAGTACCCAGCCCTGAACGGCGCGCTGATGCATGCGGAACAGTGTCTCGAAGGCGTCGACATCGCCGTGCCGAAACCTCGAGAGGACGCCGCCTGCATCGTCCCGCATCAGGGTCTTTCCTTTCTAACTATTGCTTGCGTGATGTATCGCGGAAAGGTTACACCTGCTGCACCAATGTTTGGAGAAAACCGATTTTCCAAAGGGGTTTCTACTTGACCAGTGCAGGGGGCGGAGATTACCTTTGGCTCCCGGCGGGAGTAGATAAGGTTTTCTTGATTCGAATTTGGATCGACACTCCCCTGCCGTGAGGAACACAATGAAGACACTTCAAATTGTCTCGCTTGCCCTCTGTGCAGCGGTACTGACCGCCGGTGCGCAGAGTAGCCAGAAAACGCCTTTCCTGAATCCCAATCTTTCGCCCGAGCAGCGCGCGGAGGACATCGTCCATCGCATGACGCTGGAAGAGAAGGCATCGCAGCTTGTCAACCAGTCGCGCGCCATTCCCCGGCTCGGCATTCCGCAGTACGACTGGTGGAGCGAGGCGCTGCACGGCGTCATCAACCAGGGCACCACGGAGTTCCCGGAGCCTGTTGGGTTGGCCGCGACTTTCGATCCGGCGGCGATTCACAAGATGGCCGAAGTGATCAGCACCGAGGGCCGGATCAAGAATGCACAGGCCGTGCGCGAGAAGCGAGAGAACATGTTCTTTCAGGGGCTCGACTTCTGGGCTCCGAACATCAACATTTTTCGCGATCCGCGATGGGGACGCGGGCAGGAGACCTACGGGGAAGATCCGTTTCTGACGGCACGCATGGGAGTGGCCTTTGTCGAGGGCATGCAAGGGAGTGATCCGAAGTATTACAAGACGATCGCCACGCCGAAGCACTACGCCGTTCACAGCGGACCGGAGTCGACGCGGCATACCGCCGATGTGAAGGTGAGCAAGCATGACGAGCTGGACACGTATCTTCCGGCGTTTCGTGCGACGGTGACCCAAGCCAAGGCGGGATCGGTGATGTGCGCCTACAACAACATCAATGGCGAGCCTGCGTGCGCCAGCCAATTTCTGCTGGAGGATCAGCTCCGAGGCAAGTGGAACTTCCAGGGGTACGTGGTGTCTGACTGCGGCGCAGTTGTCGACATCTTCCGCAATCATCACTTCCGGCCTTCGCAGGCGGAGGCCTCAGCCATCAGCCTGCAGCGCGGCATGGACAACGAGTGCGTCGACGGCGGGTTCCTGGTGAAGGGCGATAGCGATTACAAGGCCTATGTGGATGCGGTGAAGCAGGGCTACCTGAAAGAGAGCGATATCGACAAGACCCTCGTCCGGCTCTATACAGCGCGCATTAAGCTTGGGATGTTCGATCCGCCGGAGATGGTGCCGTACTCGAAGATCAGCGAAAGCGAGTTGAACAGCCCTGCGAATCGTGAGCTTGCACACAAAATCGCGAACGAGTCGATGGTGCTGCTGAAAAACGATGGCGTCCTGCCGCTGAAGACGAGTGGGCTGAAAATTGCAGTTGTCGGGCCGCTGGCCGATCAGACCAAGGTTTTGCTGGGCAACTACAACGGACAGCCGACGCATACGGTCTCAATTCTTGAGGGTCTCAAGAAGGAGTTCGCGGGCGATACGGTGACGTATGTCGCGGGGACGCAGTTCCTCGGGCACGATGCTGCACCGGTACCCGCTTCTGCTCTCAGCGTGGACGGTAAGCCGGGCATCAAGGTGAGCTTTTCGAAGCTCGATATGAGCAACATCAATAATCCCGAGGCCATGAAGCCCGTGGCGACGCGTGTCGATACCACGCTGGATGCCGGTGCGAAACCGCTGCCGCCCGAGACAGCCAACGTTCGGCCGCTGGTGATGCGTTATGAGGGCTCTCTTACCGCGCAGGAGACTGGCGACTACGCGCTGGGATTAAAGGCGAGCGGATTTTTCCGGGTGCAGGTCGACGGCAAAAACGTCACCTCGGCGTACGACGCTGATCCCTCCGAGCCGAAGCTTGGCCAGGTACACCTCGAAGCCGGCAAGCCCGCGAAGTTGCAGGTGGACTACACGGCACCGGAAAAGGGCAATCCCAATGCTGTTCTTGTCTGGAACAAGGTTGACTGGACACCCAGGCCCGAGGCTGCAGAGGCAGCGAAGAATGCTGACGTCGTTGTCGCTGTTCTGGGCATCACCAGTGAGCTGGAAGGCGAAGAGATGCAGGTGAGCGTGCCGGGATTCAAGGGCGGCGATCGCACCAGCATCGATCTGCCAAAGGCAGAAGAGGATTTGCTTAAGTCGGTTGCGGCCGCGGGCAAGCCGGTGGTTCTGGTACTGACGAACGGCAGCGCGCTGGCTGTGAACTGGGCCAACGAGCACGCGAATGCGATTCTCGATGCGTTCTATCCGGGTGAAGAGGGCGGCACCGCGGTTGCGGAGACGCTTTCCGGCAAGAATAATCCAGCGGGACGGCTGCCGGTTACGTTCTACAAGAGCGTCGACGATCTTCCGCCGTTTGAAGACTACGCAATGAAGGGCCGCACCTACCGGTATTTCACGGGAACGCCGCTTTATCCCTTCGGCTACGGGATTAGCTACACGAAGTTCAGCTACAGCAATCTAAGCGTCGGAAAGCCGAGCGTGGCAGCTGGCGATGCGGTGACCGCCGATGTAACGGTGAAGAACGATGGCAGTCGTGATGGCGACGAGGTGGTGCAACTGTATCTGAAGTTCCCGAACACTCCGGGTGCGCCGCTGAAAGCACTGCGCGGCTTCCAGCGCGTTCATGTTGCTGCGGGAGCTTCAGAGGAGGTTCACTTCGAACTGACGGATCGCGATCTGAGCATGGTGACGGAATCCGGGGAGCCGGTGATTGCCGAGGGAGACTACTCGGTGTTCGTCGGCGGAGGCCAGCCGGATACTTCGGCACAGACGCTCAATGCAAAATTCCACATCGACGGAACCAAGAATCTGCCGGAGTAGTTCCGGCGGGTCGGTTCAACAGGGGCGCCCTCGATCGGGCGCCCTCTTCTTGGGCTCAGTCTGCTGCTTTTGCAGCCGGAGCGCCGGCGCTGATCTCTTTCATCTTCAGGTAGACGGCATTAGTCCAGCCGAAGCCAATCTCGTTGGACTTGTAGCCTGTCTTCACCTGCACGTTGGCATTGCCCGAGACCACGTTGTACTTCTCACGAATAGTGTGGTCGTTGGCGAAGCCCTGGTCTACGGTTGCATCCCATTTCCCGGCGAGGCGTCTCGCATCGCCGCGAAAGCCGGCAGCTTCGAGACCGGCTACTCCAACCCAGTTTGTGGGCGCCCATCCAAAAGGCTCGTCCCATTGCATACCGGAGTCGTAGTTGCTCATGGAGAGGCCGCCGGGACGCTCGAACAGGTTGAGCTTGGCCACCACTTTCCTTGCTTCTTCACGGGAGGCCGCGCCAGCCCACAGCGGATAGAGCGAGGAGATGTAGGCGTAGTCGGATGACTTGTGTTTTACAAAATCATAGTCGGCAAAGACGCCCTGCTGTGGTCTCCAAAGGTAACGGTGGATTGCATTGTTTCGGAACTGAGCGCGTTTGGCCCAGCGTGCGGCTTCGTTGCCCTTACCGAGCAGAAGCGCAATGTGCTGGAGGTCGCGCTCGTAGCGATAGAGCAGGCTGTTGAGGCAGACGGGTGCGTAGTGATGTGTTGATCCGTCGTATGGACCGAAGCGGAAGCTCGGATCGAACCCTGACTCGCGCATGGCACGATCGCCGACATAGAAATCTTTGGTCAGGCGATAGCCATTTGCCCAGGCTTTCATGCAGACGACGCTAACGTTGACGTCGCAGCTTGTTTGCTTCAGGCGTGCGGCTTCAGCATCGGTTGGATGTTCGTTCCCCCTGATTAGATAGGGTGCACCGGCTTCTTCCGCGCTCACCGCTTTCGGGTGCGCTTCGAGCCAGCGGATCACGTCGGAGTAGTAGGTGCTGTCGTCGGCCATCTCAGGCACAGGGCCAGAGCCGTAGTCGAAGTAGCGCGCGAGGCCTGTGGTGCCCGCTTTGTGTTCGGGGCGCGTCCAGGTGGAGTAGTCCTTCTGGGCGAGGGTATACGCGTGATCGAGCCATGTACGCGCTTCGGCGCGGCCCGCCGGCGTAGCGGGGAAACTCGCCGGATTTTCGTAAACTGCACGGATCATCGAAGTGAGAAACGGGGGCTGAGAACGTGTGAGGTAGTAGGTACGGTTTGCGTTCAGCACGGCGCCGTAATGCTCGATCTCGAAGAGGAAGTTGTCGACCATGCCTTTGGCAAGGGCCTCGCGATGATCGGCTTCGAGGCCGAGGAGAATGAAGTAGCTGTCCCAGCCATACATCTCGTTGAAGCGACCGCCAGGTACGACATAGGGCTTCGGCAGGTACAGCAGCCCTGCCGCCGGCAACTGTTCAGGCAGGACGTCCCCAATCTTGCTGATCGCATGAGGAAGAGATGCAACCTTCACGTTGCATTTCTCGCTCAGCGCTGTGACCTCGGGAGGCGGCGGCACCTCGGCGGGCATGTAGACGATCGGATTGGCGGTGACCTTGACGTCAACGAGCGAGTGGCAATCGATCATCGAGCGGGTGAGCGTAGACCACGCATCGTGGATGTAGGTAAGAGTGGCAGCGGGATCGGGTGCGCTGGCTGTTGAGCTTGCGCTGGAGGCTGTCGGAGGCTCCTGCGCAGCTGCGAATGAAATGTGGATTGCGGCGATAGCAATGAACAACAGGCGATGCACTTTCATGTCTGCTCCGATTCTGGTGACCGGGAATGCTTTGGAGTGTAGCGCAGAGCAATATGCGCCGAGTAGAGACAAGATAAGGTTCGTGGTTTCTTCCGTAATTCAGGAACATTCGCCGAGGGCGCGGTGTCTACATTGAGCACAGTGGTTCTGATGGGGATGAACGGAGCGAGCAGGAACTCCGCTCACGGGCCGCCGTAAGCAGGCCGGCGGAGCGGCTGCGACGCCTGCGTCAATGTGATCCGGCCTCCATTAGCGCTGCTGCCGACTGGAGGCTCGCCATGTTTGAAGATTCGACGTTCGAATCCACCGGTAAGATCAAGACCCGCAGCAGGCGGTGGATGATCGCCACATCGGCATTGAATGGGACCATTCTTTCGATGCTAGTGTTACTGCCGCTGATTTATCCGGCTGCTTTGCCCGGGCACATGATCCCGATGCTGTTGGTCGCTCCGGAGGCGCCGAAGCCGGAACCTCCGCCGGAGCCGGTAAGGGAGCGCGTTACGGTCGCAAACACACATTCTGAATTTGACAATGGACGAATTGTCGCGCCGCCCAGAATTCCGATAAAAATCAGGATGTTCAATGGCCCGGAGCATCCGTTGCCGAATACCTTTGCTTTGGAATTGGGCACCGGAATACCCGGAGGGGATGGGAGAAGCCCTTTCGGGAATGGAAGTCCGGCTACGGTCGTCCGCCCGGCTGTGACATCGCCGATTCACGTTGCTTCGAAGCTGGTGGAAGGGAACCTCATTTACAAGAGCGTTCCGCAGTACCCCGCGATTGCGAAGGCGGCTCACGTCGAGGGAACTGTGATTCTCCAGGCCATGATTTCAAAGGCGGGCGCGATTGAGGGGCTGCATGTCATGAGCGGGCCACAGATGCTGCAGCAGGCGGCTATCGATGCAGTGAAGACCTGGCGCTACAAGCCATACATGCTGAACGGACAGGCTGTCGAAGTGGAGACGACAGTGAACGTCATCTTCAGACTGGAGCGATGAGAGCGAGCGCTTCAGCAGGTCTCCACTTCAGCGGCAGGCGCATCCAACCAGATGCGCCTGTTCTTGTTTGCTCTACTCGAAGTGGCGCTGAGCACGTGCTATCGGCGACAATCGCTGATGCCATGCGAAAATTAAACCGCCGCGAATTTCTAATGTCCGCTTCCGCCGCCACACTCGCCGCTTCAACAAAGGGATTCTCCGCATCGAGCAAAAAACGTGTTTTCGTCGCGTCGAACACGGCTGAAGGCATTCGGTCCTTCGATTGGAACGCCGCGACAGGTGATCTGACCGATGCGAGTGTTGGAGCGAAGATCGACATGGTCGATTGGATTTGTTTCTCGTCGGATCGCAAGTACCTGTTTGCGGCGTGCGAGGTGGACAGCTTCAACGGCAAGCCTACTGGCGAGCTGGCGAGTTTCCGCGTTGCTGATGGAAAGCTGGAGCAGCTCTCCGGCGTGAACTCGGCGAGCAAAGGAACCTGCCAATGCGCGATCGATCACACGGGGAACGTGCTGATCTCAGCGGACTATGGTGGCGGCAGCGCTGCCAGCTTCAAGGTGACCGATGGCAAGCTGAGCGAATTGGTGTGGAGCGAGCACTACACCGCGCATGGACCGAATCCCGATCGGCAGGAATCCGCGCATGCGCACTTTGCGTCGTTCTCGCCAGATAACCGGTTTGCCTATGTCAACGATCTCGGCGGCGATATGATTCACATCTATACTTTTTCGACGCAAACGGCCGAGCTGAAGCGCGCTGGAGCGTATCATTCGGAGCCTGGAGTGGGACCGCGCACACTCCACTTTCATCCAAACGGGCATACTGCCTATTCGATGAACGAGATGGCTTCGTCCGTAGACGTGTTGAAGTGGAACAAGGCCGATGGAAGTTTGACTCGCGTAAACACCGTGCATCTGCTTCCACCGAATGCGCCGCTTCCCGACAAAAAAGATGCTCCGCAGGGAAATACCGGGTGCGACACTGTGATCACAAAAGATGGACGTTTTGTTTACTTTGCGAATCGCGGAACGGATTTTCTCTACAGCTTCAAGGCGGATCCGGCGACTGGTGCGCTAACGCCTATGGTGAAGACGGGAACAGGCGGAAAAACTCCCCGGAACTTCACGCTCGATCCATCGGAAAAGTGGTTGCTGGTTGCCGATCAGAATTCGAACAACCTGGCGATTTTCGCCCGCGATGCTGCGACGGGCAAACTGGCCAAGGACGGCAAGAAGGTGGATTGCCCGACGCCGATGTGCATTGTGTTTCTGTGAAATCGCCGTCGAAGTGATCAGGCGCCGATAAGAGCCGGACGTCCCATCGCTGCCACCGTGAGGCGCTCGTCTCGTTGTTCGGTCGCGGGTTCTGCGGGTACGTGCACCATTTCCCAGGTGGAGCGGTCCTTCATCAGTTTGGCGACGAGAGCGGTGTGCATTGCGTGTCCGGCGCGCTCGGCGACGACGTGGCCTTCAATGCGGCGTCCTGCCAGGGCGAGATCGCCGATGAGGTCGAGAACCTTGTGGCGAACGTACTCATCACTGAAGCGCAACGGACCATTCTCTGGACCGCGCGGTCCGAGGACGATTGCGTTCTCTTCGCTGGCTCCGCGAATGAGGCCCATATCGCGTAGTTTCTTTTCGTCTGCTTTGTATCCGAATGTGCGGGCGGGAGCGATGAAGGTTCCGTAGGTTTCGGCGGCCAGGTCGATGCTGGTTTTCTGCCGGCCGATGGGAGAGGGGAAGTCAATGGTGTATTGAATGCGGTAGCCGGAACCAGGATAGAGTCCGATGAATTTGTCGCCCTCGCGAACTTCGACGGGGCTGAGAACTTTGATCGATTCGCGCTTTCGGCGCTGTGTTTTGATCCCCGCGTCGCCAAAGGCCTGAACGTAAGGAAGAGCGCTGCCGTCAAGAATCGGGAGTTCGAGATTGTCGAGTTCGACGATGACGTTGTCGATGCCCACACCGATCAGCGCACTGAGCAGATGCTCTGTGGTGGAGATGAGCACGCCCTGGCGCATGAGGCTTGTCGCGTAGCTGACTTTTGCGACATTGCGGCCGATGGCAGGAATCTCGAAGTTGTCGAGATCAGTGCGGCGGAAGACAATGCCTGAACCTGCTGGTGCGGGCAGAAGCCGCATCGTGACGGGAGCTCCCGAGTGCAGACCGACGCCCGTGAACTCAAGCGGGGCGGCAATGGTTTGCTCCAGATGGGCGGATTGAACCAAGGGCTGAAACTCCAATAAAAGCTGCTTTAAACGAACGGATTCTGTAACCGTAAGATTAGACGCGGATTGGGAAATCTGCAGTGTGGCAAATCTGCAACAATGCGTGCCTTCTTCGCCGAGACCCGGCCCAACCCGGAGAGAACTTCTGGTAAATCAGAGTCATAGAGTGTGGACGCGGAGGTAACCAGATTGCAACAATCGTGCCTTCCGTTCGTGCTTGAGTAAAGCCAGGCAGCTCCGGAATCGGGCCGATTTTCGCCTCAAATTCGCCCCCCAGGCATTTTGGACAGTCAGGCCGATTCCATGGCTGCGAGGATGGCGTCGGCAAACTGCGTGGTGCCGCACGTTCCGCCTACGTCGCGAGTGAGGCACTTACGTTCGGCGTAGACGGTCTCCAAGGCTTTCTGTACTTTCGCGGCTGCAGCCGACTCGTCGAGATGGTGGAGCATGAGAACCGCGGACTGGAGCAGCGCTGTGGGGTTGGCGAGATCCTTTCCGGCGATATCTGGTGCAGAGCCGTGAACGGCTTCGAAGATGGCGCAATCGTGGCCGAGGTTCGCGCCGGGAACAAGTCCGAGTCCGCCAACGAAAGCAGCGCAGAGATCACTGACGATGTCGCCGTAGAGATTCTCGAGCAGCAGCGTGTCGTATTGGTAGGGGTTCATGACCAGTTGCATGCAGGTGTTGTCGATGATGTGCTCGCCGTAGAAAATCTCCGGGAATCCTTCGGAGACTTTGCGTGCGCACCGCAGGAAAAGCCCGTCGGAGAGCTTCATGATGTTGGCTTTGTGAATGGAGTGAATCTTCTTGCGGCTGTGTTTCCGTGCGTAATCGAAGGCGAACCTGGCAATGCGGGTTGAGCCTTTTTCGGTGATGACCTTGATGCTTTCGACGACGCCGGGAACGACTTCGTGCTCCAGGCCGACGTATTCGCCTTCCGTGTTTTCGCGAACAATGATCAGGTCGACGCCGGGCCACTTGGTGTCGAGACCGGGGAGATTGCGGATGGGGCGGAAGTTGGCGAACAGGTCGAACTGCTTGCGAAGCGTGACGTTGATGCTTTTGAAGCCGCCTCCGATGGGAGTGGTGACAGGACCCTTGAGCGCGACCTTGTTCTGGGCGATCGAGTCGCTGAGGTCGGCGGGGATATATTCGCCGAAGATTTCGAAGGCCTCGGCGCCGGCGGCGAAGCGTTCCCACTCCCACTTGATGCCGGTGGCTTCGAGGATGCGAACGACAGCATGGGTGACTTCAGGACCGATTCCGTCGCCTGGAATCAGCGTGACTTTGTGCGATTTTGTTTCGGGCATAGGTAGGCGATTCGCTCCTGGATCTCAGCTTTAGCTTACCTTGTGCCAGGGTGCGGCCGTGCGTTGCGGATTCTGGGGGACGCCCTTGAAGACCTTTGATGCTCGCGATCAACTGGAGCACATAGCAAGAGCGTCCGGGGATCACGCCGGACGCTCTCTTTGGCCTGGTTCAAGTGACCGGGGTTTACGTGCGCGTCATGTTGCTTCGTTCGTGAAGAGCACGTACCAGATCTATTGATCCCTGCTTCAAGCGAGATCACTGCGTGGCGCGAACAATGAGGGAGTCGGGATTCGGAATCGAGTGCGGTGATCCTGGAGCCTGCGAAGCACCAGTCATGGTCACGGTGAATACGTAGAGCTTGCCGCTTCCAATGGTGGACGAGGTCAATGCGTACAGATGGTTGCTATGGTCCCAATAGAGAGCATCGATAGGGACCGAGGTGAGTAGCGTCTTCGCATAGGTGACAGGATTTGCTCCATGGTAATGGAAGATCTCCAAGCCATTGGAGCCGCCGACTGCGAGGAGCTTGCCCGAGGGATCCATGCGCATAACGCGCATTCCGGAACGGGTGTGGGGCATATTGCTGTAGGTGCTGTCGGTGGCGAGATTTCCGTTCGCATTCGCGGTGTAGGTTGCAATCACCGGCGTGCCAAAGGGATCTGAGAAGAAGTCCACCTCCTGCTGCAGGACAGCCATATGGTTCGTGGGATCTGTGGCGATCGTAAGGGGGCAGTAAGAGTTTGAGGTGTCTTTAGGAGCGAGCGGAGGATTCGTGACCGGAATGGGATGGAGCGTTCCATCAGAAGCTCGCTTGAACCCCGTGATGTAGCCGACCTCTTCGTGATCGAATTCCGTGCAGATAGGCGAGTAAGCAAACAGGTTGTTGCCCAGGAAGTCGACCTCGTCCTGGCCGAGAAAGACCTCATCCGTGGTGGCTTTGTAGGTGAGTTTGCCGGTGGTGCTGCTGATGCCGTAGGTCTGATAGCTGAAACCCATGCAGTCGCCTTGAGCGATGGGATTGTAGAGATCGCCTCCGGAATGGTCGACCTTCAAGGGGCCGATACCGCCGCAGAAGTTCTGAGCGTGCGCGGCTGCATCGATGGTGCCAACGAGTTGGGGAGCGCCGGTCGAAGAAACCCAGTAGCTATCGATTTGATTGCCGCTGAGGCCGAACAGGTACTTGCTGTTATCCCAGAGGTCTCTGACGTCGTAGTTGAATGGTGTGCCGGAAACCCGATAGAGACTACCGTCGGCACGTGCGCCGTAAGCGTAGAGATCGTGCTTTGTGCTCGTGTCTGGACTGACGAGGTTGGAGACGTAGACATAGGCTACGTGGGTAGTTTGTGCGATTGCTGGCGAAGACGGAGTGAGAAGGCCGGCGGCAAACACGGTTGCGAAGGCGAACGAGAAAGGACGCAGCATGGTGAGCTCCTGTGATCAACTTGCCTGGGGATTGAAGATGCTGCGAGCACGTGGATGTTTGTCTCGCTCGTTGCTAGCCGGGACACCGGTGAGCCGGCTGGGATTGAAGGGGTTATAAGGCGGACTCTTGGCAGGGCTTATCGCTAGGTCGGCAGTGTGGTTCGTGGTATGTTGTCCCCGACGAGAAGCCACATCCATGCTTATTGAATCCAATCGTTTTCAGCGGGACTCGCCGGAAAAAGCGAGGTTGCGAATCTTCAATCCGACTGAGAGGACGATTGTCACTCCGGATGTGGTGGAGATGGACACTGGCTGCGAGACCTTCAAAGCAGTGGCACTGCGACTGAAAGACATCGCCACCACCGGCATTTGGCTGAACCCGTACAGGGGCATTCCCAAGGTGAGTTGGATGCCGGATCTGGACATCGTTTATCTCGACGAGCAGTTCCAGGTTCTGCGCTCTATCGAGAGCTTCAGACAATCCACGATGAATTTGCCTGAAATGGCGGCCGCAAGCGCAGTTGTTCTTCCGGCGGGCAGGTTGAGCGCCGCGCGCATTCAGTTTGGAGATCAGCTAGAGCTGCATGAGGTCGCCACGGGAGCTCGACGGGGAGAGTCCGCGCCAGCGGAGACATCAGTTGTTGATGAGAAGGCGGAAGGGAGCGCTCAGGGGCGAGATAGGGCTGGGGGACTTGCGAAAGGGCTGAAGAATTTCTTCAGAGGGCTCCTGGGAGACAAAAGGGAGGACCCGAAGGAGGAGTCGTCGGATCGGCGCAAAGGGAAGCGCCATGTGATTCCGGGATCGATGGCGTATTTCTCGATTGGGAATCCACGGCCGCAGGAGGTCAGCAACATCAGCACCGAAGGGTTCTACGTTCGGACTGCGGATCGATGGTCAGAGGGGACGAGCTTTTTGGTCGGACTCCAGATCGTTAACCCTGTAAGCCGCGAGGTGGAAGCGATGATCTCGGTCCAGTCGAAGGTGGTTCGAACGGGGACGGATGGAGTGGGATTCGTCTACGATGATGAACCTGCGCACCGGAATCCGATGTTCGGGGCGACGAACCCGGAACAGTTCGTTCAGTTGCAGAAGTTCATGCAACGAATTCAGAGAGGGTGAGGGTTCTTTCCTTGGATCCGCGTAATGGGGAAAACCGCGGTGGAGATGGGGAAGCCGCATTCTTGAACTGACCTGAACTCATAAAACGACAGTTGTCGTGTCCTATCCTGAATCGCATAAAGCCGCGGTTCAGGATGGGGCACCTGGATTTCCTCATCGCCGAATGGAAATCTATTGACCGGAGTCGGGGATCTTGTAGGGTTTGGAGAGCCACTGGCGGGCTTCGTTGACGGCGCCCTGGGTGTTGTCGTTGGTCTGTACGGCGAGGCGGTATTCCTGCACGGCACGATCGCGCTGGCCGGTGAGGTCGAAGATCTTACCGATGGCGATATGGCTCCAGACCTCGGTCCAGCGTGGTTCGCCGTCGCCGCGAAGGGCATCGCGATAAGCGTTTACCGCAGCCTGGTAATTGCGCTGCGTGAAGAGGACTTCACCGATGCGGTAGCTGGCCAGAGAGCTCTGGGAGTTGGCTTGAAGGGCTTTCTGGTATTCAGCGAGCGCACCGACCAGATCGTTCTGCGCCACCAGCTGCTGGCCTTTCAGGATAGCGATGCGGACCTGGAGGTCCGGTGATGACTTGAGAACCCAGTCGCCCGGATCGACGGTGATGCGGCGCGGGCGACCGAAGGTATCGACCACATATTGAGAGTCGGTGCCGACAACATCGACCTTCTGATCGACGGTTTTACCTTCGGTTTCTACCCTGAGGTTGACCGGCATGTTGAAGAGGTCGAGATCCTGATTGATCTGGCCGATGGTCCGGAAGCCCTTGTTATTGCCGAGGCGGTAGACAGCGTACTTATTGGTGAAGGTGGGCGCGCCGGTGCCGTCGACCCACTGTGAGAAGAACGGCGTGAGTTGTTGCTGCGTCTGCGCTTCGGCGACTTTGTAGAAGTCGGCGGCGCGGATAGATTTGTCGGTGTACTGGCTCAGTACGGCCTTAAGCACGCCCTCGAAAGCCTTATCCCCGACCTCGCCGCGGAGCATGTGGAAGATCTCCGCGCCTTTCTCGAGCGTCATGGATTGAAACTCCGGCGAGAAGGGATTGAGACGCGCAGCGCTGGAGAGCGGGATGGTGTCGTAGGCGAGGGCACCTGCTGAGACATCCTGAAGGGCTGTCTTGAGGGCGGTTTTGCCGCTTTCGTCTTCGACGTACATCAACTCGCCGTAACGGGACATGCCGTTCGTGATCCAGGCATCGTTGAGGGTCTTGGGGCTGACTTCGGTTCCCCACCAGAGGTGAGCGATGGTATTGGCGAGGAGGCGGATGCCGGATTTGTCGCCAGTTCGCGAACCCATGATGGCGGCGAGCTCGGGCGCGTAAGCCGCCGGGAGAGTATCGTCGGGCAGTTCGACCACGTTGATGCGGCCGCTCTCGAGGGCACCAAACTTGTCGGTAAAGAAGGCGAACTGGCGGCTGGCGGTCTGGGCGAGCTGGTTTCCGGCGCCCTGGTGATTGACGGTGAGGTAGACGTTGGGGCTGCCCATGCCGGCGGAGACAGGTCCGACGAAGCGACCGGCGATGATGGTGCCGGGGAATCCGGGCTTGGTCCAGTTAAAGTCAAACTGGTCGCCGGGTTTGCCGTCGGCGAGCTTAACGGGATGTGGCTGTCCCTGTGCGCCGCTTCCGAAGACCTTCATTCCCTGGGGAACGCGGAAGTGGATTTCGGCAGTGAAGCGGTCGGTCATGAATCCGGTGGTGGGGAACCAGCGCGCGGGATAGAGCAGGTAGGTGATGGGCTCCTGAATGGCGGCGAGCTTGAGGCCCTCGACGGGGCCGTCTTCGGTGCCGGTGATGACCCCTTCATAGTCGAATGTCCAGTGCATGGGCTGGCCGGCGACGGGCGGGGTTGCGGGTGTGACGCGGATGGTGCCGTCTGCCGAACGCTCGCCGGTGAGGACCTTGCCGTTGTCATCGGTGATCTTGTTGACCTTGAGCGCGGGATGGAAGCCGAAGCTGACCATCTCGGCGTTCTCAGGCGCCGTAAGGGTAAGGGTGGCCTTGGCGGTGAGGCGGTGCGTCGCCGTATCGATTTCGGCGTCGATGACGTAGGCGCTGATATTGAGGGCGGGGCGCTCAGGGCGTTGCGCGGCGGCGGGCTGCACGGCAAAAGTAGCGGCAGCAAGAATGGGCAGGGCAGCTGCCAGGGAGCCGGCCCGGCGAAGAAACGTGCGAATGGGCATTTCAATCATTAGACGCATTGTTATTCCAGTTGCGACATTGCTTTAGATGGCGTTTTCGGCTCAATCATGATTCCACAGGCGCGGGCACGGCGGAACCGAGGTGGTTGAGGGCGATGGTTGCCACACGGCTAATGGCGGTTTCCGTATCGTCCCCAAAGTCCGTAGGGGCGATGGTGAGCAGGCTTCGAATGCGGGCCAGCTCCATTTTCATGGACTCACGAACTGCGCCTTCCGGTAGCAGAGGCTCGATCTGGCGGACGATGTTGGCGGCGGCAAAGGCATTTTGAATCAACTCGGGAACGACCATTTTGCCGGCGATCAAGTTGGGCATGGCTACGAAAGGGACCTTGACCACGCGGCGGGCGATTTCATAGGTGAGCCGGGAGACGCGATAGACCACGACGAAGGGATTGCCGAGGAGAGCGGCTTCAACGGTCGCTGTACCGCTGGCGACGACGGAGGCGCGCGCGTGGTAGAGGGCGGCGCGTGCGTCTTCGACGAGATGAACGGGAAGGCCCTCGCCGTGGTGTTTGACGAGTCCAGCAAGCATCTTTCGCTGGGATGCATTCAGAGTGGGCGCCAGAGGGATGATGAATTCGAATTCCTTACGGGAGCCGGCGGCACGGGGGCCGCGGAGCGCGAGGATGCGGGCGGCAGCGAGCATCTGCGGAAGGTTGTCGCCGATTTCTTTAGGGCGGCTGCCGGGGAGCAGCGCGATCCAGGAGCGGGTGGGGTTGAGGCCGGCTTCGCGGGCGAAGTGCTCGCGGGCGATATGGGGGGTTGGCAGATCGGCAAGGGGGTGGCCGACGAAGGTGACCTCGACGTTGTGGTCGCGATAGAAGGGCTCTTCGAAGGGGAAGATTACAAGCATCTTCGTGACGTATTTCTGAACGAGGCGGATGCGTTTTTTCTTCCACGCCCAAAGCTGGGGGCTGACGAAGAAGATGACGGGAATGCCGAGGCGGTGGAACTCTTGCGCGAGCTTGAAGTGGATGTCGGGGAAGTCGATGAGGATGGCAACGTCGGGCCGGTGTCGGCGGATGGAGGCTTTAAGGCGGCGGAACTCGCGGTAGATACGAGGCAGGTGGCGGACGACCTCCGTGATGCCCATGACGGCGACATCTTCGGATTTCACAATACGGGTGAGACCCGCCTGAACCATGCGAGTTCCGCCCATGCCGACGAAGGCGGCCTCGCGGCCGGAGGCGGCTAGCTGGTCGCGCAGTTCATCGATCAGAAGTGCGCCATAGTGCTCGCCGCTGGCTTCTCCGGCCGAGATGAAGATGGTGGGATCGGACATTCGTGCCTTGGCCTTGGTCCCCGCGCGTTGACTTCTAATGATATAGGGCTGAATGGGAGGGGATGAGGAAACGGGAACGAAGGACAAGGGATCAGGGGCAATGCACTCGATGAATCGCACCCTGTTGGGTTTCAGGCGCTGGCTGGGGCGGCTTCGATGGGAGGGGTGGCGCTGGTTTTGAGGCGATTGATGAGGGCTTCCATTTCCATGTAGTTCTTGCCTTCGTGGATCTGGCCATCGCGAACGACGAGGACGGAGCAGCCCTGGAGCGAGACCTTCTGAAGCGTGGGAGCGAAGCCGAAGTTGTCGCCAAGGTGCGTCATATCGGAGACCCAGGTGACGGCGACCCGGTCGTCTTCGCAAATGATGTCGTGGATGGTGATGTGGATGTCAGGGAATGCGGTGAGAAAGAAGCGGTGCATCTCTTTGAACTTCTCGGGGCCGATGAGGATGGAACTTGCCTCAGGGAAGCCGTAGGCCTTGCCGCCCGGAGCGAACATTTCGTCAATGGCGGTTTCGCTCTGCTTGTTCCAGACCTCTTCGAACCAGCGGCGGACAAGTTCACGGTTAGCGCTGGACATGGTGGTGGACCTCCGTGCGCGGAAGAATAGCAAAGACGCGCGTGAGAAGACAGAGGAATGTTGGAATTCTGAAGCGCGTGCACGAGGTGGTTTGGTAGACTCGGATGGCTCACCGAAAGATGGAAATTCCCTAACACGTTTCTGAATCTGCGCGAACCGATGGAGGTCGTATATGGCAAACGGACATGCCGCTGTCAGTGAAGCAGCTGCGCCAAAAGGCGCTGAGGCCCCGCTGAATCCTGGAATTGTTTTTGAGATGATGCAGGCAGTGCAGAAAACGGCGGCGCTGAAGGCCGCAATCGATCTGGACATTTTCAGGGCAGTAGGTCAGGGGCCGGGAGACGTGGCCTCGATTGCGAAGCATGCGCATGCATCGGAGCGCGGTATTCGGATTCTTTGCGACTTCATGGTGATCAACTGCGTGTTGGCGAAAGAGGGAGATCGCTACAAGCACACGCCGAGCAGCGCTGCCTTTCTCGATCCGGCATCGCCGGCCTGCCTGGCGTCGGTTGCACAGTTCCTTGGAAACGATGCGATGAAGGAGCCGCTGCAGAATCTCGCACAAGTTGTGCGAGACGGGAGGACCTCACTCGACGGTGAGGGCAGTGTGGAGCCAGAGAACCCGATCTGGGTGCAGTTTGCGGAAACGATGGCCCCGATGATGGCTCCCATGGCCGGGCCCCTGGGCGCCGTGGTCCTGCAAGGACACGAAGGACCGATGCGCGTGCTGGATATCGCCGCCGGCCATGGGCTGTTCGGGATCGAGATCGCCAAGCAGAACAAGCAGGCACATGTGACGGGATTGGACTGGGCACCGGTGCTGCGGGTGGCGTTGAAGAACGCGGAAAAGACGGGCGTACAGGATCGATACAACATGCTGCCGGGAAGCGCGTTCGAGGTGGACTTCGGCGGTCCGTATGATGCCGTGCTGCTGACGAACTTCCTGCATCACTTCGATAAGCCGACATGCGTCGGACTGCTGAAAAAGGTACGCGGAGCCTTGAAGCCGGGCGGACGCGCGGCGACGCTGGAGTTTGTGCCGAACGAAGATCGCGTTTCTCCGCCGATGGCGGCGGGTTTTGCGATGACCATGCTGACATCGACGGTGGCAGGAGATGCGTATCCGTTCAGCGAGCTGAAGGCGATGTATGAGGAGGCGGGATTCACGGATGTAAAGGCGAATCCGATTCCGATGAGTCCACATACGATTGTGTTAGGCCAAGCCTGAAGTTTTCGGACGGGAAATGAGCAATCGTAGTTGGGAGTAACAAGCAAAGCCGGTGGCTACCGGTCCTGGTTCGATCTGCGTTGAGGGCTGCGATGATCATTCGGAGCGAGTGCCTGACCGAAGGCCTTTTCGGCGAGGCACTCACCTGGATCCTGGAGATACTTCCTTATCTTGAAGCGGAAGGTCTCAAACCGGAGTGGGAGATACTTCATCCGAATTACGGTACGCCTCCTTCGTACAACATTTTTCCCAGCATTCTTCGAACAACCTATACTCCGGTTCCGGAACCTTCACGGGTTGTGTCTTTCGAAAGGCTCAAGATCGAGAAGGGCTTCAATTTCTGTGGAGATTTTCGGGAGGCAAGCCGCTATTGGAATTCCTATTTCCGTTTCTCCGAGGATGTGTACCAACGGGTCGATCGCTTTTTTGCGGAGCATGCTCGGGACCATTCCGTGGTCGGTGTGCACTATCGCGGCACGGATAAGATCAGCGATTCAGAACAGACGAACCCGATCACGCGTGATCAGTTTCTGTGTACGCTGGAAGACTTCCTTGCTCATGTGACACCGGCCACAACGATTTTTGTTGCTACGGATGATTCGAATTTCATCGATGATCTGCATTCGTTTGTTCGGGGACGCTGGCTGGTGCGCCATCACGAACAAGTGCGCTCGAGAGATGACAATCCTCTCTTTCGCGGGCATGGTGCAGCACGCAATACTGAGATCGCGAATTTCGCTGTTCTGGATTGTCTGACACTATCAAGGTGCCAGGGCGTCCTGACGACCATGTCGGCGCTCTCTGCGTTCGCCAAGGTCCTGAACCCCGAGGTGGATGTATACAGGGCTGCGTGCTGCAGGCCGGACTGGTTTCCAGTGGCTTACACGAAACGCTATCGGGGACATGACAAGGCGGTACGCTCGATGCTCGCCAGAGTGCAACGGGGAGATTTCGATTCCACGCTCATCGAGAAGGTAGTTGCGTTTCCGAACCGGTTACGGCGCAGGTTGGCTCGAGGCCTGCGCGGCTAACGCGCAGCGGCGGCTGTCGTTCGATCGAGAGATTCGCGCCGGGTGCGGGTGGCGGCAGCCAGTTCCTTGAGGAGCG
>DATNFD010000059.1:0-20451 GCA_035606555.1 Occallatibacter sp.
GACGGGATCCACGGCGCGACGATGGCGTCGGCGGAGTTCGATGAGAAGTCCGCGGAGAAGCGGCCGGCGGTGCAGGTTGGCGATCCGTTCATGGAGAAGCTGCTCCTCGAGGCGTGTCTCGAGGCGATGAAGACCGGAGCGATCGTCGGTATCCAGGACATGGGGGCAGCAGGACTGACCTGCTCGACCTGCGAGATGGGCGCCCGCGGCGGTGTCGGTCTCGATGTAGAGCTCGATCTTGTTCCGCAGCGCGAGACCGGTATGAGCGCCTACGAAATCATGCTCTCCGAAAGCCAGGAGCGGATGCTGCTCGTGGCAGAGAAGGGCCGCGAGAGCGAGGTTCTGAAGGTCTTCGCGAAATGGGGTCTCGATGCGGTGATTGTGGGTACTGTTCAGCCCGAGCCACGGCTCAAGATCCGCTACCATGGCGAACTGGTGGCCGATATTCCGAATCAGTCTCTGACCGACGATGCGCCGCTGTATCACCGTCCGGTGGGAACGTGGAAGCCGCCGGTCTCGCTGGAGCCATCGGAGCAGGTGGCCGCAGAACTGGCCCGGGATCGCGATTTCAATGCCGATTTGAAGAAGTTGCTCGCAAGCGCGAATGTCTCCTCAAAACACTGGGTTCATGAGCAATATGACTCGATGGTGCAGACCAATACGGTCTTGGGACCGGGTGGCGAAGCCGGGGTGATGCGGATCAAGGGCACAGGAGAAGCGCATCACGAGCGCGGCCTGGCAATGGCGCTCGACGGAAACGGACGCTGGTGTTATCTCGATCCCAAGCTTGGCGCAATGCACGCCGTTGCCGAAGCAGCCCGCAAAGTCGCGTGCACAGGCGGTCTGCCCGTTGCCGCTACGAATTGCCTGAACTTTGGCAATCCCGAGAAGCCGGAGATCATGGCTCAGCTCTCTGCGGCAATCGATGGCATTGCTGAAGCATGCTCCGCGCTCGGAACGCCGATTACAGGCGGCAATGTTTCGCTTTACAACGAAACGAAGGGTGAAGGGATCTTTCCCACGCCGGTTTTGGGAATCGTGGGGATCATGGATGATGTCGCCAAAGCCGTGCCGTCGAGCTTTCAGCGCGCAGGCGATGCAATTCTCCTTCTTTGGCCGGTGCCGCGCGGCGAAGAACCCAAGCCAGATCTGAAAGTGCCATTTCAGCCCGAGCCCATGCGTTACTACCCCGTGGAAACGCAGGCCGAGCCTGTGCCCGACGCCGATCCTGAAGCACCGGAAGCGACAGCAGCACAGAACATCTCTGCATTTGGCAGTTCGGAATATGCGAAAGCGGTGCTGGGTGAATTGTGGGGCACACCTCCAACGCTGGATCTTGATGCCGAAGCCGACCTTCAGAAGCTGCTCGTTGCACTCGCAACCCGCAAATTGATTCGTTCTGCCCGTGACATTGCCGACGGCGGCATTGCCACCGCGCTCGCGCAGGCCACCTTCGACAAGAGAATCGGAGCAAGGGTTCAGCAGGAACCGTCGCTGATGAGGCATCCTCTCTTTGGTATGTTCGCGGAACCGTCATCCACAGTACTCGTCAGCACCGCCCATGAGAACATAGCAGACATCGAGAGACTGGCCGGTCAATTCAGTTATCTCTGTGCCCGTATCGGGACGACGGGCGGCGATCGCTTGGATATCTCCGTCTATGGCGATGTGCTGATATCGTCGAGAATCTCTGAATTGCGCGATCCATGGGCAAGGTCGCTGGAAGCAGCACTCCATAACGAGGTCACGGCATAATGACGAGCCCGCTGATGTATCAGGGGATCTCCGGCGTTGCGGAAGTTACGCAGCCCCTAAACGATCAACTGACCGTGATTCAATCTCCACTATGTGTCGACAGCGACCCGAAGCTGCGCGAAGAGTGCGGGGTCGTCGCAATTCACGGTCATCCTGACGCGGCCAAGATGGCCTATCTCGGCCTCTATGCTCTGCAGCATCGCGGACAGGAGTCTGCAGGCATCGCGACCGCCGACGGCCAGCACCTTGCCAACATCAAAGGAATGGGCCTTGTCTCCGAGATTTTCACCGACGACGTTTTACATAAGCTTCCCGGTCAGATGGCTATCGGCCACACGCGTTACTCAACGACTGGCGACTCAGCTCTTCTGAATGCCCAACCCATTCGCGTTGAATCGACCAAGGGGCTGATCGCGATTGCCCACAATGGCAACTTGGTGAATCTGGGAACGGTCCGGGCAAAGCTCGAGCGCGACGGAGCCTACTTCCAGACCACGTCCGACTCCGAAATCATCGTGCAACTGATCGCACATTCGCGTGCTGGTACGCTGGTCGATGCCATAGCCGATTCGCTAGGGCAGGTTGAAGGCGCGTTTTCGATCGTCATGATGACGCGCGACCGCATTTTCGCCGCACGCGATCCCCGCGGCTTCCGACCACTTTCCATCGGTCGCATTCGCAACCAGAACGGCCCCGACACCATCGTCATCGCTTCCGAAACCTGCGCGTTTGATCTACTCCGCGCCGAGTACGAACGGGATGTTTTGCCTGGCGAACTCGTCATGATCACCGAAGATGGGCTGACCAGCCGGCAATATGCAAGCGGAGTTCAGCAGTCGAGCTGCATCTTCGAGCACGTGTATTTCGCTCGGCCAGACAGCAAGATCTACGGCCGATGGGTACAGGAGAGCCGCGATCAAATGGGTCGCCAACTCGCGCGCGAATCCGGCGTTCCGGCAGATGTTGTTGTGCCTGTGCCTGATTCTGGAGTAACGGCCGCGTTGGGCTACGCAGATGAAAGCGGAATCCCTTTCCGCTTCGGCTTGATCCGCAACCACTATGTTGGCCGGACCTTCATTGAGCCCGAACAGCGCGTGCGCGACTTCGGCGTGCGCTTAAAGTTGAACCCGGTCCGCAATCTGCTCGAAGGCAAGCGCGTGATTCTTATCGACGACTCCATCATTCGTGGGACCACGAGCCGCAAGATCGTGCGCATGGTCCGCGGAGCTGGCGCAAAGGAAGTACACCTGCGCATAAGCTGCCCCCCAACAATCTCACCCTGTTTCTACGGCGTGGATACACCACGGAAGCAGGAGTTGATTGCCGCCAACCAGACGATCGAGGAAATACGTCGATTCATCGAGGCCGACACACTAGCCTACCTTTCGCTCGACGGACTGCTGAAGAGCTGCGAGGGCGGTGAGGGCAACGGCTTTTGCGTGGCCTGTTATACCGGCGATTACCCAACGGCATGGGTTGATGTCGACGAGATTCTGCCTGCGGCCGCCACCATCTAGCTGCTATTTCATTTTGCGCGGCTTCGCGTATGCGTAGTATCCCGACCGGACCTGAATTTGCGCGTGCGCGCACTTGCACTTCATCCTGATGCGGTGGAAGCTTCCGTCTCGCTTTAGCGCCGGCGGAGAGTAGATCAACTCATATTGATACCGCATGTCCGAAACGGCCAGCGCTAGCGAACCATGGACAGACTGCCTGCTCTGGTAGAAAACTCGCCCGCCAGTCTCGACAGAAGATCTTCGAGGATCTGCTCTCCGCGCGACGCCCGCGCCTTCCACTCAGGAACGAATACATACACTGCGGCGCGAGTTCGCCGACACATGTCCACAGCCTCGCCTTCCCAGACTTGGCTTGAGTTATCTTCGCCGTCTGTGAAAAGCAGAATGAAATTTTCCGTTACTGACGCTAGCTCGGTCGAGAACTTGTCTCCGCATGCTTTGTAGATGGCATCGAACATCGCGGTGCCATCAGGCTCGCGCCTTCCAGAGCAGCGCGGCGACGAGTCCCCACCAGCCCCAAAGGATAACGCCGTACAGCAGTGAGGGAATGTGAGCGACGGAGTGGCATTCCTGCGCGGTGCCGAGTGCGAGGAACAACGATGCGCCGGGGATGACGAGGTGGCCGGTGCGCTGGAAGTGTTCGCGCGGATCGCGAGATGCGGGTTGTGTGTCCGCTTGAATGGCGGGATACGAGATCGCGTTCAGCGAGCTCATGAGTTCACCTCGTTGCGGATGAGTCGAGTCCTGAGTCAGGGGCTGATGGGGAAGCACAGTCTTCCGTAGTTTGAGGATGGCTGGTTTGGGTAGGGTGGGCAAGAAGAAATCTGTGAACCGGGCTGAGGTGCAGGGAACGAGCCGCAGGCGTCGGAGGGAGGAGATGCAGGTGAGGATGCAGTCGCGGCTGCGCAGTTAATCGGCGGTTTGAAAAAGACTTAGAGGTATGGAGTTGGCCATGGCTTTGTATCCCGCGGGCGAGGGGTGGAGGTGGTCGCCGCAATCGTAGGCGGGGAGAAGCTGGTCGGGGTGCTGAGGGTCGCGAATGAGAGTGTCGAAGTCGATGATGGCGTCGAAATTTCCGGGCGTGCGGATCCATTTGTTGACGGCCTGGCGGTCGGCTTCGCTGAGGGGGCCGGGGTGGTAGTAGGCGGAGCCAACGTAGGGCGTGATTGTAGCGCCGTAGACGCGAAGGCCGTGAGCGTGGGCGCGAGTGATGATTTGTTGATAGGCGGAGATGACGCGCGGGATGAATGCAGCGTGCTCTGCGGGAGGGACTTCACCGTCGCGGGCGAGGCCGCCGAGATCATTGACGCCTTCGAAGACGATTAGCCAGCGAACACCGGCAGGGGCGAGGACGTCGCGATCGAACCGGGCGAGTGCGTTGGGGCCGAGACCATCGATGAGAAGGTGGTTGCCACCTATGCCCTGGTTGGAGACGCCGATGTTGCGCGTGGAGGGTGAGGCTTGGAGGCGAGTTGCGAGAAAGTCGGTCCAGCGATCATTGCCGTTGGTAGTGGCGCCGTGGCCGTCGGTGATGGAATCGCCGAGGGCAACGATAGCTGCGCCGGTGGGCGGAGCCTGGACGTCGATTTCGGTGATTTGATACCAGTGATCGACGTGTTTGGGATCAGTGAAATTGGGAGCGCTGACTTGATCTCCGTGGATGTAGTACGAGGTGGCGCGAGAGCCGGGATGGCTGGTTTCGCGAGCTGGTGGGGATTGGAGGTGGAAGGTGACAGCGATGTCGGATAGCGGCGCAACAGGGTAATTGAGTGGGTCGGAGATGAGTTCCGCTCCAGCAGGTATATCGGCGTAGGGATTGCCGGCAAAGGTGAAGGGGCGATTGCTGGCGGGATCGATTGCGGGAGATGAGGTTGAGAGTGGACGAGCGATGTGGATCGAGGTGAAGTGGAGCGGTTCGGTTCCGAAAGCGTTGGACAGGTGGACGCGGATGGCGGGTCCGCCAATGGAGAGATGGACAATCTGGCGCAGCGTGGCGTCGGTGAGGTCTTCAAGAGGCAGCGCGTTGTGCGGCTCAGGGATTTGCTGGGAGGTTCCCCAGGAGGATACCCAGTTTGGTCTGGTCTCGGCTTGAGGCTGCCCGAATGCTGCAGTGCTGAAGAGAACTGCGACGAAGATGAAGCGGGACGCGAATTTCTGTGCGAGTAGCATAGGGCGGGATTTAAGATGAGGCTCCGAGTAAATCGCTTTGCGGAGCGAGTGAAAGCATATCACTGAGGAGTGTGCCGTGACCTCTTTCCTGCGGATGGGTGTTCTGAGTTGCGTGGCGATGAGCTTTGTTGCTGGTACGGAGATGCGCGCGCAAACTGCTGCGCCCGCGCCGGTGACGTTCACGAGCGAGCAGGATCATCAGAACATGATGGATCAGCTGGGCATCAAAGCGCTGCGACCTGGGCCGAGCGGGAATGAGAGCGCGCCAAACCATGCAAACTACGATGAGTCGAAGGCGAATCCGTTTCCGAACGTGCCCGACCCGCTGACGATGAATAATGGGCAGAAGGTGACGACACCGGAGACGTGGCGCAAGAAGCGGCGGCCGGAGTTGCTGGAGACATTTTCGAAGTACGTCTACGGCACGGTGCCGAAGGATGTGCCGGCAGTGAAGTGGCAGGTGAACACGGTGGATCACGAGTTCCTCGGGTTTACACCGGTGACTGCGAAGGATGTTGAAGGAGAGGTGGACAACTCGGCGTATTCGGCGATCGGCGTGCACATTCACATGATTGAAGTGCTTCCAGCACGGGCGAAGGGACCGGTGCCGGTGCTGATTATGTTCGGAACGGCGAGATTCCCGAATCCAAACGAACCAAGAGGCGAGGAACTGGCGAGAGTGAATGCGGCATATAAGGCGCTGCTGCTCAAGCAGGACCCGTCGTTGAAGGAGGTATTCGACCGGCATCCGGCGTGGGAGCCGTTGAAGGAGGCACCCTTTTTTCAGAGACCGGAGTTGAATGAAGATGGAGGGCTGCCGAATACGTGGCAGCTGGTGGCTGCCGGATGGGGTTTTGTGCTGCTCGATCCGGCGAGCGTGCAGGCGGATGACGGGGCGGGGATTACACGCGGGATTATCGGGCTGGTGAACAAGGGGCAGCCGCGCAAGCCTGAGGACTGGGGAGCGCTGCGGGCGTGGGCGTGGGGCGCGGCCCGGGCCCTGGATTATCTGCAGACGGATTCGGCGGTGGATGCGAAGCACGTGGGGATTGAAGGAGTTTCGCGCTATGGCAAGGCGGCTCTGGTGACAATGGCATACGACGAGCGGTTTGCCATGGTGCTGGTGGGATCGTCGGGCAAGGGCGGGGCGACGCTGCTGCGTCGGAATTTTGGCGAGGCGGTGGAGAGCCTGACGGGTGGCGAGTATTACTGGATGGCCGGGAACTTTATGAAGTATGGCGCTTCGGAGGCGAAGTTTGGGAGCATGACGCCGGGGGATATTCCGGTGGATTCGAATGAGCTGATTGCGTTGTGTGCACCGCGGCTGACGTTCATCAGCTATGGTATTCCGGCTAAAGGCGATGCGAAGTGGCTTGATCACGAAGGGAGCTGGATGGCAACAGTGGATGCGAATCGCGTGTGGAAGCTGCTGGGCGCGAAGGGGCTGGATGTGGAGGGTGATTACAAGACGGCGAAGATGCCGCCAATGAATACAGGACTGCTGGATGGGGAGCTTGCGTGGCGGCAGCACGATGGAGGGCACACGGATGCTCCGAACATGAAGTACTTCATTGAATGGGCGGACAAGTTCATTGGGTATACGCCGCCCCAGTAAGCAAGACAGTATGTGGAGGGAGGGGCGCCGAGATTTCCGGCGCCTTTTGCTATTTGGATTGCTGTGCGTGGGAAGAGTGGTGATTACAATTCTCGTGATCAGGCAAGAGAGGGTGTGAGGGGATGAAACGGATTCGTGCATCAGTGGGGCGGATTGCCGGGGTGTTGGTGGTTGGGTCAGCGTTGAGTTTTTTGGGAGTCGCGCAGGATACGCAGTATGGACCGAAGGAACAGCAGATTCCGCCGCCGACGTGCCTTACGCTTCGCGGGGCATGGGAGGGCGGGTACACGCCGTGTACGGCCCTGACGCACGGACAATGGCTCGCCGATGTCACGCATTGGCGAATGGAGCGGCGCATCCGGATCGGGTATGATCCGGCGCGCTACGAGATGCCGGCCTTCAAGTGGGCGCAGTCAGCATTTATGCAGCCTCAGATGATGGTGCACGACCGATACTTTTACGATCCGGTGGCGAATGCTTACACGGTGGATCGTTACCTGGATGACTTGACGAAGCGGTATGGGGGAATCGATGCAGTTCTGATCTGGGCGACGTATCCGAACATGGGGATCGACGACCGGAATCAACTGGACATGGTGCGTTCGATGCCGGGTGGCGTGGAGGGAGTCCGCAAGATGGTGGCGGATTTTCATCGGCGCGGCGTGAAGGTGCTGTTTCCGATGATGATGTGGGACCAGGGAACGCGCGATCCAGGGATGCCGTGGCCCGATGCGGTGGCTGGGCTGATGAAGGAGATTGATGCGGACGGCGTAAATGGAGATACGCAGGATGGAGTGCCGCTGGCATTTTCACTGGCTGCGGAGAAGATCGGGCATCCGCTTGCGTTTGAGCCGGAAGGCGGGCCCCACGATGAGGGGCTGGCGTGGAATGTGCTGACGTGGGGGCAGTACACGTTTCAATTTGTGCCGACGGTGGATCGCTACAGGTGGCTGGAGCCCCGGCACCAGGTGCATATTCAGGGACGGTGGCTCCGGGATAAGACGGATGATCTGCAGTTTGCGTTCTTCAACGGCGAGGGATGGGCGAGCTGGGAGAACGTGTGGGGTATATGGAACGGTGTGACTCCCCGAGACGGCGAGGCGACGAGGCGAGTGGCGACGATTGAGCGCGCGGTCGCGCCGTTCTTCGCGAGCCAGGATTGGGAGCCGTTCTATCCGATGCACCACTATGGTGTGTTCGCCAGCAGATGGCCGATGGGCGAGCAGACGGTGTGGACGGTTGTGAATCGGAATGAGTACAAGGTGCGCGGTCCGCAGATGGAGGTGCGGCACAAAGAAGGGATGCGGTACTTCGATCTTTATCACGGGGTGGAGTTGAAGCCGGTGATGAAGGATGGCGATGCCGTTCTGGATTTTGAGACGGAGGCGCATGGATATGGGGCGATCCTCGCAATAGCAGGAGAGCCACAGGCGCGCGCGAAAGAATTGATGACGAAGATGGCGCAAATGACGGTGAAGCCCCTCGAGAGCTATTCGCATGAGTGGACTTCCCTTCCTCAGAAGTTGGTGGAGATTGCGGCGACGACTCCAGCGCGGTCAGCTCCGGAAGGGATGGTTCGAGTTGAGGGCGGCGATTTCGATTTCAAAGTAGAGGGGATCGAGATCGAGGGATCAGACGATGTCGGGGTAGATGTCCAATATCCGTGGGAGGACAGCGCGAGGCGCTTCCACGAACATCCGATGCAGATCAAGTCGTTTTATATCGACAAGTATCCGGTGAGGAATGCGGAGTTCAAGAGGTTTCTGGATGAATCGCATTATCGACCGAAGGATGATTTGAATTTTCTGAAAGATTGGAAGAATGGGAACTATCCCGATGGCGCAGCGAACAGGCCGGTAACGTGGGTGTCACTTGAAGATGCGCGTGCCTATGCAAAGTGGGCCGGGAAGCGACTGCCGCACGAATGGGAGTGGCAGTATGCAGCACAGGGGAAGGATGAGCGGATCTATCCATGGGGAAACTGCGACTGGCAGCGGCCCGGCGGGCGGCCGATGACAGCAACGATTCAGGCCGGAGCGGCTCTGCCGAGCACTGGAGCTCTGCAGGAGCCAAAGAGTGCAAAGAGCGTTGCGCCGCAGCCGGAATCGCAGGCCACGGTTTGCCACTGGGGACCGGATGCGAAGGACTATCCCGCACCGCTGATGGACTCAGGACGTGTGATGCCGCCAGCCAACGATGTGAATGGGCATCTGCTGGGAGCGAGCCCTTTTGGCGTTATGGATATGGTGGGGAATGTATGGCAGTGGACAGATGAGTATGTAGATGAACATACGCGGGTTGCGATTCTGAGAGGTGGAAGCCACTACAGGCCGCTGGGTTCGATCTGGTATTTCCCGCAGGCATACAAAAACAATCAGCACGGGAAGCTGTTGCTCATGGGGCCGAGCTATGACCGGTCAGGTGCAGTCGGGTTTCGATGCGTACGCGATGCGGAGTGAAAGAGAGAGAGAGAGACGGCACCGGCTCAATTGAATCTGCGCCGCGCGGGATCGGTCTGCAATGGATCCCTTAGAAGTAGATTTTGCCGGAGAGCTGAGTTGCGCGTCCGGGTTGAGGATCACCTGAGGAGACGCCGAAGTTTGCGGGTTGAATGACTCCCTTGATCTTGCCAAAGGTTTCGAAGTCAGCAAAGTTCCCATCCGGCTGAGCAAAGTTTGTGTGGTTGAAAGCGTTGTAGGACTCCAGGCGGAGCTGCACATAGACGTGCCCGTCTTTCACTAGAGGGAAGTCCTTATAAAGCTGGAGATTGGTGTAGTTATAGCCCGGGCCATGAAAGAAGTTACGACCGACGTTTCCGAAGGTACCGACCGGCTCTGGAGAGAAGTTCGAAGTATCGAAATACGCGTTGTCGTTAACGATATCTCCCTTGCGAGGGTCCAACTTTTTGATATGGAAATCACTGAGATTGGGAGTATCGCCGCAACCATAATAGGTGTAAACATCGCACCACCCGGATCGATAAGCGCCGCTTTCAGAGATTGTGACCGGGAAGCCGGTCTGCAAAGCCGTGGTGCCAGCGACGTGCCATTTGCCGAGGAACTCGTTGAGGATGAAGTTGTCGCGGATGGATGCGAGTACAGGAATTTCGTAGGTATACAGAGCCACGAAGCGATGCCGGGCATCGTAGTCTGAGTTGCCGTAGTTCAGGTATTCAAAACCGGGCGTGAAGTTTACGCCGCGTCCATTGAGCGCGCCGCTGCCGTTTGGGGTTCCATTGCCATAGGACGACTCATAGCCTGATGAGTTGTCGAGAGCATGAGAGTAGGTGTAGGCAAGGGTGAAGTAAAGACCGTGCGAGACCTGCTGTAGCAGGCTTGCCTGGAGTGAGTGATAACTCGATGCGCCGGTTGAGCCCTGCTGAGCAACGCTGAGGTACCAGGGAATTCCGTTGGGCAGGACGATCGTGGAACCGGGAACGATTGCGGGCTGGGCTGTGTACTGTGGGAAGAACAGATGGACCTTGGAGATTGTATTGACGCAACCCGGGTCTGCAAGGCAAGCGTCATGACCTTGCGGCGTGATGGGATCACCTTCATAGGTCCGAGCGAGCTTGCGGCCGAGTGAGCCCACGTATCCAACTTGCGCAACCATCTTGTTGCCGATTTGTCTTTGTACATTGAGATTGAAGTTATAGGAATACGACGGCAGGTAGTTTTTGCCGGGCTGGCTCAGGTCGAGCGTGGAATAGTTGTCAGCCCAATCGAGAGCGGCGCCGGGTTGAGGCCGCTGGTACGGGAATGGGTTAGGGATAGAAGCTCCGGGCCGGCCGGCGATGTCAGTGAACGGGTCGGCCAGTGAAGGGCTCCCCCCGACGTCTCCGGCGCCGCGCGATTGAAACAAGAACGGTGGAGAGGAGAGATTCTGAAGCGCTTCTTCTTCCTGATCGCGATTGAAGTAGACGCCGAAGCCGCCGCGAATCGCGAGAGCATGGCCGTTGGAGTTGCCGAGCAGAGCCGACGGCCCAGCGCTTGGGGACCAGACGAAGCCAAGACGCGGGCCGAAGTGATTCCACTTTACCGTAGCTGCGCCGTAGTTTGTGCAGCCTGGGTCACCCGGGTAGAGAAGTCCCGGAGGGGCTCCGGGAAAGATTTTTGAGGCGGCGTCGGAATTCTGCCAGCAGGTGATGGCAATCCCACCGAACTGGTGATTAGCCCAGGGAGTTTCTGCATCCCAGGAGACGCCGTAGTTGAGATTGAAGTCAGAGGTCATCTTCCAGCTGTCCTGCGCGAATGCATAGTACTCGCGCGAGGTGGCCGCGATGGTGCTTCCTGAGGTCTGGGCATATGTATCGGGAATGCCGAGTACGAAATCGATGGCAGGATCGCCGGATGAGAATTCCCCACTACCGGTCATCGTATAAAGGCCGTCGTTGTCAGCATTGTAGGGGTTGTCGACTCCGAACTGCTCGAAGGTTGCGCCGAGTTTCACACTATGTTTGCCAAGAATCCAGGTGAATATGTCCTGGCCGAGGAGGTTCGAATCGAGCCGGGGCTGCGGGCCCTCGTAGCTGAATCCCAGATTGAAATAGCCTCCTATCGAGATGACGGGCAATCCGGCCTCGGGCGTCTGAGGAGTGATGTTGAAGCCGGCGGAGCTTGGTTGCATGATCTTCGCGGGCTCTACGGATGCATAGTTGAACCGGAAGTAGCCGCCGCGGAGATCATTAATCATGCGTGAATTGAAGATGTGGGTGTAATCGGCGTTAAAGATCTTGAAGTGCTCTGCATTGTTCATTGCGAAGCCGGGCAACGTAGAGCCTCCGAACGGCAGGTCACTGGAGAACGGAGTGGACTGGAAGAGCACTGAAGACCAGAAAGCGTCGTTGGCCGTGAGATGGTAGTCGATGCGAATGATGCCCTGGTCGCTCTTCGTGCTTCCGCCCGCGGGGAAACTATAGATGGATCCGGAATTCGGAGGTGGAACGTACTTATTGAAGAGCCCGACGGCGACCGCATTCCAAGACGACGTGGGGATGTTCGCAGTCAGGAGACCGGGGCACGCATTCCATGGTGTTCCAGCGGCGCAGCCGGCGAGAGCGAAGGGCATCGGGTTACTTGTAAGGCCGTTAACACCATCTGGCTGAATCTCCGAATTCGGATGACCGGTAGCGGCGTTGCGATCGGCGCTGAAATCGCCATTCCGCTGGGCATTCGAGAACACCGTGGCCGGCGTGGTGGTTGCCAGTCCGCTTCTGGCTCCCTGATAAGCCGTGAAAAAGAAAAGCTTGTTCTTGAAGATAGGGCCTCCGAGGGTACCACCATAGACGTTCTGGTGAATGGGAGGTTTTGAATCGACAGGATCGAAGAAGCTCCGAGTATTGAGGAAGGTGTCGCGGTAGAACTCGAACCCGTTGCCATGAAATGCGTTGGTTCCTGTCTTGAGAGCTTGATTAATGATGGCGCCGGAGTTGCGGCTGTACTCAGGATTGATGGTGCTGGTGACGATGGCCAATTCGCCGACTGCATCTGGATTGACAGCGACACCTTCAACCTGGATGGCAGAGTCGTTGACGTCGGCGCCATCGAGAAGATAGCTATTCTGCTCGATCTGCGCACCGTTTGCAGAGAAGCCCCCGAAGCGGTCGGCGGCCTCGACGACACCTGGAGCCGATTTCTGAAGGGTCGTGGCATCGCGACCGAGCAAGGGCATCTGAGTAATGGTGTCGGAAAGAAGGTCGGTTTTGAGTTGCGTTTCCGCGGTTTCAACCTGCGCGTTAGCGACAGTTACCTCCACGGTTTGTGCGGTCGATCCGACTGCTAGCTTCACAGCGATCTCGCGGTCATCGTTGACATTGAGCTGGACGTTTTTTGCGGCAAAATTTGAGAATCCGGGAGCCTCAACGGTCACGCTGTATGGACCGCCGATCTGGAGCTGGCTGAACTTGAAATACCCGCTGTTATCGGATCTTGTTTTCGTTGAAATGCCAGTGCTGGTATTCAGGACCGTTACTTCTGCATTTGGAACGACGGCTCCGGCGGGATCAGTCACGACACCGTGAATAGCGGCGCTCGTCACCTGCGCACTCAGTGGGGGAACGACCACAGCGGCTTGCATAAGGCACAGCGCGGCCACGATCGCCTTGAAATTCATGTGAACCTCCTCGAAAAGTGCTGCGCTCGCGGTGGTTGGCGGCCAGCACAAAAATGCGAACGACACTCGGTGCGCGTGCATTCAAGTACGGGGGGACATCTGCCGCACCAAGTCATTCGATTTGACCATGCAACCGAATCTACGGCTCCTCGAATGTGACGAAGAGAAGATTTTGAGGACGAGCCGCGAAGGAAGAGGTTGGAGTTGCATGCACTGCCCGTGCGATTTGGTAGGCTCTGCTGGGATAAGACGCGGGAATATGCCGCTGGATGAGCGCAATTCAGCTACTAACTAATCAGTGCAAACTACATGGCTATCAGAACACAAGGACACAATTATCCCTTTGTGAGAATTACGGGAATAACTGTGTCCTAAGTGTTGCGGTATTTGTGGAGTTAACTCCGGTTAAGGAGATCGCCTATGCGTGCGCGATAACTGCGGCTCATCGCGAGTTTCTGGCCATTGACGAGATGAACCATGAAATCGCCTCGCGATTCGCTGCGCACTTCCTTTACATAACGAAGGTTCACGATAGCCGAACGGTGAACGCGAAGGAACAATTTGGGGTCAAGGCGCTGTTCAAGGGAGGTCATGGTTTCGCGCAGAAGATGAGTTTCGCTTCCCGTGCAGATGCGCACATAGTTCTCTTCGGCACTGATCCATCGGATATCAGAGACAGGAAGGAAGAGGATGCGACCGCGGGATTTGAAGACGATGCGGCCCGTGTATGGTCCGGTTTTGGTTTCTTCCGGGTGATTACGATCCGGATGTCGGTCCCCAGTCTGAATTTGTTCCCGCGCCCGATCGACTGCGGAGTGCAAGCGCTCAGCCGTAAAGGGTTTTAGAAGGTAATCTGTCGCGTTCAATTCAAATGCGCGCAACGCGTAATGATCGTATGCCGTGGTGAGAATAACGCGAGGAAGTTTGATGGAATTGCGCATGGACAACTCGGCGATCACGTCGAGGCCATCCATTCCAGGCATGCGGACGTCGAGGAAGAGCAGTTGTGGTGTGGTTTCCTGAACGAGTTCATAGACCTCGCGAGCGGAAGAAGCTTCTCCTGCAATTTCGATGTCCGGCTCTCCGCGAAGTAGTTGACGGAGCTTTTGACGGGCGAGCAATTCATCGTCTGCGATCAAGGTCTGGATAGCCATTTGCGTCCTCACAACGTGATGTTTTCGAAAGACTTCGGGACAGGAAAGCAGGTACTGCTGCTAATGCTTTGGCAAGTTTGATGCCATTGTTTTCGGACCGCCTTGCGGCTGATTTCACAAGACTTATCGCTAGCGGTGTCCATGGCGACCGAGGTCCCTTGTTCGGATTCGCACTCACTTGTCCGATTCCGAACACCCGACGAACTGATTCCTTTCTGCCCGGAGGGAGGCGATGAAATTCGTCTCATCCCGTAAGCCTATGTTGCAGTTGAGTAATAGCGCTTTCGCAGCGTCGCCGTCTATTCAGAGGGACTCGGCAATTGGTGCTAACGGCTCGCAGATTCTTCCAATTTGTGACGAGTTGCAGAATGCCGGGACGAATGGCTCGTGCATCCAGGCAACCTCCCGCTGAGAGTGGCGAATGGGTAGCGCGGCGACGCATGGACATGATGACGCGTTGTTAACGCGGAAGCCTAGAAAACGTCATCTATTTGAGCATTTCAGCGAGATTACCAGGAATTCCGCGCAGGATGTCGAGAAGCTTGATCGTATCCCGATGCGGATGACGGCAGACAAATTGCTGCACTACTGACCAAGACAGGCGGAAGCTCGCTGCTCAGGGTTACCGCAGGATTCAGATAGCCGCTCAGCTCCGAGTTACAGGAGCATGACTTTGCGAGTAACAATGCGCAGCAGTCTCGCGTTCATGGTAAGTACAGACAGTTTGTGACAACCACATTGCAGTCAGGTGACACTCCGCACCAAGCGACTTGTTAGCTTAGGCGCAACGAGCATCAACAGCATTCCCCTTTGTGCTGACGTCGCATCACGCGGCCTATTTTCAAGTCAACGATCAGGCTCGTCCTTTCAGGATGGAGGTAGTATGAAGTGCATTCTTCGTCATCGTGCATTCGCGCGAGTTGCATTGCATTCAGCTGGAGCACTCGTTCTGACGTTATTTGCAGCAAGTAGCGCGAGAGCTGTAGAGCCAGATATCCCGCGGACACAGTCCGCTGCGGAAAGAGGTTCAATTCAACAACAGATTGAGATGGCCGCAGCTTACCTCTCTGGAAAGGGCGTGGCGAGAGACGAAAGACAAGCTGCGTATTGGTATGAGAAGGCTGCAAATTCCGGAGATCCGGGCGCGCAGCTGCAAATTGGATTTTTTTATGAGGCAGGGATCGGGGTCGAGCGGGATCCCGCACGCGCTGCGGTATGGTTCGAACGAGCGATGGCGGGGGGTTCGGTGCCCGCGAGGGTCAACCTGGGGGTTGCATATACGTGGGGACTGGGGGTGCGCAAAGACCCCGAGTTTGCAGTGCAGTTATTCCGCCAAGCAGCGGAAAAGGGTGACGGAGCGGGTGCGTGCTTTCTTGCAGATGCCTATTATTTCGGAGTGGGCGTACAAAGGGATGCGGAAAAAGCACGACACTGGTTTGAGGTCGGAGCAAAGAAGCATGACGCTCAGGCTGAATTCTCTCTTGCATTTCTTCTGCTTCGTCAGCCCGACCACAACGATGACGATCGAGCGATCAGGCTTCTGCGCGACTCTGCAAAGTCGGGGTACGTCGCCGCAAAGCACGAACTCGCATTGCAATTGATACGAAAATCGGACGCCTCGGCAGTATCGGAAGAAGCACTCGAGCAACTTCAGGATGCATCGTCGCAGGGTTTCTGGAAGTCTACTGTCGTACTTGCAGTGCTATATCGGGACGGACGCGGGGTGGCAAAAGATGCTGAGATCGCCTATCTGCATTTTCGTATTGCAACTCTGCAGGGCGGGGAGCCGGCGAAGACAATGGTAGCGAACGACCTCAAAGCACTGGCGCCGGCGCTCGGTGGAGCACGGACTAAGACTTTGGACGCAAAGGCCACAGACTGGATGACGACTCACAATCGCAAGCTCGAATTTGTTCGCTACCCCGGCGGCGACAAGAGCTTCCCCGCCTTCGCTCTCGCCTACCCCGATAACGGAATGCATGCGGGGCGGTTATATCCGCTGGATGATTCAGAAAATCTTGCTGGAGAGACTTTTCAGCCATAGCCAGTAGTTGCATCAGCGCAGCGGAGAGTGCGCATGCGAGCAGGCAGTAAAAACGTACCGACATTCATGAACCCGGCTGTCTTCATCAGCAGCTCGGTTCTTGTAGGAATGCTGTTTGCATTTCAGGAGTGGCTAAGCCTGCGTCATATGGGCTACCACATGCACGCTCCGATCTTTTTTGAGTCTTGGGGCTTTCAGTTCTTCATATGGGGCACGCTTTGCTGGCTGTTGTGGCGTTTTCTTGGCAGTTCAATCCAGAGAGCACGCGTCGGGACCATCCTGATGATTTTCCTGCCGCTGAGCATCGGCACCAGCGTTGCTCAGCAAATGCTGTTCGTTTTCATCTTCCGCAGCCTGCCGCTGAATCATTCGGAGATGACTTACTGGCAGCGTCTATCGATGTACATATACGCTGAGCTGCTTGATAACCTGCTGATTTTTTGGTGCGCCTTTTTGCTGTTCCGGGGCATCGGATACTACCAGCGATACAGAGAACAAGAACAGGCAAAAGCAGATTTGGAAATTCAGCTTGCAAATGCACAACTGGCAGCGCTGAGGATGCAATTAAATCCTCATTTTCTATTCAACACAATGAACAGCATTTCCAGTTTAATGCGCAGCGACGTGGAGGCAGCCGACACCATGCTGGAACAACTAAGCTGCCTGCTGCGGCTCTCACTGGAAAGAGGAGAATCGCAGTTGATTTCTCTTCGCGATGAGTTGGACTTCATCGAGTTGTATCTCGGGATGCAAGGCCAGCGTTATGCCGGAAGACTGACGCAATCAGTGAATTTCGCTCCTGAATTGTATGACGCGCTTGTTCCCAGCATGCTGCTCCAGCCGATTGTCGAAAACGCATACGTGCACGGAATTGCCAAAACAGACGCAAAGAGTTCCCTCTGTATCGTGGGCCAGCGAGATGGCGATCGCATGCGGATTTGCGTGATGAATAGCGGAGTCGGGCTCAATCGTCAGGTGAACGGGCGAAGCCGGCGAGGAGTGGGATTGAGGAACATTGAGGAGAGGTTGTCACTGCATTACGGAATAGATGCAACGTTTGAAATTATTGAAATCGATCAGAGGACCGTCCAAGTAACAATCGTTCTTCCTCTTCAGTTTTTGCCTGACGAAGAAGCACTGCAAACAAGGCTCGGTACACGATGATTCGCGCGGTGGTTGCAGACGACGAAGTTCTGGCGCGCCAAAAGCTTCGGCAGCTTCTGAAGGATGTCGATGACGTCGAGATCGTTGGCGAGTGCGCAACAGCCGCGGAAACGATCGAGCTAGTTCGACTCACTAGCCCTGAATTGCTGTTCCTGGATATCCGGATGTCAGACATGGACGGTTTTGATGTGCTCGAGAAGCTGTCATCGGATGTTGACCGAACGTTGCCGCAAGTCATTTTTGTGACTGCAAACGACGGCTATGCTGTTCGAGCATTCGATATTCACGCCATTGACTACCTTCTAAAGCCATTCACTCCCGAGAGGCTCCAATCGGCGGTGCAACGGGTCCGCGAAAGGTTGACATGCGGTGAACAAGGCCAGAAGGATTTGGGTAAAAAGACGGAACAGGACCGATACACGACACGCATGGTCTTCAAATCTCGCGGTCGCATTCTGTTTCTTTCGGTGGACGACATACGTTGGATTGAGGCGCAGGAGAACTACGTCAAGATTTGCACCGGCAAGGATTCGCACCTGTTGCGAGAGACCATCGGCAACCTGGAGAACAGACTGGACCCACACTCGTTTCTTCGTGTGCATCGATCGGCCATTGTGAACCTGCATCACGTGAAGGAAGTAAGGAACGAGGCGGATGGCGATGCGACGGTGGTGCTTAAAAGCGGCGAGCAGGTACCGATGAGTCGGAGTTACCGATCAAAAATCCATAAGCTGCTGAAGTTCCAATGAACCTTCGGTTTTTGGAATCAACAGAAGGCAGCGACGCAGAGTCGTGGTGTCGATCATGTCTGATTGTCATAGGTAAATCGCCGTTCGTGTCATATATCCGCAGGCTGTCACTATGTCCACGATTTTGGAGTTGTGGTGCGTCAAATCCAGGTAACTGGAACAAAAGAAGCGTTGACGAGAAGAACGCTCGATCTGCCTATGCAGTCTCACCCGAGCGGGATGCTCTCGATCTCACTATACGGCAGATCGTCACAAAACTGAGGTTGGCACACTTGTGGCACGGAATGTGCACATAAGACTCGCAGAGGTCCAAGGGATGAGTACCAGCAATTTTGTTGCACGTTACGAACGACTTCCCCAAGAGTGGGCGAGAAGTTCGAATTTTGAGCATGCTGTCGAGGTCAGGGTTACCAAAAGCGTGAATGCTGACCGAAATAGGATTTTTCAGGCGCTCACTTTGCCCGAGTACATCGATGCGTGGTTCACAGCACCCAGGGCAGTCACTGGGAGCACCGCGGTCACGATGGGACCTGATTGCTTTCTCATCAGCTATGGGCGCCTTGAGGGAGGCACAGAGCGCTTTATCGGATCGTACAAGGTTCTAAGGAAGAGCAAGGTCCAGTTCTCGTGGAAACGAGACCATTTCGTTGAGACGGAGTTGTCGCTCGTCAAGATTCGCCTTCAGGGCGACTTCGGTCGAACCACGGTGCAGCTGACTCATGTCGGATTGGAAGAGTCCGAAAAAGACTGGTATGCCGATCTGTGGACTGGTTCGCTGGAGCGGCTTGCGAGATTGTTCTGATTAGCTGGCTACGGAGAGAGCTACTGAGGAACTGAGGGCTCTCGGTCTGTCATGCGCAATTCTGAATCGAATCAACTGCTCGACCGAGATCATTTTCAAGCCATGAACCTCGCAGAAGTTAATAAGGTCGGGCACGCGCGCCATAGTCCCGTCGTAATTCATAATTTCGCAGATCACACCGGCTGGGGTAAGGCCAGCGAGGCGTGCGAGGTCGACAGCAGCCTCTGTCTGCCCGCGTCTTACGAGCACGCCGCCGGGCTGCGCACGCAATGGAAACACGTGTCCTGGACGCGAGAGATCGGCTGGCCGCGTTGCTGGGTCAACTGCGCACAGGATTGTCGTAGCGCGATCATATGCGGATATGCCGGTTGTAACGCCACGACCTGAAGCGTCGATGGACTCAGTGAATGCTGTTCCGAAAAGAGACGTGTTGTGCCGCGTCATAGGCGGAATGCGAAGATGATCGAGACGCTCAGCGGTCATGGCAAGGCAAATAAGGCCGCAGGCATACCGAGCCATAAAGTTGATGATCTCCGGCGTTATCTTTTCGGCGGCAATGGTCAGGTCGCCTTCGTTTTCGCGATCTTCATCGTCTACGACGATGACCATACGTCCGTATCGAATATCTTCGATCGCACTTTCGACATCAGTGAATGGGTTTGCAGACATCCCTTCGAGCCCTCAACCTCTGACTGCAATGTAAGCGCTACACGATGAGGAGTTGTCAGGAGTGTGTCATCCGATTGTCAGAAAGGGGTGAGCGCGGGCCGACGCCGTACAGGATTCAATATGGCTGCTTAGGCAGCGGAATGTAGGGTTTGCCGAACTTGTTCGAATGGCCGATGCCCGAGCCGGCGGCAATGGGCAACGTTATGGTTCCGAGATCGACGTTGTGCGCGGATAGATGAACGCGCCTGGTCTGGTCCTGCAAGATCGATTCCGGCACTCCCTCGACCCAGATATGCAGAGTGTAATCTCCCGGGAGAATGTTATGGATGGAAACCGCGTTTTCGGCGCTCGCGATTCCGTAAAGCGAGGTTGAAAGAGCAACCACGACCGCGCTCATTTCAGGGTGGATATTACAGAAGATATAGGAGACACCTTCACGGGGAAATGTGACCGATTTGGTCGCACCCGCTTCGTACAACCCGAGATCGAAGCGCTTGCCCGCGTACATTGAAAAGACGTTGTGGAAATAGGGATCTTCGTTGGGAAACTGGACGGCCGCGCCGACCGGAATTACCTGCAGATGGGGGACGAACGTGCGGTTCTTCTGGACCAAAGTGTATGGACCGTGGAGATTGAATGGAGAGGCGGGCGTTCCAGGCTCCGGGAGAAGCCAAACGACGGCGGGTACTGGATGGGTCTTTT
>DATNFD010000060.1:0-34091 GCA_035606555.1 Occallatibacter sp.
AGCCGGTTGTCAGCGCACAGCAAGTGACGGCCGGAGAAAACGGTGCAGTGTCGACGAAGGTTCCCAAGCTGTTGAAGACATATTTGACGATCGGTGCGCGGATCTGCGCGCCACCGGCATGGGATCGCGAATTTGGCACGATTGATTTTCTAACGCTGCTCGATTTGAAGCTGCTGTCGTCGGCGGCACGCAATCGATTTCTTGCGCCACTTACGGAATGAGCATGCGCTTTCTCCGGCGCGCTGTGGCGCTGGGGCTGGTTCTAGGAGCGGCGATAGTTCGGTACTGGATTGTTCGGGTGGAAGGGCCCCTGACGCTTGAGCGTCGAGCCCGATGGCTCCAGGAGACGTGCATTCTTGTTCTGCGAAGCATGGAGATTCGCTGCGAGATTGAGGGCGAGGTTCCCAGGCGCGGACTGGTGGTAGCGAATCACCTGAGCTATCTGGATATCGTTGTTCTGAGCGCGGCAATGCCGTGTTTTTTTATTGCGAAGTCAGAGATTCGCGGCTGGCCCTACTTCGGCAAAGCGGCGCAGGCGGGAGGAACGCTGTTCCTTGATCGCGGACGGCGAGCAAGTGCGGAGAGAGTGGCGGAACAGATCAGCGAGAGGTTGAAGCTGCCGGTTCCAGTGCTGCTTTTTCCGGAGGGCACGAGTACCGGTGGAACGATGCGGCGGTTCCACTCAAGACTTCTCGAGCCTGCGATTCGAGAGCGAGTGCAGATCACTGCTGCGGCGATTCGTTACGTGACGGAAGATGGAACTGCTGAGAGCGAACTCTGCTGGTTTGGCGATGATGCGCTTGCACCGCATTTGATGAAAACGCTGAAGACGCGGAGTTTTAAAGCAAAGCTCTGTTTCGGCGAGCCGCGGGTCTATGAGGACAGGCAGGTGGCGGCGCGCGAGAGCTTTGCGGAAGTTTCAGCAATGCGCGAAGCGGGTGCCAGGGCGCAGCGATGCCGGTGCGATATCTCCAGCCTGCTTGAGGATCTTGTTTGATCGGATGTCTATGCCGGAAGGGCAGGAGGCGCGGTGGATCCGCGGACAACGAGGTTAGTCGATACGAGGAACTCTCGGGGCAGACCAGGCTTGCCGGGGTTTTCGGCGTGCTGGCGGAGGGCTTCGAAGGCAGCACGGGCGAGGTCGGTACGGTCAAGACGAATCGTGGTTAACGGGGGCAGGGTGAATTCTGCGAAGTCAATATCATCGAGGCCAATGACTGAGAGGTCGTGGGGAACACGGAGGCCCTGCAGGTAAGCTGCGCGAAGGACTCCGATAGCGGTCATGTCGTTGGAGCAAATCACCGCGGAGGGATGTCCGGAGAGGTCCTGAAGTTTGCCAAATCCGACCACACCGCCTTTCAGGGTGTGATCGCACTCGATGATCCATTTCCTGTCGACGGAGAGGTGCTCTGCCCGCATCGCGTTTTCGAAGTCGGTTTGCCGGGTGATTGCCGAGTGCAGTTTATGAGGGCCCGCGAGGAACGCAATTGTGGTGTGGCCGAGTGTCGCTAGATGATGAACGGCGGCGCGGATTCCGGTGCTGTAATCGAGCAGGATAGTGCTGGATGAAGGCTCGGAGAGCTTGAATTCAGCGAGGACGACGGGGATGTCATGGAAGGAGAGCTGATCGAGGACGGGCTCTTCTTCGCCGAAGGTGAGGACGGCAACGCCGTCAACTTTGCGTTCGAGCATGCGGCGTACGCAGGTGGTGAGCACGGCCGGATCGCTGTTTGAAGAACTGACGAGGATTTCATAGCCGTGGGCTACTGCGATCTCTTCGAAGCTCTGAATCAGTTCAGGGAAGAACGGATTGGTAATGTTTTCAACGATGATTCCGAAGAGCCGGCTCCGGCCCGAGACGAGCGTGCGCGCATGGGTGTTGGGAAAGTAGTTCAATTGCTCGATGGCTTGCCAGACGCGTTTGGACAGTTTCTCGCTGACGGCGGGAGAGCCGTTGATGGTGCGCGAAACCGTAGCAATAGAAACTTTGGCTAATGCTGCTACAGCCCGGATGTCGGGAGTTTTGTCTGCACCTCTACGACTTGCTTTTCGAGCCACGAGGAGAATCCTAAGTACATCTCAAGATAAATGAAAGAGGAATCACCATCATAATTCCCGATCATGGCCCGAATGGGAAGAGGGTACCGGCTGACTGAGATTACTTAGGACTGATCGGATATGAGTAATCGCAGATCGCGGAGATTGTGCCTGGTAGGTCCGGTGACAACGGTGTCGCCGAGAGCAGTGAACAGCGGGCCGGCGTTGAAGGTGCGGAGAGATTGCTCAGGATCGAAGCCAAATGAGCGCGCGCGATCGACGGTGGTGGGGTCGGCGATGGCTCCGGCATTCTGAGTGTTGCCGTCAATGCCGTCAGATCCGGCGCTGAAGACGGTAAGCATTTCGCCGGGATGATGGGCCAGTTCGAGGGCGCAGGCGAGTGCAAACTGCTGGTTACGGCCGCCGGCTCCCGGCGTGCGATCGAGGGTGACGGTGACCTCGCCGCCGGAGATGAGACAGAAACGGCGATGCAAGGGGCGGGACTCGTGGAAGCGGTCTAGGAGATAGCGGGCTGCATCGGCATAGTCCCAGTCGTCGCAGGAGTTATCGACTGCAACGAAGTAGCCCGCCTTCTGGGCGAGCGCGCGGGCGTTCTCAACCAGGTCGAGATCGGAGAGAAGGACTTCGAAGACGGAATCACGGAAAGCTTCGTCTTCTCCAGTGAGGCTGTCTTTGGAGGTGAAGCGGCGTGGAGTGACCGGCGGATTGCGCTGGAACCGGGGAAGCAGGGACGATGGCTTCCACTTTTTGTTGCCGGGGGATTCGGGCAGGTCGGTCTGTTCAAAGAACGCCGTTACGGCTGGGGGCAGTTTTCGGCCGAGGTCGTATTTTTCGATGATCTCGCGGACTTCGCTGACGGTGGAGTGATCCGGAGTGGAAGGGCCGGATGAAAGCGCATCGAGGGTACGCAGGGGCACGTCGGGGACGAGCAGTGAAACTTTCAGGGAATCGGGTGCGGCGAGGGCTAGGCGCCCGCCTTTGACTGCGCTGAAGTGCTTGCGGAGGGTATTGATCTCGTTGATGGGCGCCCCACATCCAAGGAGAGCCTCGTGGAAGGTTATGGTGTCCTGGAGAGTGATCTTCGGATCCAGAGGCAAATCGAACATGGCGGATCCGCCGCCGGAGATCAGGAAGAAAACCAGGGTGTCGCGCCGGGCTTTCTTGAGCAGAGAGAGCGCAGCGCGGGCGGCCGCGAAGGATTGTTCGTTCGGAAGGGGATGGCCTCCTTCAAAGTAGCGGAAGCGCCAGTTGCGTTTTTTAGGCAGGTACTTGGAGCAACAGATTCCGCGCAGTCCCTGCCGGCGTTTCATGCGATCGAGCAGAGTGTCGAGCATCGGTCCCGCGGCTTTACCGATGGCGATGACAAAGATGCGCTTGTACTGAGACAGGTTGATGATGTCCGGTCCGGATCCGTCGGGGATGAGGCGCTTCAGGGTGTTGCCTTCGAACTGGATTCGCCGGTCGAAGGCGGATTCGATGCTGCTGGCCTCGAGAGCTCCGATAAAGAAGCTGGCGGCGCGCGAATGAAGGAAATCGAGCGCTGTATCGCTTGCGGGTGTCATTGGACCTGCTCTTTCAGCCATCGGGCGAGAGACTGCTGCATCAATTCGAGGTGGCCGGTAAACGAGTGATCCGCTCCGGAGACGAAGACAAGGTGTTTTGGGGCGGCGGCTGTTCCGACAACCTTTTCGAGGTCGCCCCGTGGAGCGAACCAGTCACGGTCGCCGCTCAGGAAGAGCTTGGGGAGACTGCATCCGGCGAGGAAGGGATATCGGAACTGATGACCGAAACCGTGCGTGGGAAGTCCTAGAGCAGCGAGGGCATGCACGCTTGAGCGGGGCGGGGGTTCAGTTCCGCAGCAGGCGACGAGAGCCATAGCGGCGCCGAAGCTGAACCCGACGACGATGGTACGGAGGTTGTACTCCGCGCCCAGCCAGTCCAGGGCGGCGGAGACGTCGGCTGACTCCTGGAGGCCTTCGTGTTGCCCCTCGCTCAGGCCGGTGCCGCGGAAGTTGAAGCGGAGAACGGGGAGACGGAAGCCCCATTCCGGCGCGTTCAGGACTTTCATCGCGTGATAGACCACTTTGTTGTGGAGGGTTCCACCGCCAAGCGGGTGAGGATGACATACGAGAGCAGCGAAGCGAGATTTGGGATCGCCTTCATTCAGGAGCGCTTCCAGGCGACCGGCGGGACCGCGCAGATCCACGTTTCGAAGTGTGGCCGGGTAGGTGGCTGCGTCCGGTTCAGAGAGAGCGACGGTGGACTTCATTCAACACTTAATTTTACGCGGTTTTGAGGACTCCTATCTCGCTGCGCCCGCGGGATGCGTTTGTTGGCGGCCCGGTTTTGGTACAGCGCTGGGTGGTTGAAAGCCGCTGCGATCCCCTCGGCTTCGCTCGGGATGACAATTGGGGCTGCTGTACGGCGAGAGGAGCGGCGGGCTGCGATATTCTGGCAGCACGATGCACGATATCCCGCCGATTGATCCGATTCGGTTTACTCAACAGCTTTGCGAGATTGAGTCAACGACATACTTTGAGGGACAAGTCGGCGATTTCCTTGCGGCATTTCTGACCGGCAGGGGCTGGGATGTGGAGCAGACTCCGGTGCCGCAACCGGAGGAGAGCGCAGGAAAAGGGCCGCGGTGGAATGTGTATGCCGGACCTTCCGGGGAATCCCCGGAACTGGTGTTTTCCACGCACATGGACACTGTTCCTCCGTACATCCCATTTCGTGAGGACGATGAGTTCATCTACGGGCGGGGTGTGTGTGATGCCAAGGGAATCATCGCGGCACAGGTGGCGGCGGCCGAGGCGTTGAGGAAGGCAGGCCTGCGGATTGGGTTGTTGTTCGTATCCGGTGAGGAGCGTGATTCGGCTGGTGCAAAGGTGGCGAATGAATCGCCCAAAGGCAGCCGGTTTCTGATCAACGGAGAGCCAACCGATAATCGACTGGCGCTCGCCTCGAAAGGGGCGCTGCGAGCGGTGCTGAAGGCATCAGGGAAGATGGCGCATTCTGCCTATCCCGAGCTTGGAGAAAGTGCTGTTCATAAGCTGGTTGAGGTGCTGGGGCGACTTTTGAAGCTCGATCTGCCAGTAACGGAAGATGTGGGCCCGAGCACACTGAATATAGGCCAAGTGCACGGCGGACATGCACCGAACGTCATTGCGGATAAGGCAGAGGCGCAGGTGCTGGTGCGGCTGGTTGGGGATTCAGAACCAGTCAGAGCGGCTCTCGTAGAGGCGGCAGGCGATCTCGCCGAAGTGGATTTCACGCTGGAAATTCCGTTTGTGCGCCTGCGTGGGGTGCAGGGGCTGCAAACCATGGTCGCAAAATTCACGACCGATATTCCGCAGCTTCCAAACTGGGGCGAACCGCTTCTTCTAGGACCAGGCTCGATTCATGTGGCGCACACGCCTCACGAGAGGCTCGCGAAGAAGGAACTGCTCGAAGCGGTTGAGCTGTATGTTCGAGTTGCGAAACAGTTGCTGGCCTGACGGGCCGCATCCAATCTTTTTTAAATCCCCCTAAGGAGATGATGATGAGCACTTCTATTTACGAAGTTCCCGTGAAGAAGATCAATGGAGACGACGGGTCTCTCGCTGAGTTCAAAGGCAAGGTTGTGCTGGTTGTGAATGTCGCATCGAAGTGCGGCCTGACGCCTCAATATGAGGGGCTGGAGAATCTCTACGAGCAGTACAAGGGGCAGGGGCTTGTGGTGACAGGCTTTCCAGCGAACAACTTCAAGAGCCAGGAGCCGGGGACGAACGAGGAGATCCAGAGCTTTTGCACGACCAACTACGGCGTGAAGTTTCCGATGTTCAGCAAAATCTCTATCGCGGGAGATGACAAGCACCCGCTGTATAAATTGTTGACGACAGCACAGCCGAAAGCGATCAGCGTCTCTGAGGTCCCATTTCGCGAGAAGTTGAAGGGGTACGGGATCGAAACCAATGCTGATCCCGAAGTGCTTTGGAATTTCGAGAAGTTTCTCGTCGGTCGCAACGGAGAGATTGTGAAACGATTCTCTCCGGACACGCTGCCGGATGCACCGGAACTGGTTGCCGCGATTGAAGAGGAACTGGCGAAAGAGTAGCTGAATTCCACACTGAACGGTCCAGAGGGACAGTTTGGATGGGCCCACCCTAGGCGGGATCGGTCTGGGATTCTGTTGACACCGGGAAGAAGATGCGGAATACCGTACCGTATCCGGGCCTTGTGCGCACGGCAATCTTCGCGTGATGCTTGTCGAGGATGCCTTTGGAGACCCACAGTCCAAGGCCTGTTCCGGCCTCCCCCTTTGTGGTGACGAAGGGATGAAAGAGCCGGCGTAACATCTGGGCGTCCATTCCGGAGCCGTTGTCGGCGATGGTGACAGTGACGCACTTCATTGCGCCACGGTTCCCCTCACGCACGGAAAGAACCAGACGGCCCTTGTCGGGAACGGCATCAAGGGCGTTGGAGATGAGATTCGTGAATACCTGCTGAATCTCTCCCGGCTGGCACAGAACCGGAGATGCTGGATGATAGCGCCGCTCGACGGTGATGCCGCGTAAGCGAATTGCAGGATCGTGGAAGTAAACAACTGAATCGAGAACTTCATCGAGCGAGACTTTTGCGGGCGCCGTGCGCTGGCGATAGAACTTGAGGCTGCGGGCAGTGATGTGCGAGAGCCGCTGCAGTTCCTTATCGGCTATCTCGAGAAGCTCTTTCGAGTTTTTGGAAAGGCCTTCATCGTTCTTGGCAAGAAAGAGAAGATTGGTAACAGCTTCCAGGGGATTGTTGATTTCATGAGCGATGCTCGCGGCGAGGCGTCCTGCGGCAGCAAGCTGCTCGGAGCGGCGCAGAGCCTGTTCAGCTTTGCGTGTTTCGGTGGTATTGCGACAGTAGAGGATGATGCCTTCCCCGGGCTGGGGATAGACGTTGAATTGATACCAGGCTTCACCCTCGGGGCCGCTGAAGAATTGCTCGAACTCGACGGGTACCTGATCTTCCATCGCGCGTCGGACGTGCGCCTCGAGATCAGTGCCGAGGACTTCTGCATAGAGATCCCACAGCGTTGCGCCGATGAGCGATCTGCCCGAATGAGCACCAAGTTGGGCCGCGGCGGGGTTCATATAGGTGATGCGGTACTCGCGATCCATCGTGCAGAACGCGACGGGGACGTGCTCCAGCGCTTCTCCCGCAAACTGGCGCGCACGGTTGATCTCCTTCGTGAGCGCTGCTTTCTGCTCCGCGGCCTCGCGGCGCATGCGCGCCATTTTTAGCTGGGCATCGACGCGCGCGATGAGTTCGCGGGCGGCGAATGGTTTGGTGAGATAGTCGTCGGCCCCTGCCACGACGCCTTCGATGCGGGCCTCTTCGCCAGCTCGCGCGGAGAGCATGATGATGGGAATCAGGGCCGTTGATGGATCTTGCCGCAGCGCGTTGAGGAGCGCGAAGCCGTCCATTTCCGGCATCATCACGTCGGTGAGTACCAGGTCAGGCAATTGGCGATAAATTTCTTCGAGCGCGGCGCGCCCGTTGGAGGTTCCGATCACTTCAAATCGCGTGGCAAGCAGAGAACGCACGTATTCGCGCATGTCTGCGTTGTCGTCAACAAGCAGGATCAGAGGCCTTGAGGTTCGGGGTTTCTCGTCGGCGAAATCATACTTGGCAACGGTTCCGTCAATCTCGTTGCGAATCGGATCGTTTCCCGGAAGCCATCCGAGCGCTTCCTGCACATAGGCGATGGCGGAGCCCTGTAGCACGAGAGGGCTGCCTGCATCCCTGGCGACATGGCCGTGCCGGAGATGTTCGTGGCCGAAGCGAAGGCGCACTTTGAACTCAGTGCCGTCATCGACCTTGCTTTGGACCTCAATAGAGCCGCCGTGCATCTCGACGAGTTCGTGCACGAGTGCCAGACCTATGCCGCTGCCTTCGTGACTGCGGCGAGGCGCACCTTCAATACGTCTGAAACGCTCGAAGAGATGCGGTAGCTCAGGTTCAGGGATGCCGGTGCCGGAGTCTTGAACGGTAAGAAGCGCGCCGTGCTCCTCGGCAGAGATGGAGACTCGAATCTCTCCGTCAAAAGTGGCTTTGAGTGCGTTGGAGAGAAGGTTGAGGACGATCTTCTCCCACATATCGCGGTCTACGTAGATGGGCTCCGGCAAAGGGGGACAGTCAACCATCAGTTTGAGGCCCGCGCGTTCAACAGCGGAGCGGAAGACACTGGCGAGTTGCGCGGTCAGAACAGAAAGATCAGTGGGCTGATACATGGCCTGCATGCGACCGACTTCGATGCGGACGAAATCGAGAAGGCCGTTGACTAGTTTGAGCAGACGCAGAGCGTTGCGATGGAGCATCTGCAGGGATTCAGGGGAGGGGGCAGTCTCGTTAAGCAGAGCATCTTCGATGGGTCCGAGGATCAGGGTCAGTGGAGTGCGCAGCTCGTGACTGACATTGCTGAAGAATGCGGTTTTTGCGCGATCGAGATCAGCAAGTTCTTCCGCGCGACGCTTCTCCGCTTCGTATGCTTCGGCATTGGTGATGCAGGCAGAGATCTGCCCGGCGGCGAGGTCGATGAAGCCGGCGTAGCTCGAGTCGAACTGGCGATAGGGGTTCAGGGCGGCGATAAAGACGCCCGCAGGTTTGTCCTGGCCACGGCGGAAGATGGGGACAAGACGCGCCTGACCTGGGGGCTTGGTCCATACGCCGGCGGGGAGAGACGGAAAACGGTCGCCAAGCTGATCGAGAGTGATAGGGCGATTGGACTCGAAGAGGACGTGGACAGGCCACGGGACGCTGATTGATTCGCTATCCATTTCGCGGGGCGCTGCAGGATGGCCGGGCTCAATCCCGCTTTGAGCGACCAGGCAGAGGTTGGGGCCGCCGTCTTCGAAGCAGTAGACGAGAGCGAAGGGGATATCTTTCTGATCGGCAAGGCCGCATTCGATGGCGCCAAAGACTTCTTTCTTTGTATTTGCGTCGACCAGAGCGCTTGCGAGAGTGCTGAGCGAGGAGAGTTGGCGCTCGCCCCGAACCCGCTGCGTGTCTTCCATAACGACGCAGAGCATCCCCTGGATTTCGCCGTTTGCACCTGCCAGGGGGCTGTACGAAAAAGTATGGTAGGTTTCCTCGGGGAATCCACTGCGTTCGAGGATGAGGCCCAGGGTCTCGTCCCACGAGGCCTCTCCGGTGCGCATGACCCGCTCGATGCGGGGACCAATGTCGGGCCAGATCTCATGCCAGACTTCCGGGGCGGGTTTGCCCAGCGCCCAGGGGTGTTTCTTGCCCAGGGTCACGCGGGCATATGCGTCGTTGTAGAGGACTGTGAGCTGAGGGCCCCATGCCATCCACATGGGGAACCGGGATGTGACCAGGATGCGAACTGCGGCCTTGAGACTATCGGGCCAACCGGCGACGTGGCCGAGCGGTGTCATTGACCAGTCGTAGGAACTGATCAAGTCGCTCATGGTGCCCGGCTGCATGATTCCTGCAAGTCCGCCCGGGAGCGGGCTGTCTTGGTCCATCGGTTACATCTCCGGCTCTGGAACCCCCGATCGATACCGCGGCGTCGGAGCAGACAGACTCGGGCAAGGGGAACTAAATTTGGGTGACGTACCCTGTAGTCTTTTCCTCTCGCATCCGGCCATTGCCGTTTGATGCTTTTGACAGGGCGGAGAGTTGCTTGGAACCAGGGCTCATTTTTGCACGAGAGGCCAAATTATGGGGCGATGATATCGCGGCGATAAGTGGAAGGGCAAACGCAATCCGTGTATTCTCGCGGCATGGACGAGCATCTGTCACAAACCGCCATCGAGCTGAACCAGTTGCAATCGGCATCATCCTCCTACTTACGATCGGCGCGGCATCAGCCGGTGAACTGGCAGTCATGGGGAGAAGCTGCGTTCTCGCGGGCACAGGCGGAGAACAAACCGATTCTTCTCGATATCGGTGCTGTATGGTGTCACTGGTGTCACGTGATGGATCGGGAGTCCTATGAGGATCCGGAGATTGCGCGCATCATCAACGATCATTTCATTGCGGTGAAAGTGGATCGGGATGAACGGCCGGATGTGGATTCGCGATACCAGGCTGCAGTATCGGCAATCAGCGGACAGGGCGGCTGGCCACTCACGGCTTTTCTGACGCCGGATGGGCGACCATATTTCGGTGGCACGTATTTCCCCCGAGATGACCGCTATGGACGCCCCGGTTTCGGCAGAGTGCTGCTGACGATGTCGCAGGTCTGGCAGGAACGCCGGGACGAGGCTCTCGAGTCGGCCTCCAGCGTGATGAATGCCATCGAGCATAACGAGACGTTTTCATCGCGGGGCGGCGATCTGAACCTCGCGCTCGTGGACAAGATTGTTACGACGGCGGTGTCGCAGTTCGATCCGCAGCATGGCGGTTTCGGATCGCAGCCGAAGTTCCCGCATCCGGCGATTCTCGATCTGCTGCTCGAGGCGGGGCTGAATCGAGGCGTGGAGGAGGCGAAGCGCGCGTTCACGGTCACGCTGGTGCAGATGGCCCGCGGCGGAGTTTACGACCAGCTTGCGGGTGGGTTTCATCGGTACAGCGTGGATGAGCGCTGGGTGGTGCCGCACTTCGAGAAGATGATCTACGACAACACGGAGCTGCTGCGGAACTATGTTCACGCGTATCAGAGCTTCGTGCGTGAGGACTTTCGCAGCACGGCCGAGGAGATGATCGGTTGGCTCGATGCGGTGATGACGGATCGTGAGCGCGGGGGGTTCTACGCGTCGCAGGATGCGGATATCAATCTCGATGATGATGGCGACTACTTCACGTGGACGCTCGGGGAGGCCCGGGCAGTACTTGATCCGGATGAGCTTGCGGTGGCCGCACTTTACTGGGATATCGGCGAGCTGGGGGACATGCACCACAATCCGGCGAAGAACGTGTTACATCGCAAGTTCACGGTGGAGGAGGTGGCTGCGGAGACCGGGAAGTCTGCTGCAGATGCTCGCTGGCTGATTTCGTCGGCGCATAGAAAGCTTCTTGCGGCGCGAGTGGAGCGGACTACTCCATTTATCGATGAGACGCTCTATACCGGCTGGAATGCGATGGGGGTCACGGCCTATCTGGAGGCCGCGCGGGTTCTGCGCCTGGATGAGCCTCGCATGTTCGCGCTGCTCACGCTGGACCGAATACTTGCAGAGGCGTGGGATGGAGCAGAGGCTCTTCGGCACGTGATTTCTTATGGCGGCGAAGTGGGCGAGGGAACAACAGAAGACGTCCCGGGAACGCTCGATGATTATGCAATGGCTGTGCATGCTTGTATTGACGGATGGATTTCGAGCGGACAGATGCGGTACTACCAGGCTGCCGTTAAGCTTGCGGATGCGATGATCGCGAGATTCTATGACCGGACGGCGGGAGCATTTTTCGATACCGCAGTGGGTCAGGGTGCTCTGCCTCTGGGGGCGCTGACTGCGCGCCGCAAGCCACTGCAGGATTCGCCGACGCCGGCGGGTAATCCCACGGCGGTTTCAGCTTTGCTGAGGCTGGAGGAGTTGAGCGGGCGCAAGGAGTATCGCGAGATTGCCGAGGATACTCTCGAGTCATTTGCGGGACTTGTGGAGCACTTTGGGCTGTATGCGGGCAGCTACGGCCTCGCGCTTGAAAGGCTGCTGCTCGACCCGGTGCAGGTGATTGTGGTGGGTACGGGCGCGGAGGCAGATCAACTGGAAGCGCTGGCGACAGCACGGTATGCGGTGAACAAGACAGTAATCCGCTTGTCCACCGAGACCATCACTGCTCGAGCAGTGCCGGATGCACTTGCAGAGACCGTGCTTCAGGTTCCCAAGCCCGAGGAGAAGGCTGCCTGGGCATTGGTCTGCCGCGGCAGGACGTGCATGCCGCCGGTTTTCGATCCGGAGGGGTTGCTGCATGCGCTCGAGTAGAGCAGGAAGAACTCTGCCTCAGGAACCGCCAGTGAACGGATTAGTATCGGGCGGTTTGATCGCGGTTGGATCGTGTTTCTGAACTTCTGCGGCCACGCCAGGCGGTGTTTGGATCCCAGCGCTTCCCGCGTATACCCGGTAAGGGTCGCCGGGTAGTAGATTCCGTTCTTCGAGAGCGAGACGCACCCGCCGCTTGAATTCCCGCACCGGCGCGTATTGTTTCGTCGCAATGGTTTTGAATATAACGGGGAAGATCAGCTCAGAGCCTTTTACGGCGTCTACACCCAACACTTTCGGATCTGCAACGAAGAGGTGTTTGAATTCGTCGTCATTGCGCACGCTCATGGCGATTTCCTTGAGCATCTCGGTCACTTTGTCAGGGTGTGCGGAGAAATCTACGCTGACGTTCACGGTTGCGACGGAGTAATCTGCGCTCTGGTTGGCGACGGTTGTGATCAGCGAGTTAGGGATCACGTAAACCGTGCCATCGGCCCCGTCGCGGAGAGTCGTTTTTCGCAACGTCATGGATTCGACAACACCGGAGACGCCGGCTATCTTGATGGTGTCTCCGACATTGAATTGATCCTCAAGCAGGATGAGTATTCCGTTGAGCATGTCGCGTACGATGTTCTGGGCGGCAAGGCCAATCGCAACTCCCGCCACACCGGCAGAGGCGAGCAACGGAGCGAGGTTGACGCCGACGGCAGCCAGGAACTGCATCGCCACAATTGCGGTGATGATGGTGAGGCCGGTCGCACGGATCACGCCGGCCATGGTTCTTACTTGTCCGATACGGCTGTGCGCGGCCGCATGCTGCTCGGCGATGCGGATCATTCTCGTGGTGATCAGCGAAAGCACTCGATAGAGTGCAAACGCGATTAGAGCCGCGACGAGAAGGTGAGGCAGCTTGGTGCGAATGAATTCCTGGGTGTCGCCGATCCATTCATCCAGCACTTTCCCGAAGAACCGGCTATCGGAAACCATCTCAGACCAGGACGCCAGAACTAGTGCAAGCATACAAACTCTCACATTCAGTATCTATATTCTGCAGAACGATTCGGGGGCGTTGGCTCAGCTCTTGAGACCTTTCCCGAATCGAAATTCGGCATCCGGGCCAGTGCAGGTTGGGAATCAATAGCTCCGTGAATTGAAATTGGCAGGCGTCCAGCAAACGCCACCAGTGCAGAGCCTTAGCATTTTCCGACCTGGTTAGAGGTTCATATGGCGATTTCCCTGGCTGCGCAAAAAGCACATCGAAGCGATGTTCCTTGTTCCCTTAGTATTGCACTGCGGCTCACGACAGTGGTGGTTGCACTGGGGGGTGTGCTCTGCCTGAGTGCTTCCATGTATCTGATCGGTTCCCAGGAAAGTCTGACTCCGGGTACAGACGATCTTCGTCCCGGAGCTGAGCTTGCCTGGGTATCGCCGGGGGTGGATGGGCAGATCTCAATCGGATTCGTCGATACAAGAGTCAACATCGAGGCCTACAACAAGAAACGGGTAAAAGAGATTGCGGAAGACTGCAGAAAGCTGCTTTCATTGGCCATGTCGCTGAGAGCGGAGGTTGAGCAAGGCGCCGATTCCGATGCGTCACCGAATACGATCCGGAAAGCGGACGAGATCGAGAAGCTGGCCCATAACTTGAAAGAGACAATGAAACTCAACATTATTGGTCCGCAGTAAAAGGTATACGTACGATAATTGACGAGCGAGGAGGTCTGAATGCGAGGTGTCGAACAGAAGACTCGCAGACCAAAGGGATCGAAAGGATTCCGAACCTGGCTGGCCCTGTTGGGGCTGATTTTTGCTGCTGCGTCGGCATCCGGTGCACAGGAGAGCCGACCGGCGCCCCTGTCGGCCTCCAATCCGGCGGTGCAGGCTACCGATGGGAAGGCAAAACAGACGAAAGGCGATGCCCAGCGGAAGACATCGAGCGCGGAGAACGCCAAACAAAAGTTGATAGCAGACCAAAGCGCGCAGCTGTTGGCAATGGCTCTGGCTTTAAAGGCTGAAGTGGACAAAACGACCAAAGACACGCTCTCGCTGAATGTGATCAAGAAAGCCGATGAGATCGAGAAGCTGGCGAAATCGGTGAAGGAAAAAATGAAGCAGGGCTCCGGCAGTTAAGCTGGGGTGCGGGTTGAGAGCACAAGCAGCACAGGTTTCCAGGTTTGCCGTTGGTAAGGGAGGTGAACATGCAGAATCTGCTGCAATACCAGGAGCGCGCCGGTTGCAGGTCTGGCGTGAGGCAACTGACGAGATCGTGGGTATACGCCCTGTTCGCCCTCGTTTGGATTGCTACATTCCCACCGGCATCTGCGAAAGCACAGTCAACGGGAGATCCGACTCCGAATGCGCTCGAGCTGGGGCCGCGCTGCCCCACCTGTCCGATCGTGATTCCGTCGCGGCCCCTGTCAATGAAAGATAAGGAAGACCGAGCCGACAGAAGAGTTCAGAAGAAGAATTACGCTGTGGCCAATACAGTCCGCAAGAAGTACATCGACGATGAAACAAACAAGATGCTCATCCTGGCGCGTGATCTGAACGCGAAGCTCAATGTGCTGGGATCGGCACGTCCCACCACAACGATGCAGCGCGAAGCCGCCATGATCGAGTTTCTGGCCAAAGATATCAAAGAGAAGATGAAGCTGACCGTAAACCCCGATTGACGGTTTCGGGGAGCCGTACTAAGGTCTCGACTATGGGATGGGGTAGGGCGGCCTTATGGCTGGGGTTACTCGCGACGGGGTGGCATGGCTGGGCGCAGTACACCCCGGGTTCGCGAGTTCAGATTCCGCAGCCCGCCTACGGAGATGGGCCGAACATCGATCCATTATCAGAGTCCAAACGCATGAAAGCGTTGAACGCTGACCGCCACAAATCCATGGTGTCCGATACGGAAAGACTGCTGAAGCTGGCGCGGCAACTCGACGCCGAGATCGCATCTAATCCAACGAGCGAACTGACGCCTCAGGAACTGCAGAAGCTGGGCGCCATCGAAAGGCTGGCTCATAACGTGAAAACCAAGATGGCTCAATCATTTGCAGGGGGACCTGAATTTAAGCTTCCCCCCATTGACATCCGTCGGCCCGGTGTACCATAACGGTTGCTACAATCATCTTTGGATAGAGATATATAGAGGGACGAGAGACAAAAGATCCCAACCTTTGGAGTGAGACAAATGGGACTTGCGGTATCCAGCGCTCACGCGCCTGCGCCGATTGACGCCTCCGGCCGACTGGGCTCAGAAGAGCTGATCCAGATCTATCGGCTGATGTACCTGTCCCGCCGAATCGATGACCGCGAGATCCTCCTCAAACGACAGCAGAAAACTTTTTTTCAGATTTCGGCAGCGGGACATGAAGCTTTCCAGGTGGCTGCCGGTCTGGCCCTGAGGCCAGGTTACGACTGGTTCTTTCCCTACTACCGTGACCGAGCACTGGCTCTGACGATTGGGGTATCGCCGGTGGATATGTTTCTGCAGGCTGTGGGCGCGGGGAGCGACCCTGCCAGCGGCGGCCGCCAGATGCCCACGCACTGGAGCAGCCGCGAACTGAATATCGTCAGCACGTCTTCCTCGACCGCGACACAGGTGTTGCATGCAGTGGGGTGTGCCGAAGCGGGACAGTATTTCAGCCGTCACCCAGATGCAGCAACTCGGGTGGAAGGCGACTATCGTGCGTTTCGCGACGTGACCTTCCACGGCGATGAGGTGGTGCTTACCTGCATTGGTGAGGGATCGACGTCTCAGGGTGAATTCTGGGAGGCGTTGAATACTTCTTCGAACCGGAAGCTTCCCGTGATTTTCATGGTGGAGGATAACGGGTACGCGATCAGCGTTCCGGTTGAAGTGAATACGCCCGGGGGCAATATCTCGCGGCTGGTGGCGAATTTTCCGAATTTCCATTTTGAAGAGGTCGATGGAACTGATCCGGAGGCGAGCCTGAGGGCGTTTCAACGCGCCGCGCAGCATTGCCGTGCGGGACTCGGGCCGGCCTTTGTCCACGGACACTGCATCAGAATCTACTCGCATTCACTTTCGGACGATGACAAGCTTTACCGATCTGCGGCGGAGCGCGAGGCGGATGCCATGCGGGATCCCATTGCGAAGATGCAGATGAGGCTGCTGAGGGAGAACATCCTCACGACCGAGCAGATCAACGCACTGGAGAAAGAGCTGGAGCGCGAGGCGGCGGAAGCCGCGGATCGGGCGTTGCAGGCTCCCCTGCCGGAGATTGCGGAAATTCCGAAGCACGTGTACTCCGAGGACCTTGATCCAACACGTGCGCAGTTTGCGACGGAACGCGCGCAGATGGCGGGATCAGCGAACGGCAAGTCGGCAAGCGCAAAGGGTGCAGCGCCTCGAACGATGGCGGATTTGATCAATGCGTGCCTTCATGACGAGATGCGACGTGATCCGCGGATTGTGGTGTACGGCGAAGACGTTGCGGATGCCAGCCGCGAGGACGCGCTGCAAGAAGTGAAAGGCAAGGGCGGCGTTTTCAAGCTGACCTCGGGGTTGCAGACGGAGTTTGGTTCGGAGCGGGTTTACAACTCGCCATTGGCTGAGGCGAATATTGTGGGCCGGGCTGTGGGACTGGCCGTTCGCGGAATGAAGCCGGTGGTGGAGATCCAGTTCTTCGATTACATCTGGCCCGCAGTTCATCAGATTCACAATGAGCTGTCGCTGATGCGGTGGCGGTCGAATGGAGCGTGGGCGGCGCCGGCGGTGATTCGCGTGCCGATCGGCGGATATCTGACCGGAGGCGCGATCTACCACTCGCAGTCGGGCGAGAGCATCTTTACGCATATTCCGGGCTTGCGTGTGGCTTTCCCGTCAAATGCGCTGGATGCGAACGGGCTGCTGCGGACGGCGATTCGCTGCGACGACCCGGTGCTGTTTCTGGAACATAAGAGGCTCTATCGCGAGTCGTATGGGCGCGCGCCTTATCCGGGACCGGAATTTGCGATTCCGTTTGGGAAGGCGAAAATTGTGCGTCCCGGCGAGCATATGACATTGGTGACATATGGCGCGCTGGTTCCGCGGGCGTTGCAAGCCGCGCAGACAGCGAGCCGCGAGAAGGGAATCGAAGTCGAAGTGATCGATCTGCGAACCCTGAGCCCGTATGACTGGGAGACAATTGCGACTTCGGTGCGGAAGACCAGCCGCGTAATCGTTGCGCATGAAGATATGCTGAGCTGGGGGTACGGAGCAGAGATTGCCGCGCGGATCGGCGATGAACTCTTCGACGACCTTGATGCCCCGGTGAAGCGGATCGGCGCCATGGATACGTTCGTGGCGTATCAGCCAGTGCTGGAGGATGCGATTCTGCCACAGCCGGACACGGTGTTGAAGGCCATCGCCGAACTGCATGCATATTGAGCGGGTTTGAAGAGACACTTAGGATCTCCATATCCCGCGCGGCCGCAAACGGCGCGTCGAGGATGGGGCAACCACCCATGGAGCAGAGGCGCGCGGGCACGGATACAATGTTGGGATGGGTACCCATCCTGAACATGGTTCCTGGGCGGCTGTAGCCGCATGAGGAGCTATTTTCGCCTCATTCGCTACGGCATACCCTACACGTTTCAGTGGGTGGTGGGCGTTCTGCTGCTGGCGGCGGTGGGGGCGCTTGATACGTTTCGGGTGCTGCTTTTGCAGCCGGTGTTCGACCAGGTGCTTCGTCCTGAAGCTCCGGAGGGCCCGGTCACTCTGGGCCTGCCCCATAGCAAGTGGAATTTCGACCTGAGAGCGATCATTCCGCACTTCATACACATGCACAACGATTACGTTGTGGTGGCATCGGCGATTGTTGTTACGACCATTGCAAAGGGTGTTTGCGATTACCTGGGGACCTATCTGGTCAATTATGCGGGATTCGGTATGATCACCGATCTGCGCAATCATCTGTATGAGGCGACGCTGCGGCGATCAGCCAGTTTTTTCCACAAGCATGCGACCGGAACTATTCTTTCGACGCTGATCAACGATGTCGATCGGGTGCAGCTTGCGATGAGTTCGGTGATCGGCGAATTCCTGCAGCAGTTTTTCACATTTGTGGTGGGAATCTTTTTTGTGATCAGGCTGGGAGGACACCTGAGCTGGGCGCTGGTGTTGTTCATTCCAGTCGTGATCACGTCGGCGCGAAAGATCGGCAGGGAAGTTCGCACACGCACGCGTACCGGCCAGGACAAGCTGGCTGAAATTCAGAACATTCTGCATGAGACGGTTACGGGCAACCGAATCGTGAAGGCGTTCAATACTGAGATATGGGAGATTCTGCGCTTCAAGCGAGCCGCCAAGCGCCTCTTTCGTGCCAACCTGCGGAATGTGCGTATTCAGTCGATCAGTTCTCCACTCATGGATACCATTGGCGCGATTGCGATTGCGCTATTCCTCTTCATCGGCCGCAATGAGATACAGCATGGCCGGATGACCATGGGATTGTTCGGCGCGTTTATCTTTCTGCTGTTCAAGCTTTACGATCCGGTCCGGAAGTTTGCCTATTTCTACAACAGCTTCCAGCAGGCAATGGGAGCATCGCTTTCGATCTTTGGTTTCTTTGACGCGAAGGACGACGTGAAAGAACGCGCGCATGCTGCAGCTCTGCCGCGGTTCGCAAATTCGATTCGCTTCGAGAATGTGGGCTTTGCATATTCAAGCGAGAAGGGCGAAAGCCAGATTCTGCATAACGTAGATCTCGATGTGCGCGCTGGAGAATTGCTTGCCCTCGTCGGACCAAGCGGTGCGGGAAAGTCGACGCTTGTGAACTTGATTCCCCGGTTTTTCGATGTAACCTCTGGGCGAATCCTGATTGACGGGCGAGATATCCGTGAAGTGACTTTGGGTTCCCTGCGCCGACAAGTTGCGCAGGTGACGCAGGAGACAATCCTTTTTAACGATACGGTGCGGAACAACATCGCCTACGGGCAGCCCGATACGAAGAATGAGCTGGTGGAGCACGCGGCGCACGCAGCCCTTGCGCATGACTTCATCATGAAGATGCCACAGGGATATGCCACGGTGATTGGTGAGAAGGGATTCCGGCTCTCTGGTGGCGAGAAGCAGCGACTGGCGATTGCGAGAGCGATTCTGAAGGATGCACCGATTCTGATTCTGGATGAAGCGACCTCCGCACTTGATGCGGAGAGCGAATCGCTGGTGCAGGCGGCGCTGTCGAACCTGATGCAGGGACGCACAACACTGGTCATTGCGCATCGGCTGGGGACAATACGAAGGGCGAATCGCATTGCGGTGCTGGAGTGCGGGCGGATTACGGCGATTGGATCGCATGAGGAATTGCTGACTGCTTCGCCGACATACCAGCGTCTGTATCAGCTGCAGTTCATGGACGTGCCGGAGCAGGAAGACTCGATCGAGAATGAACAGCGTGCCCTCGAAAGGCTGTTGCAGCCTACACTGTGGGCCGAGGCAGAAGGACAGTGAGATGCCTATCTATTCAATGACGGGATTTGCACGGACGCAGGTACGGGTTCACGATACGCTGGCATACACCTTGAGCGTGAAAAGCGTAAATCATCGCTTCCTGGATATTCAATTGCGCCTGCCCGCGGGCCTTGATGCGCTGGAGATGGAACTGCGCCGCGTACTGAAGGAGAGTCTCGTTCGCGGACACGTTGAGCTGACACTTTCCGTCGACCGTACGACGCAGCAGCGGGCAGGATATAACCGCGAGATGGTCGCGGGGTATATCGACGCATTCCGGCAGGCGCGTGCGGAGTTCCGATTGAAAGGCGATCCCGATCTGAATGGGGTCTTGCGGATGCCCGGTGCTTTGCAGACTGAGAGCCGCAGCAACAGCGAGGAAGATGTTGCTGCGCTCACAGGCAGTGCTTTGAATGCCGTTGGTCCACTCTTGGAGGAACTAAAGGTGATGCGCGGCCGCGAAGGTGAGGCGCTCGAGAACATTCTTCGCGCATGCCTCGATCGGCTTTCAGAAACGGTGGACGGAGTTGCGGCTCTGCGCCCCGAGGTGGAACAGCGATACCAGGAGCGGCTGACACAACGGTTGACGGCTGCTACGGGGAATGAGTTCAACCGGCAGAGGCTGCTGGAGGAGGTCGCAGTCCTGGTAGATCGCAGCGACATCTCCGAAGAACTCGAGCGCATGTACACGCACATCGGGCACTTCCGCGAATTGCTGACGGCAGGCGGCGAGGTGGGCAAAAAGCTCGACTTTCTGCTGCAGGAGATGAATCGCGAAGCCAACACGCTGCTATCCAAGACGGGCGGCGTTGGTGGCAAGGGGACGCGCATTACGGAGCTGGGTCTTGCCATGAAGGCGGATATTGAAAAAGCCCGTGAGCAGATACAGAACGCGGAATGAGAGCTTCTGGCTGGGCCTTGATCTGGCGGCGTTACGGAAGCAGAGAGAACTAGAACAAGGAATCAAAAGAGACTAAATACCGTTTGGGGGAAGACTCGCACGTGGCAGGAATACTTTTTATCTTTTCGGCACCATCGGGATCAGGCAAGAGCACGCTCGTGAGCGAGCTGCGCAAGCAGGTGAAAGACGTCGACTTTTCGATTTCGTGGACCACCCGGCCGCCGCGCGGTTCGGAAGAGAACGGGCGCGAGTACTACTTCACCACGAAAGAAGAGTTCGAGAGGATGGTCCAGGAAAGCAAATTTCTCGAACACGCCCAGGTCTTTGGCAATCACTACTACGGTACTGCCCGGCAGTCCCTTGAAGACGCGCGTCGCCTCGGTCACGACTTGCTGCTCGATATCGACGTTCAAGGTGCTGCTCAGGTGCGATCCCGGATGCCGGAAGCTGTGAGCATCTTCGTCTTACCTCCGACACCGAAAGTGCTTCGTACCCGGTTGCGTAATCGGATGCGTGCGGAAGGCGATGTAAATGAGGCAGAACTGTACCGTAGGCTTTCGGAGGCGGCCAAGGAAATTGAGAATTATCGTGAATACAGCTATATTTTGATCAACGACATCCTTGACCGGACAGTAGCACAACTTGAGGCCATCGTGCTGGCTGAGCGATACTATCGCAACGCGGAGCCGATAGCATACCGGTCGAGCCGAGTGTTGGAGGTGGCAGCCGGATGCCGGTTGTCGAACTCACGAGAGCGGTTGAAACCGGTGCTGGAGGCCTTCGGAATTGAAGGCGGTAACGGACAACAACAACTTCCCTTTGGAGAGGATCCCGATGACGATTGAGACCAGTTTCGACTCGAACTATCGCAAGGTGCTTGTTGCCGCACGTCGCGCTCGTCAGATTCAGAGCGGTGCTGCCGCCCTTGTACCCAGCCGCTCGACCAAAGCTTGCCGCATCGCACAGGAAGAGGTTGATGCAGGGAAAATCTCCTATGTGAAGAAAGACCAGCCGATAGTGAAGCCGCTGGTAGCTGAGAACGGGATTCCGATCCTTTAGAGCTGAAAGCTCTTCCACGACGACCGGACAGCGCTTTTCTTTCCGATCTCCTGAGCCAGGTGTGAGGGTTTCTTTGCCCCTCGCCACAAGGTTGTGTGAAGCCACCAACTGCTTCACTCTCCTCTGTCATACAATCGAACCATGCGAGTCACGGTCGGTGTCTCCGGCGGGATTGCGGCGTACAAGGCGGCTGAACTTGTGAGGGCGCTGCAGAGGCGCGGGGTCGAAGTGCACGTGGTGATGACCGAGGCTGCGACGCGCTTTGTGCAGCCGCTGACGTTTGCGGCGCTCACGGGACATAAAGTTATTAGCAGTCTTTGGGATGGCTCGGACAGCAACGAAGCGACCTACGAGTCATCGATCGAGCATATTGGCGAGGCCCAGTGGGCAGAGGCGCTGGTGGTGGCTCCCGCGACAGCAAACATCCTGGCGAAATTCGCCAATGGCATTGCGGATGACTTTTTGACGACGCTGTGTCTGGCTACCCCCGCGGCGGTTCTCGTCGCTCCAGCGATGAATGTGAACATGTGGCAGCACCCGGCGGTGCGGACGAACCTTGAGACACTGCGCCAGCGCGGCGTGCGCGTGATCGATCCCGGGACCGGCGATCTGGCCTGCGGTATGGTAGGCGAAGGGCGGATGGCCGAACCCGAGGCTATTGCGGAAGTTGTGTTCAACTCACTGGGACGGCGGAAAGACCTCGCAGGCGAAGTCGTTCTGGTGACGGCAGGCGGCACACGCGAGGCTCTGGATCCGGTACGCTTTATCGGGAACCGCTCCAGTGGAAAGATGGGTTATGCGCTCGCCGATGCTGCACAGAGCCGTGGGGCCAAGGTGATCTTGATCAGCGGGCCGACAGCTATTCATCCGCCGGCGCGGTGTGAGGTGGTTCACGTGACGACGGCTGAGGAGATGCGCAAGGCGGTTCTGGGGCGCATGGCGGAAGCCACGCTGCTGATCAAAGCGGCGGCGGTTGCGGACTATCGCCCGGTGAATGTGTCGGAACATAAACTGAAGCGCACCGGACCGATGACGCTGGAGCTTGCGCCGACCGAAGATATTCTGGCGGAAGTTACCAGGCAGCGCAAACCGGGACAACTGATCGTGGGCTTTGCTGCGGAAACTGAAAACATGACAGAGAACGGCCGCGCGAAGCTATTGCGAAAAGGCGCGGATGCGATCGTTGTGAACGATGTTTCCGGTGAAGGCTCGGGCATCGATTCCGATCGCAACGCTGCAACATTTCTTACGCCTTCGACTTCGATCGACATGCCGGAGATGACGAAGCGCAAACTTGCCGATCGGATACTCGATGAGATTGTCGCGTTGCGACGTCCGCGGCCTCTTGTGTTTGAGGTGGATGAGGGCAGTCCGCAAGATAGGGTTCTGAGCGATTCAGTCATCCCGGCCAGTTCGCGCCGGCGGATTATCGTGGAGTAACGCTCAAGTGCCCTCGCTCGATGCTGCGACAAAAGAAGCGCTGCAAGCCCGGCTGCGTTTTTATCGTGAACTTGGGCTGACCGATTTCTATCGCAGACCGGTCCCTGTGGAGGCCAATGTAGAGAGCCCCAGCGCCGCGGATGCATCGTCCCCTGATTCCAATGTTGAGGAGAACACTTCAATTCCGCCTCGCAAGTCTATTCTGAGCCCGCCGCCCATCTCTGAAGTTCTTGAACAGGATCGCTCATCTGCACTTCGCGTTATACAGGAAGATATCGGCGAGTGCACCCGATGCGCATTGCATAAGGGACGCAACAAACTGGTGTTCGGTGATGGTGATGCGAATGCGCGGTTGATGTTTGTGGGTGAGGGGCCCGGTGCGGATGAAGACGCGCAGGGACTGCCGTTTGTCGGACGCGCGGGTCAGTTGCTGAACAACATGATCGGGGCAATGGGGCTGAATCGTGAACAGGTGTACATCGCGAATGTGGTGAAGTGCAGGCCCCCCCAGAACCGGACGCCGGAGCCGGACGAGGCGAATACGTGCTCGCCTTTTTTGTTCAGGCAGATTGATGTAATCAGGCCCGAGGTGATTGTGGCGCTGGGAGCGACGGCGGCTACGTACTTGCTTGGGCAACGGCAGCCTCTGGCGGGACTGCGGGGGCGTATTCACTCCTGGCGCGGCAGCAAATTGATTGTGACGTATCATCCGGCGTTTCTGCTGCGGGATCCGCGGCAGAAGAAGGAAGCGTGGGCTGATCTTCAGATTGCGATGCGGGAGCTGGGGTTACAGGTGCCGCCGAAGAGCTAGCGGCTATATCGGAAATTGAAATCGGTCGTCTCCCACCGAAGCCGCGGATGAAGCTGTGTCTTGGATCGGCCCCCGGCATGCTCAGCCGAGGGGTTTATACTTCGCTCGCCATGATGAACAGATGTTTTCGCGTTCTCTTTTTGTTGTTGGGCGTGTGTCTGGTCCCGGCTGCAATCGCGCAGGCAGGATTTGTGCACACATCAGGTCCGGATCTGGTTGACGGGCAGGGGAAGCCGCTGATTTTGCGCGGGACGAATCTTGGGAACTGGTTCGAGCCTGAGGGATACATGTTCCACCTTGGCGATACGGCACAATCGCCGCGCGAGATTGAAGAGCTGAGTTATGAGCTGATCGGTCCTGAGAAGGCGGACGCGTTCTGGAAACAGTGGCGCGAGACTTACATCACCGCTGCTGATATCGATCGGATCAAGGCGATGGGATTCAACTCGGTGCGTGTGCCGATTCACTGGAAGTTCTTCGACAGCGAGAATGCGGATGGCTTTCGGCTGCTGGACCAGCTTGTAGAGTGGGCGCGCAAGGATCATATCTATGTGATCATCGATCTACACTGCGCGCCTGGCGGGCAGACGGGGACGAATATTGATGACAGCTACGGGTATCCGTGGCTGTACCTAAGTCCGGATGCGCAGAAGCAAACGATCGCATTGTGGCGGGGAATTGCGGCGCACTACGCCAAAGAGCCGGTGGTGCTTGGCTATGATTTACTGAACGAGCCGATTCCGCATTTTCCGCAATTGCAACGCTTCAATCCGGATCTGGAACCGCTGTATCGGCGCATGGTTGCGGCGGTGCGCGAACTTGACCCAAATCACGTGGTGATTCTGGGTGGGGCGCAGTGGGACAGTAACTTTAAGGTCTTCGGAAAGCCATTCGATTCGAACGTGATGTACACGTTCCACAAGTACTGGACGGCCACGGATGCGAGCGTGATCAAGGAGTACCTGGATTTTCGGGAAAAGTACAAGGTGCCGATCTGGCTGGGCGAATCGGGCGAAAACAAGGACGAGTGGGTTGCCGCGTTTGTGAAAACGCTCGAGGACAATCATGTGGGATGGTGCTTCTGGCCGTATAAGAAGATGGATGCGGCATCGAGCGAGGTGACATTCGACCGTCCGTTGCATTGGGATGCGATCATCGCGTTGAGCAAAATGCAGGGTGGAACCGGGAACGCCGAAAAGCGGATAGCGGCGAGGCCGTCACCGGAGGATGCGCAGGCAGCTTTTGACGATCTGCTCGCGAGAGTCAAATTCTCGAATGAGAAGATCAATGCGGGATATGTGCGTGCGCTCGGTCTCACGGTGCCGGAGCAGTAGGATTTCTGGAGCGCCTTCCGTTCAGAATGCGGAAACAGAGGCGTAGAGGGCGAGAACGAGTCCGGCGACAATGGAGCCGGGAATGATCAGCCACCAGCGTCTGCCGCTTGCTGCGGCAAGACCGCCGAGGATACAGGCGAGAACAGCACATGCGAAGTTGATGGGGGCGCGCCATTCTGCGTAGGGCGGGAGGAAGATGCTCACCAGAAGAGCTGCGGCGACAAGACCTGCTTTTGTTGATCTATTCACGCGAACCTCCGCAACGACTCCACGTGATCTGCCGGCGCTGCTAGGACCGCTCTTTCCGGCGCGATTTGGACCGGATTGGCGCGAGCATGATGCACGGCGGCGCGACGGTCAGAAGCACGAACACCACAATCATTAAGAATGCGTCCATGTTCTTGCTCTCTTTCTGGCGATTCAACCTGGGAATAGAAGAAGCATGAACCCGGAGCGCGCTGGTGACTATCACCCGTTGGCACAATTGGATGCCGCCAAGGTTGCAGCATGCTGTAGATTCAGTGGCTTACAGGAGTTAAACGCCCCTGGAAGGCGTCTTGCAATATCTGCTGGCCCTATCCGTCTTGTAAGTAGATGATGGGGCATCGCGCATGATCGCAATGATGGAACAAGACCGCCAAATCGCGGACGTCATTGCCAGAGAAGAGCCACGGCTCCGGAGCTTCATTCGGCGCCGGGTGGCGCAAGAGGCAGACGTCGAAGACCTGCTGCAGGAGGTCTTTTTCGAACTGGTCCGCGCGCATCGGCTTCTACTGCCCATCGATTTTGTGACCGGCTGGCTGTACCGCGTTGCGCGGAACCGGATCACGGACCTGTTCCGCAAGAAGCGGCCCGAGGCTTTCACTGACTCTGCTATCCCGACGGAGGATGGCGAGTTGCTCCAACTGGAGGACCTGCTCCCTTCACGCGATGGCGGTCCCGAAGCGGAATATCTGCGGAACCTGCTGCTGCAGGAGCTAAAGCGCGCGATTGCGGAATTACCTCCCGAGCAGCGGGAGGTTTTCGTTGCCCACGAGTTTGAAGGACGCAACTTCAAGGAGCTTGCGGCGGAGACGGGCGTGAACGTGAACACGCTTCTCTCGCGCAAGCGCTACGCCGTGCTGCAGCTTCGCGAGAGATTGCGCAGTATTCACGACGAGTTTTGAGTGGATGAGGTTCCAGGAGAAATGAGGATTGCTATGAAAAAGATCTGGATCGCAGTGATTGCACCGCCCGCGATTGTCTTGTTTGTTTGGCTGTTCGGCGAACTGGTGATGCACCTGTGGAATTGGCTTTTGCCTTCGCTCTTCGGCTTTCGAACGATCACGTTCTGGCAGACGCTGGGAGTTCTGCTTCTGAGCCGGATCCTGTTTGGCAGCTGGGCTGGAGGCGGTGGTGGGAACCGGCGTTCACGGCGCAGAGACAAGTGGGAGAAGATGACGCCCGAGGAGCGCGAGCGGCTGGGCCAGAGCTGGAGAGCACGGTGCGGCGGATTTGCTGGTGGAAATGACGAGGGCAAGAGCCCAGCCTGATCGTCTGGACCGTCAAGCGAACACGCTAAACTGGACATTCCGCGTTCGTTCGGAGTTCGCAAATTCTGATTCGTTGACGGCGAATCAAATCAGGTGATGACATTGTCGAAGGTTCGGGTTAGCGCTTTTGGAGTTTCGCTGGACGGGTATTCCGCGGGTGTCGATCAAGGGCCGGAGCAGCCCCTCGGAAAAGGCGGGCCGACATTATTCGAGTGGTTCTTTGAGACTCGAACCTGGCGCGAGATGCACGGCATGGAGGGCGGCAGTCGCGGACTCGATGACGAGTTTGCGTCGAAGGCCATGGCGAATGTTGGGGCCTGGATTTTGGGACGCAACATGTTTGGTCCGGTCAGAGGTCCGTGGCCGGACGACAGCTGGAAGGGATGGTGGGGCGAGGAGCCGCCGTATCATGTTCCAGTTTTTGTGCTGACACATCATGCCCGCGAGCCGCTGGCGATGAAAGGCGGCACGACGTTCTACTTCGTGACTGGAGGCATTCATGAAGCGCTTAAACGCGCGCGTGAAGCTGCCGGGGAGCGCGACATCAGGATCGGAGGTGGAGTGGCCACCATTCGTCAGTACCTGACCGCCGGTCTGATCGACGAAATGCATCTTGTGTTTGCGCCTGTGCTACTCGGAGGAGGCGAAAATCTTCTGAGCGGGATCGATCTGACGAGCCTCGGATTTCGCGTTCGACGGAACACCAACAGTGAAAAATGCATGCACGTCGAGTTTGCAAAATCCTAACCGAGTTGCCCCTGCAAGTTATCCCAGCGTCGGGTTCATTCTCCGCGAAGAGCTTGCATCGGTTGAACGGAGGCAGCGCGGAGGGCCGGAGGTGCTGAGGCGCCCACGGCCAGCAGCAGGACGCAGACTGCTGCAAGCGCCAGCACAACCGGATCGAAAGGGCTCACGTTGAAGAGCATGGAGCGGAGCAAGGTTGAAGCTCCAGCAGCTCCGACTAACCCAATGACGCAACCAATCGCAGCTAGCTTTGCGCCTGACAGGAGGATGAGGCGCACGATGGCAGTGCGCTGGGAACCGAGCGTCATGCGGATCGCCATCTCCTGTACGCGCGAGGCGACCGAAAACGCGATCACAGAATAAATGCCAAGAATGGCAAGCAGAACGGCTGCGAAGGCAAAGCTGGAAATCAGGGCCGTATTGAATCGCCGTGACGACTCAGATTCGGAGACCACCTGTTCCATCGTCTGGACATGTGTGACCGGGAGAAGAGGATCGATCGAACGCACAGCTGCGCGCATGGCATTTTCCATTTGCTCAGGCGGCACTGCGGAGCGAAGCACGATGTAGTTGAAGTTTCCGTTCAGATCGTCCGGCTGTCCGAGAGAGCCAAGTCCTTCTTCGGCCTGCTTCACAGGGACGTAGTACTGCTCCGTGGCAGGATTGTCCGGAGAGAGAAGCTGAGTGTCAGAAGTCTCACCGACCACAGTCAGCCATGGGGTCTGCATCTGCGGTGTTCCGATGCGCAGGCGTTTGCCGATCGGGTCGGCATTGGGCCAGTAGTGCTCTGCGAATTTGTGGTTCACGATGACAACCAGCTGTGTGCCGGCATGGTCGGATTCCGCGAAAGAGCGCCCGCGCATCAGGCGAATCCCCATTGCGGGGAAGAAATCTCCATCGACTTGCGATACGGTTGCGAGATTCATGTTGGCGCCCGGCGGTGGAGTGTATCCATCAACAACAAAGGTCTGATTGTTGTTTACGCCCTGGGAAGGCAGCATGCTGGTGAGCCCCGCTGCCTGGACGCCGGGAAGTTGAGTTAGCTTGAGCAGGAGTTCGCGATTGAAGGCATCCACCTGCGGCTGCTTTGAGTATTGGTTTTGAGGGAGCCCGTAAGAGCCCGTGGTGACGTGTTGCGGTGCGAAACCGAGGTCGACGGCTCGCATCTTATTGAAGCTGCGCAGGAGAAGGCCGGATGCGGTGAGCAGGACAAGAGCAATGGCAATCTCTGCGATGACAAGGGCAGAACGGAGACGAGCATGTCCTCCGCCCGCGCTTCCGGTGCGTCCGCCTTCTTTCAGGTTGCTGTTCACGTTAGTGCGGATTGCCGCAAAAGCCGGGGCAAGCGCGCAGACAAGGCCGGTGATGACGGCGAGACCCAGCGCAAATGCGATGACCTGCCAGCTCAACGAAATCTCGCTGACACGCGGGAGGCTCTCAGGAAGGACGCTCTTGCCGATCTTGAGCGCGATGCCTGCGCAGATGAGACCGAGTACACCGCCGCTGACGCTGAGCATGAGGCTTTCCAGCACGGCCTGACGAACAAGAGCCATCCCGCTCGCACCCAATGCCAGACGCACGGCAACTTCGCGCTGCCGGCGAATTGCGCGCACCAGCATCAGACCGGCGAGGTTGAAGCAGGCGATTAGCAAGACGACCGCAACAGCGAGGAACAAGATGTTCAGGAGCGAACGTGATTGCTGGACGGTGTCCTTTTGAAGCGGCCTGACCAGAGAGTTGATATGGAGGTTGGCCATGTCGGCTGGATAACCGGCCATAATTTCTTTTGCGACTCGATTGGCATCGCTTTCGGCCTGGGCGGGCGTGACGCCTGGCTTCAGCCGCGCGATCATTTGGTAGCTCCAGTTGGCAGCACGTGAAGGGGCAAGCTCATCGGGGCGGAAGCTCATGGGCACCCACAACTCGGAGCGATTGAGCTGGCCGGGCACTAGCGGAAATTCGAAGCCGCGAGGCATGACTCCGATGACAATGTACGGCTTGCGATCGAGCAGAATCTTCGTGCCGATAATATTCGGATCCTGATGGAAGCGGTTACGCCAGGTGGCGTAGCTGAGGACAGCCACCTGCTGATGGTGTTCGTCTTCATCAGCGGAATAGACCCGCCCCATCGCCGGAGCAACGCCGAGCGCGGAGAAAACGCCTGCAGTGAGCCTGGCGCCATTGACCTGAGCAGGATCCCCGGAGCCTGACAACTCGTATCCAGAGAACTGGTATCCTCCGAGCGCCGTGAAGGAGTGCGTATCGCGGGTATACGCGATGATGTCCGGCACCGTGACGCCGACCTCATCGCCACCACCCACATTAACGCCTTGCAGGTGATCGGAGAGGACCATTAAACGATTCGAATCGGGGAAGGGCAGCGGACGCAGAAGCACGCCTTCCACAATCGAAAAGATGGCTGTCGTTGCGCCGATACCGAAGGCCAGCATCAGGACGGCGGTGATTGCAAATCCCAGAGAGTTGCGCAACTGCCGGAAGGCGAATTTGAGATCGAAAAAAAATTTCTGCATGTGGTCCTCGAAGGCGATTCAACAAGCGTGCAAGCACGCGGCGAACCAATGACTGGGTCAGTCAACGTGTCATCCTGCAGTCGGTTGCTGACGAGTTGCGTACAAAAATTGTTCGCAGGTCCGTCCGAAATCGGGCCTCTGTGTTCATATACGAACGCACGCCGGGTCGAGGTTCCCATGCCTCCAGTTTTTCGCGCACGAGAAAAGACCTGCGGTTCCGCCGTGGCTCTCCAGCTTCTCATGAAACGCGTTCGTTGGAAGTCCGGTCAGTCCCACTCGCGCCAGAGCGCGACGCCGCCGAGCAGTCCCGCCTCATTGGGAACGATCTCGACATTCTTGCCGGGTTTGAAGGTGATCTTCTTGGTGTTGCCGCCGCCGAGATAAAGGTGGTCCCAGTTGAAAAGCTTGTAGGTCTGTTCGATCGCTTCCTGCAGCAGCTTGTTCCAGCGCTTCTTACCGTATTTATCGAGGCCGCGCCGACCCAGGTAGTCCTCATATTCGCGGTCTCTCTTCCACGGATGATGGCCGAGCTCCAGCCCAGGGCAAAGATGCCCGTTCGTAAAAAGAGATGAGCCGAGACCGGTCCCGAGCGTGAGCGCTAATTCGACCCCATCGCCCTTGATAGCGCCGTAGCCCTGCACGGCAGCGTCATTGGCAAGGCGCACAGGTTTTTTCCAGCGCTTCTGCAACTCCGCTTCTAACGGGAAGTTGTACCAGGCTGGATGAAGGTTGGCAGCGGTATAGGTGATTCCTTTTTTGACCACGCCCGGGAAGCCAACGGAGACCCGATCGCAACTGGAGAGCACTTTGTGTAACTCGTCTAGTCCTTTCAGTACAGCCCTGGGCGTCGGAACGGCAGGCGTGACCACGCGGACGCGATCGCTGACAGCTTTGCCCGCGCCGTCGAGCAACATGGCCTTCAGGCCGGAGCCTCCGATGTCGATTGACATGGTGATTGGGTTGGCTTTTTTTGACGGAGCGTTGCGCGCAGTTGAGGTGGCCCGTGCAGTTTTGGTGGTCATCAGCAGGAATTGTACTTAAAGACAGCGACCCAGGGACATAGGAACCAAAAATGCCAAACCCGGCAGCACTGACGCACTGCCGGGTTTCATGGCGAGACGAGCTACTTGTTTGTGAGGGCTTCGACTCCAGGGAGTTTTTTGCCTTCGAGGAATTCGAGGCTGGCGCCGCCGCCCGTGGAGATGTGCGTGATCTGGTCCGCTACGCCGGCTTGGTTGATGGCGCTTACGGAGTCGCCGCCTCCGATGATGGAGGTTGCGGCCTTGTTGCCGGCAACGGCGCGGGCAATGGCATTGGTCCCCTTGGCGAAGTTCGGGAATTCGAATACTCCTGCGGGGCCGTTCCATACGATGGTGCGGGCATGGGAGATGACTTCTTCAATGGCGGCGACCGACTTGGGACCGATGTCGAGACCCTGCCAGTCGGCCGGAAAGTCCTTCGACGTATCCCATGCCTGGGTCTTTGCGTCGTTAGAGAAGCTGTCGGCGAGGATATTGTCGACAGGAAGCAGCAGGTTGACTCCCTTTGCCTTGGCTTTCTCCAGAGTCTGCTTGGCGAGCTCGATCTTGTCTTCTTCAACAAGGGACTTACCTGTTGCCACGCCTTTCGAACGATAGAAGGTGTAAGCCATGCCGCCGACGATCACGAGCGTGTCGACTTTGTCGAGCAGGTTCTGGATAACGTCGATTTTGCCTGAAATTTTCGACCCACCGATGATGGCGACAAATGGCTTCTCCGGATTTTCAAGAGCCTTGCCGAGATAAGTGATTTCCTTCTCCATCAGCAGTCCGGCGACCGCGGGCTTCAGGAAGTGTGTGATCCCTTCCGTCGATGCGTGTGCGCGGTGCGCACTTCCGAAAGCGTCATTGCAGTAGACCTCTGCGAGTCCGGCGAGCTGCTTGGAGAATTCGGGATCGTTGGCTTCTTCTTCCGCGTGGAAGCGGAGGTTTTCAAGAAGGAGGACCTGGCGCGATTCGAGCTGCCGCGACATCTCTTCCGCGATTTCACCCACGCAGTCGGGCGCGAAGGCGACATTGATGGATTCGCCGACCTGCTTGTCGAGGAGTTCGCGAAGGCGGTCGACGACGGGGCGTAGCGAGTATTTCGGATTCGGTTTGCCCTTGGGACGGCCGAGGTGCGAGGCGAGAATGACCTTGGCGTGATGGCGCAGTGCGTACTCGATCGTGGGCAGAGTGGCGACGATGCGCGTGTCGTCGGTGATTGTCGAGCCGTCTTCGGTGAGCGGCACATTGAAATCGACGCGGATGAAAACACGCTTGTTGCGGAGTTCGATGTCGCGAATAGAAAGCTTGGGCATAAAGACCTTTCCAGGGATCAGGAATCAGGGATCAGGGTTCAGGCAGCACGGCGTCCGCTTCGATTTCGATGCGCCAATTCGGATTAAGCAGAGCTGCGACGACGACCATCGTGGCGGCAGGACGGATGGCGCTGAAGACTTCCCCATGAACGCGGCCGACCGCTTCCCAGTCTTCCACTTGGGTGAGATACATGCGGGTGCGGACGACGTCATTGAAGGATGCCCCGGCATCCGCGAGAGCTTTCTCGATGATTGCGAAGACGCGGCGTGTCTGACCGGCTGCGTCTTCGTTATCGGCCCCGACAGGTCCGGTTCCGGCAACGTGGATCGTATTGCCGATGCGCACGGCCCGAGAGAACCCGATGATGGGCTCGAACGGTGATCCGCCAGTAATGTTTTTTCGCATAGGAGAGATCAGAGAACAGGTAGCAGAGATCAGGGGCTGCACGCGAAACGCATCTGAGGCCAGAGTTCAGAGAAGCGATCTCTGATCTCTGACCCCTGATCTCTGGCTGTTACAGGCCCTTTTTGGCGAGGAAGCCAATGAGGTCAACGACGCGGTTGGAGTAACCCCACTCGTTGTCGTACCAGCTGAGCACCTTCACGGAGTTTCCAACGACCTTGGTGAGCTTGGCGTCGACGATCGAGGAACGCTTGTCACCCTTGAAGTCGGAGGAGACAAGTTCGTGCTCTTCGTAGCCGAGGATGCCCTTGAGCTCGCCTTCGCTGGCTGCCTTGAGCGCGGCGTTCACGGCCTTAACGTCGGTCGGCTTCTCAGAAATGTAGGTGAGATCGACAATGGAGACGTTCGGCGTGGGCACTCGCATTGAGAAGCCGTCGAGCTTGCCGGCGGTCTCAGGAAGAACCAGCTTGAGGGCCTTGGCGGCGCCCGTTGAGCTGGGAATCATGTTCAGCGCAGCGGCGCGGGCCCGGCGGAGATCCTTGTGCGGGAAGTCGAGGATGACCTGATCGTTGGTGTAGCTGTGGATTGTGGTCATGATGCCGGAGACGATGCCGGTTTCCTTCAGGAGAACCTTGACGACGGGCGCGAGACAGTTGGTGGTGCAGCTGGCGTTGGAGATGACGTTGTGCTTCGCCGGATCGTACTTGTCTTCGTTCACGCCGAGAACGAGAGTGACGTCTTCGTTCGTAGCAGGAGCAGAGATGATAACTTTTTTAACGGTCGAGCCAAGGTGCGACTTGGCGACGGTTGCGTCGGTGAAGCGGCCGGTGGACTCAATGACGACCTGTGCGCCCACATCTGCCCAGGGCAGCTTGGCCGGATCCTTTTCTGCGTAGACCTTGATCTTCTTTCCGTCGACCGAAATGAAGTCGTCTCCTGCAATGATTTCGTTCTTGAGATTGCCGAGAATCGAGTCGTACTTGAGCAGGTGAGCCAGGGTGGCGGGGCTGGTCAAGTCGTTAACGGCAACAAAATCGAGCTCGGGATTGCCGAGGGCGGCGCGCAAAACGTTGCGGCCAATTCGGCCGAAGCCGTTGATGCCAACCTTAACTGCCATGCGTATTCTCCTTCGTTATAGGTGGTGCGAAATGAGGTTGTGAGTGATGGCAATGCGGCGGCCACTACATCGCTCACCAGGCAAATCCACCAAACTCATCAGGCTAACAGAGTTGTCAACAAGAACAAAATGAAAGCGGAATAAACGGCGTTCCCGGTCCAAAATGCGCTCAACGCTAGTTTGGAGTTCTGATGCGGGACTGTATGTGATGGATCGCACTTAGTTTGCAGGGGCTTTGCTTCGTGTGATATCCCGGTATCAAAGGGTACGGGAGAGGCATGAGACGACGTTCAAGGCGCGGCGTGAATAATTCGGAATCCACAGGCAAGATTGGACAGGAAATCCCGCAGAATCAGCCGCGCCCGCTGGTGCCGTCGTACCTGGATGAGTCCCTGCCGCAGGTCCATGCCGCGAGCGCGCCTCCTCAGCGACAGGAACGCGCGCCAATGCCGCCGCGTGAACAGCGGG
>DATNFD010000061.1:0-15068 GCA_035606555.1 Occallatibacter sp.
CAGTTCTTCAATCTCTTCAACCACGCCAACTTCCAGCTGCCCGACGCCGAATTGACCTCGGGTACGTTCGGTACGATCTACACCACGGCAAATACGCCAACCTCGATCCTGGGCGCATTTCTGGGCGGCGATGCTTCGCCGCGACTGATCCAGTTCAAAGGAACGTTCAGTTTCTGATTACCCCTTCAACCCAAAAAGGGCAGCCGGAAGTTCGGCTGTCCTTTCTTTTGTGCTGAAGCAGCCCTGGCTATTTCTTTGCGGCCTTCTTGCTTGTGGTCTTTTTCTTTGCGGCCGGCTCCTTCTCCAACTTCCTGGCGCTTGACTTCTTCGCAGCCCTGGCCTTGCCGGGCTTGGCAGTACCTTCAGCAGATTTGCCTCGTGCAGCGCGGGTTCTGACGGCGAGCGCTTGCTTTAGTTCGGCATCGAATTCGGCGGGCGTGAGTGGACGCGCCGACTTGCGCAGCCGTTCGATGTCGTAGAAGGCGCGACGCTCTGTAAGGAAGACGTGCGCGACGAAGTCGACGTAATCGAGGAGAATCCAGTCGCCGCGGCGACGGCCCTCGACTGAATGCGGCATTACGCCGAACTCGCGTTTGATGCGGCCTTCGATCTCGTCCGCAATCGCAACAGCCTGGCGGTCGTTTGTGGCGGAAGTGATCAGGAAGAAATCGGCCAGTCCTGAATCCATGGGATCGAGTTCGAGAATTCGGGTATCTTCACCTTTTTTGTTTTCACATGCCGCGGCTGCGGCTTGGACGAGAATGCGGGTTTGTTCGTGCGACTGGCTTGTACTCATGCAGCGAAAAGTCTCTCCACGGTCATGCTATAGGGTATAGCAATTCCATGGGGTTCGTGTTTTTAGACTATGCCTCACTGTAGAGGCCGTGCGAGGCGATGTAATCGCAAACGGCATCGGGCAGCAGCGCGTGGTCTGCGCAGAGGCGGTCCAACGCAGCGCCGGCGTTCTGCCGGATTTCGGATGCGCTGATCTCGATTTCAAGCCCAGGCAGCAGGTAAAACGGCGCTTCTGCTCCTGCCGGATTCCGCACCGTGAACACTTCGAGTACCGCCGGCCTTTGTCGTGGCTGTTCGTCCCTCGGCCGAATCGTGAGTCCATCGGGGAGGATCGCGGCAAGGTCTTCAAGTCTCTGGCCGGGCCGGGAGGCGACGATCAATGGAGCGACGAAAGGAATTTCATCGCATCGATACCAGCGGCGCAGACCAAGGAAGGAGTCCGCCCCCATCAAGGTAAAAAGCTGGGCCGAAGGGAATTGGGCCTGGAGGCGATTCAGGGTGTCGATAGTGTAGTTCGGCTCTCCAGAAGGATCAGGCGCATCCGCAAACGAAATTGCGAAGTTCGGCAGGCCTCGAATCGCGAGTTCGGTCATGGCCACGCGATCTTCGAAGCTGGCGGTCGCTCCAAATGGCTTTAAAGGCTGCGATCCAACGGGAGCGAAAAGGACAGAATCGAGTTGCATTGCGGATTGAGCGGCGCGGGCAATGCCTATGTGCCCCATGTGAGGAGGGTCGAAGCTTCCGCCGAAAAAGGCGATACGCTGCGCGGCTCCCGTTGAAGGATGCATGCGTTCATGTTAGCTCGGTCAAGGGCACAACAACGAAGGTCCGATTGAGGCATGGACTCTGGGATGGCGCTGTTTGCCTCGAAGATTACATCACTGCTGAAAATGCGTTAGCATCAGATTCACCATGCGATACGTGATTGCGGTTCTCGCTCTTGCTGGTGCCGTTGTGTCGTTTCTTGCACTGCAGGTGCATTACTCGACAACGACCAGCCCGTGCTCAATCAATGAGAAGTGGGACTGCGGCATCGTGAATCATAGTTCTTATGCCGTGATTCAGGGCATTCCCGTCGCATTGATCGGGATCCTCGGCTATCTTCTGATTCTTTGGCTCGGGATGGCGCGCCAGAAGATGTTCGTTCTGCTTGCATCTGCCGTCGGCATTGCATTCTCTCTCTACCTGACCCACATCGAACGGGATGTGCTGGGCGTCTGGTGTTTGTATTGCGTGATCTCGCTCGGAATTATCGTGCTGATACCACTGGCGGATATTTTCTGGATGATCATTGATGCGAGCATGCGCCGTCGCAATCGCTGGCACTGGTAAAATTCAACTTAGGACATGTTCAGGGAAAGCTACGCGCGGTGGATGTACGACTGGGAGACGCGGCTCACCACGCGCGATGAAAACAGGATTGTGCGCCCGCTGGAATGGGGCTTCGAATGGCTCGAGCCATTTCTCGATTCGCATGGCTTCAGCGCGGCGATCCCGAGTCCCGAGGTTGTTCGCAATGATGATGCGGCTGCTGAAGCGGCGATGGTGCGCATCAATCAGCTGCTGATCCGGCATAGCGATGTCTTCTTCGGTTACGAAAGACCTACAGACTTCCGGCTGGAGGAACGACACCCTGAGCTGTTTCCAACGAATGTAAGGCCGGAGACGCTCGCGAAGGATGCGGAGATCAAGCGCCTCGCGTCTGAAGGGAAGACTTCCAAGGCGCAGTTTCTTCGTTTCAGCTCGCCTGAGCGAACACCTCATCCCGAGAATGATTTAGTGAATGCGCGCTGGTATCCTGCGCCCGCGCACAAGGATCCACGCCGACCCAAGCAGGCGATCATTGTAATGCCGCAGTGGAACGCCGATGCATTCAGCCACAACGCACTGTGCGCAGTTTTTAATCGTATGGGGATTTCGGCCCTGCGTCTGTCGAAGCCTTATCACGATATCCGGCGGCCTGCGGAACTGGAGCGGTCAGATTATGCGGTGAGTGCGAACATAGGTCGGACCATTTCGGCATGCCGGCAGGCGGTGGTGGATATTCGCTGCTGCATTGACTGGCTCGAGACGCAAGGATACGAGCAGTTTGGAGTGCTGGGTACGAGCCTTGGATCGTGCTATGCGTTCCTGGCAAGCGCGCATGACAAGCGAATTCGAGTGAATGCATTCAATCATGCATCGACCGCTTTCGGAGACGTGGTGTGGGCGGGGCAGAGCACGCGGCATATTCGCAAGGCGCTGGAAGACGCGAAGCTGACTCAAGATCGCATTCGGGCACTCTATGCAGCGATCAGCCCGGTGAGCTATTACGACCGCATGGCCAGTGCTGAGGTGGATGGGCCGCTAAAGAAGGTTCTGCTTATCTATGCGAATTACGACCTGACGTTTCCAAAAGAGTATTCGCTGCAGGTCGTGGACGCCTTCACGCGCGTGGGTCTCAACTTTGAGAAGCGCGTGCTGCCCTGCGGACATTACACAACCGGCGAAACTCCGTTTCAGTACATGGATGGCTGGCACATGGGATCCTTTGTTTATCGAGCGTTCAAAGCGCTTCGGCGCGAGAGGTCGAAGGCTCCGGCTTCGCTGGTCGAACAACCAGCAGAAGCGGAGGAAGACCTGGTGTCAAGGTAGGCGGTAATCAGCGGATCGTATTCAGATTCAGCCGCAGAAGCTTTGCAGGGTCAAGATAGGCATTCTCCCAGCGGACCGCCCAATGTAGGTGCGGTCCGGTTACTCGGCCCGTTGCGCCGCTCAGGCCAAGCTTGTCGCCTGCTTCAACGTGCTGGCCCTCGTGAACCTCGATGCGGCTGAAGTGCATGGACAGTGTGTAGAGCCCGAGCCCGTGGTCGATGATGACGCAATTGCCCTCATAGTAAAGGTGGCGGGCAAGCACAACAACTCCGCTGTTTGAGGCACGAACGATTGTGCCGGCTGGCGCGCGGAAGTCCATCCCCTTGTGAATGCTGGCGAGTTTACCGTTGAACATGCGCCGGGTGCCGAAACTGTCGGTCGCGGGCGCCTTTACGGGAGCGTGGAAGCTGCCCTGCCATAAGGGTCGAGACGCGCTTGCAGCGAAAATCTTGTCTTCGATTTCTCGATCCGCGGCGATCTCTTTTTGTTCTTCGGGGCCGGGTTCAACGAACTTCGGCGCGACCGTGAGCCTGCCGGTGCGGTAGTGAGCGGGATGGATCTGGACGGGCCGGCTCAGGTCAAGAGCACCGGTCGTTGTCTGCGCCGTGACGTGCAGGTTCGACATTTCCGGCTTCGCCTCGACGTCGATACCCGCAAGCGCGATCCATTTTCTGTCGCGGCGAAAAAACTCCAACTTGTGCCCAAGCCACTCGCCATCCACGCTGGTTGCATCGGGAGCGGAGACACTTATCAGCTCGGGCGAGCCGGCTTCGACGAGAGTCGGTGTGATCGTTACAACAGCCCCTCCCTTTTGCCGCGACTGCGCACTCATCGCAGCTGCAAAGAGAACCAACAGAGGAATAGCCCAGAAAAGACGAGAGCCGGTCATGCGTTCAGCATATCCGGCTCAGGTGTGTTCGGTGAGACAGAGGTGACACTAGCGGGGCGCCACGCGATCGTTGTGCTTCTGACGGTAGATCTGGCGGCTGACACTGTTCTGTCTCTGGTTGATGTTCCTGCGCTCCTGCGCTGTGACTCGGCCGCCGTTTGCAGCCCGATCAGTAGCGATGCTGCGATTGATCTTCTGCTCGCGATTCTCGGTGCGTGCAGCTTCGCCCGCCGTCATCTGGCCGCTGCGAATCCCCTGGGCGACGCGATCCTGCTGATTTTCGCGGCGCTGGCCGACTTCGCTTTTGCCAGAATGCGCCTGCCTCGCATTGTGCTTGTCGTTATAGATTGATCCGCTCAGGTTGTTCTGCTGCCGGTTCACCTGCCGGCGCTCCTGCGGAGTGAGCCTGCCGCCGTTGGCCTGGCGATCAGTCTTGACCTCGTGATTGAGAGTCATTTCGCGCGTTTCGAGGCGTTTGGTTTCGCCTGCCGTGAGTTGGCCGGATTGCACCCCGTTAGCGATGCGCTGCTGCTGATCGTCGCGGCGATCGTTCACCGAACCCTCCCTTGGCTTTTCGGTGGGTTGCTGGGCAAACAACGGCGCCGAGGCGAACAAGATGGCCAAGGCAAGCATCGGAAGTGTGCGTCTCATCAGGTTCTCTCTCCAGCGGGCCTCGGTTGACTGATCTCCGGCCCGATGTTTGTAGCGGACCCAAGCTTACGAAGAAAGTTCTGGAACGTCGAAGAAAATTTTGTCTGGAGCAGCACTGGTCGATAGCAATAAGCGCGTCGGATTACAAATGTGCTGAATTTATTGGGCTCGCTGTAACCCTCAAGAAGTTTTCGGAGTCATAGGTTTGTATGGAATTCCCTGCATCGATTGCAAATCGCAAGATCTTGACGCTCTTGTTTGTATGCCTCGGGAGCGTATCTGCTGCGTGCGCGACTGCACAGTCCGGGCAATCAGATAAGAAGGCGCAGCGTGTGCCCGTGCTGGTGGAGCTGTTTACTTCGGAAGGTTGTTCTGATTGTCCGCTGGCGGATGCACTGCTCGCGGAAATCGATGCGAAGCAGTTTGCGCCCGGTGCGGAAGCAATTGTTCTGAGCGAGCACGTGACTTACTGGAACCATTTAGGCTGGCGCGATCCGTTTTCGATGGACACGATGACGCAGCGGCAGGAGGCGTATGTTCGCCGTTTCGGGCTCGACTCAGCCTACACGCCGCAGATGGTCGTGGATGGGACGAGCCAGTTTGTGGGCAGCGATGGGCGCGCATTGCTTTCAGCTGTGAACAAAGCCGCAACCAGACCGAAGTTAGCTCTGCTGATCGAGAACGCACGATGGGATCACGACAGTGTTCGTTTCGCAGTACGCGCGGAAAAGGTGCTCGATACAAAGCTGATTGCCGTACTCGCCGCCGATGCGACGCGCTCTGAGGTTGCGCGGGGAGAGAATGCAGGACGAACCCTGCACCACACGGCAGTGGTCCGCGCGATGAAAGAAATGAATGGAACAGATGCGGACGGACGCATGCTGAGTCTTGATCTCGGCCGCACACAAAAGACAGCCGCCATGGACGGAAAGACGAGGCTGGTTGTGTTTGCCGTGGATCGCAGGACCGGACGCGTGATTGCCGCGGCTGAGCAGCGGTTGCAATGATTGCTATTCCGCGCGGAGGGCAGTGCTGGGATCGACACGTGCGGCGCGAATGGCGGGAACGAGGGAAGCCGCGCTGGCGATGAACCCGAGCACACCGACAGAGGCGAGCAGTACCCACGGGTCACGCGCAGAGGTGCTGTAGAGGAGCGATGTGAGGGCTTTCGCAGTAAACCAGGCGACCACAAACCCGCCCAGCGAACCGTAAATGGCGATCCAGGCATTCTCGCGGAAAACTAGACCGACTACCTGCGTTGGTCTTGCCCCCAGGGCCATGCGGATGCCGATTTCGCTGGTGCGTCGTGCAGTGGAATACGCGAGTGTACCGTAGAGGCCGATGGCTGTGACGAGCAGGGCGCAGATCGCGAAGAAGACGGCGAGCATGGCCATGATGCGCTCTGAGGCGATGGAGCCGTCGATGTCCGTCATCATCGGGGTGAGAATCGGCGCAGGAATCTCCGGAGCCATGGTGGAGGCAAGCTGGCGTGCGGCGGAAGCGAACGGCACAGCCGACCCTTCGATGCGGGCGATGGCTTCGTAGTTCGGCTTGTGATCGGTATTCTGCGTCATGCAGAGATACGCTTCCGGCGGCGCTTCTTTGCGCAGAGACGCGTAGTGGATGTCTCCGACGAGGGCGACAACCTGATAGTTCTTCTTGCTCATTGAAACGGATTGGCCAATCGCACTCTGGCCGGGGAAGAGCTTCTGAGCAGCGCGCTCGCTGAGGATGATCTTAAGGCCAGACGCTGTGTTGTCGTTCCATTGAAAGTCGCGGCCCGCCGGCATTGGAATCTTGAGGGTCCGAAAGTATCCGGCTGAAATTGAATTCATGTAGATTTTTTGCTCGCCGCGGCTGACGTTCGTCTGCATGGTTTCGGTCCACACACTGCCGCTCATCGGCGGGTAGCTTACATAGGCGACCGCCTTGACCCCTGGTAGACGGCTGAGAGCGTCGAGGTACTGGTGGTACCACGCGAAGAGAGCGTCCCCATCGCGGCTTTGCTTGTTCATCTCGAGGGCGAGATCGACGAGGTTCTTCTGCTGGAAGCCGAGGTCGATGCTATGCAGGCGCTGAAGGCTGGTGGCCAGCAGGCCTGCGCCGAATACAAGGATGAGCGCCAGCGCAACCTGCAGACTCATCAGCACCCGCGGTAGCAGCCGACGCTGGCGGGAGTGGACGGATTGCGATCCGGTTTTGATTTGTTCATTCAGACCCTTGGAGGTCGCACGCAGGGCGGGAACAAGGCCGACAAGAAGGGTCGAAAACATCGCAGTCGCAGCGACAAATGCAAGCACACGCATATCGAGCGAGGTGTCGAGCATAACGTAGGCGCCGTTGCCGCCGATCAACACGGCGGCAAGAAAACGGCTCACGGCAGGCGCCGCAAGAAGCCCGGCAGCCGTGCCAAGGACCGCGATCAGCAGACTCTCGACAAGGAGTTGCTGGACGAGCCGCAGGCGGGAAGCGCCCATGGCCAGGCGGGTCGCCAATTCGCGCTCACGCGAAGCGGCGCGTGCCATGAGCAGGCTGGCGAGATTGAGGCAGGCAAGCAGAAGCATCGCACTGCAGAGCACAAAAACAACTTCCAGCGGCTTTTGGAATGTGTCTCGCATGTAGGAATAGCCGCGAGAGCCCGGCTCCGCCGCAAATCGAAAATGATGCGTGCGCGCGTCTTTGATCCACTTCGCATCCGGGATCGATTCGTCGAGAATGCCATCGGAGAGCGCCCCAAGCGCGGCGTTCGCTTTCTCAAGTGAGATTCCGGGCGCCCGCCGTCCAATCACACGCATCCACCAGGAGTGATAGCCGCTCTCGATGGCGTTGTAGGGCGCATCGATGATGGGTTCGGCCCAGACCGGGACGTAAATCTCAGGCCGATACATCGGGTCAGCGCCAACAAAGCCTGAGGGCATGACTCCAACAATGGTGAATGGTTTGTTCGCAATGGTGAGTACCTGGCCAATGACGGCGGAATCGCGATGAAATCTGGTCTTCCAGTAGCTGTCACTGATGACTGCAACGTTCGCCTGCCCTTCGCGGTCGTCACGCTGCGTGAGCCAGCGGCCGAGGACGGGAGCAGTTTCCAGCATCTGAAAGAACTGACCACTGACCATTGCGCCCGGCACTCGTACGTTGGAGGATTCACTGCGGACCTGGAAGGGCCGGGTGGAGTAGCCCGCGATGGACTCGAAACCGTCGTGATGATTTTCCAGGCTTCGAAGGAACGGCGCATTGAAAGAATAGTTGGGACCATGTTCCTGATTGTTCTGTTGATTACGAATGACGGCAAGTTCATCCACATGCGGAACAGGAAGCGGCCGGAGCAGGATGCAGTTGAGCAGCGAGAAGACGGCAATGTTGGCGCCGAGCCCGAGAGTAAGCGTCAGAACTGCGGTAATGGTGAAGCCCGGAGATCGGCGCAGCTGGCGCGAAGCATAGCGAAGATCGCGCACGAATTGCTCAAGACGAGGGAAGCCGCGTTGAATGCGGTAGGTTTCACGGGTCTGGGTGACGCCGCCGAATTCGCGGTGCGCTGCGGCCCTCGCTGCGGATTCCGACATTCCGTTCGCCATGTGCTCGTGAATCAGCAGGTCAAGATGCGCAGCGATGTCATCGTCGAGATCGTGATCGCGGTGCTGGCTGCCGGCTAGATCGGCAATGCGGCTAAGCAGGATGCGAAGGAAATCCATCGGCGGCTCCTGAACTCAAACTTGTCAATTGGAAGGCGCGAGGAACCGCGCCATGGTGGACGCGATGCGTTCCCAGTTTTCGGTTTCTTCGGCAATCTTCTTGCGGCCAATCCGGCTGAGCGAATAGAAGCGTGCCCGTCGATTGGTCTCCGACGTACCCCACTCGGACTTTATCCAGCCGCGTTGCTCGAGTCGCAAGAGCGCCGGATAGATGGTGCCCTGATTAAGTACCAGCGAGTCTCCGCTCACCTGTTCAATACGCCGTGCAATCCCGTATCCATGCAGAGGGCTCATTGCTTCCAGAGTTTTCAGAACCATGAGGTCCAATGTTCCCTGCAGAACGTCTGATTTGTTCTCTCCCATGTACTCTCCTGTTGAGATTCAACATATATCTCCCGAATAGTCTGAATGTCAACAGGAGAGCAGATTGTCTCGTCACGAAAACACATGCTGAACAGCGGGCACTTGATGCCGTAGAATCCTAATATGACCGACCGCATGGCCCTTTCCCTCGCCCAAGCCGATCCCGAAGTAGCTGCCGCCATTGATCACGAAGCCCTTCGCCAGCACGAAGGCCTGGAGATGATCGCGAGTGAGAACTTTGTCTCCGAGGCGGTGCTGGAGGCAGCAGGTTCGGTGTTTACGAACAAGTATGCCGAGGGATATCCGGGCCGTCGCTATTACGGCGGATGCGAGTACACGGATGTGGTCGAGAACCTTGCGCGGGATCGGGCAAAGCAGATCTTTGATGCGGAGTTCGCCAATGTGCAGCCACACTCGGGCTCACAGGCCAACGCCGCGGCGTACATGGCCGTGCTGCGACCGGGCGATACGATCCTTGGTCTGGACCTTGCGCATGGGGGTCACCTGACGCACGGACACAAGCTCAGCTTCAGCGGCAAACTTTATCGCACAACGTTCTACACGGTTCGGCGTGATACCGAGGTCATCGACTACGACGAACTCGAGTCGATCGCGATGCGGGAGAAGCCGAAGGCGATTATCGGGGGCGCAAGCGCTTATCCGCGGCTCTGGGACTTCGCGCGCATGCGGCAGATTGCCGACAAGGTTGGAGCTGTCTACATCTTTGACATGGCGCACATCGCCGGCCTGGTAGCGGGCGGATCGCATCCGTCGCCGATTCCGCACGCCCACATCACCACCACGACGACCCACAAGACGCTGCGCGGACCTCGTGCGGGCATGATTCTGTGCGGGAAGAACTACCAGGTTGGGGAGAAGGCAGAGCAGACGATCGGCAAAGCGATCGATATGGCTGTATTCCCTGGTCAGCAGGGCGGCCCGCTGGTGCACATTATCGCGGCGAAAGCTGTTGCGTTCGGCGAAGTACTGCGGCCCGAGTTCAAGACCTATGCTGCACAGATCGTTTCCAACGCCAAAGCTCTTGCAACGGCCCTGCAGGAGGCAGGCTATCGCCTGGTGTCCGGCGGCACGGACAATCACCTGATGCTCGTCGATGTCTTCCAGAAGGGGATTCTCGGTTCTGAGGCGGAATCGGCGCTAGGCAAGGCCGGCATAACAGTCAACAAGAACGCAATCCCATACGATACGAATCCGCCGCTCAAGCCTTCAGGGATTCGCATCGGGACGCCGGCGCTGACCACGCGCGGTATGAAGGAAGCGGAGATGCGCGTTATCGGCCGCTGGATTGCGGAGGCGCTGGAGAAGCGCAACGACGACGCGACCCTCGATCGCATACGCGGGGAGGTCGCCGAGATGGCAAACCGCTTCCCGCTTTATGCATGGCGGCGTGCGTCTGCCGCGGTTGTGGCCTGACCACAAACAAGTATCGGGGTGACTTCGTGACAAGGCTGCGTCAGCCTTAGGTAATGCATCGGAATTTCTGAAGGTGGGATAGAGTAGGTGCACTTTGGCATTCACGGTGCATTTGGCACTTACCTTCAGGACAGGTTCTATTGTGCGGTTCTCTAATCGTCCCTGAAGGCGCCAGGGAGGAACCATGCGCATTGCCCCGATCGCATTAGCAGGCGTCCTCGTTTTCTCTCTCCCATCCTTCGCAGAACACGACGATCACGGCAATCGTGTCGATCGTGAATATTCACGAACGGCTCCCATACAGGGCCCCAGAGAGTATCACGGTCATCCGCATCAGTATTACGAAGGTTGGGATTTTCAGGATCATCATGGGCATCCTTACTATCCACATGTGGACGGCACCCGCTGGGTCGGCCACGATACGGGCCGGAACGATGAACACTACCGCATGCAGAGTCCGTGGGAGCATGGCCGCTGGGACGGCGGATACGGGCGCGAACACGTGTGGCGGCTGGCTGGTGGCTCTTCTGCACGGTTCTGGTTCAGCGGATGGAACTGGGATGTAGCTCCCTATGATGCTGCCTATTGCGGCGACTGGGACTGGAATGCCGACAGCGTTTCAATCTATGCGGACCCGGACCATGCGGGTTGGTATCTGGCCTATAACTTACGACTGGGTACCTATGTGCACGTGATGTATCGAGCAGATAGATAAAAATTAAAGCGTATCGAAAAGAGAATCGGGCGGCCGGCGGGCCGCCCTTTTCCGTTGCAGGCGTGCTTTGAATCTGCTTCAATGATGTCGCATTCCCTTCCGAGTGACTTTTCTGTACTTGCCGGCTCTTGCAACTTGCAGGGGCAGAGCGTGTTTAGAGGAGTGTGAGAGTAAGAATGGAACTGAAGCGGCTATTCTCGTTCGATTCCGCTCATCGTACGCGAAGGAGGAAACATGATGCGTACAACGAAATTCATTTTCGCAGCTCTCTTTGCATTGAGTCTGCCTGTAATCGCACAGCAGCACCCGCAAGATCATGGAAAGCCGGCGATGCCGCCGCCATCGCGTGGTCCGGCTCCATATCGCGTGCCCAGAGCGGCGCCTGCGCACAAGACCGACAGCTTGCACCAGCAGCAGATGCAGCAGCGCAACTTCTCCGATCAGAAGGGGCATCCCAATGCTCCGCATGTCGATCGCGGGAACAAGTGGGTAGGCCACGACACGGGCCGCAATGATGATCGGTATCGCGTGCAGCACCCGTTCGAGCACGGCCGGTTCACTGGCGGCTTTGGTCCTTCGCACCGGTGGCAATTGGCTGGTGGAGGTCCGAACCGGTTTCGATTCAACAACTGGTATTGGAGCGTCGCGTCCGCCGATTACGCCTACTGCGGTAACTGGGATTGGGATGCGGATGATATTGTGATTTATCTCGATCCCGATCACGATGGATATTACCTCGCTTATAACGTCCGGCTCGGAACCTATATCCATGTGATGTTCATGGGACCGATGTAAGAAGCCGAAGAACAGCAGCAGGGCGAGGGCGATCCGACCGGCTTCGCTCAACGGATTTTGATCCATTGCGAGCGTGCGGTTGCGAGGCTGTCATATACACCCGCATTGCAAGGCGATAAGATGATCCGTTTGCGGGAGCAGATGCGTGTTGCCGCTGCCGCTCTCAATCTCAACCTGGTAAGGATCTGCAATGTCATCACTCACGGACCGTTCTATTTTGCAGCGTCTTTCTTCCGCACTTGGAAGTTCTCTGCTCGTTCTGCTGTTGAGCGGGTCGCTCCTGCACGCTGCTCCATCGCCGATTGTGTTGACCGGCGCCGATCGCCGGCCGGCTACTTCGCTCGATGGTGAGTGGGCGTCCATCGTGGATCCTTATTTCTCCGGGCTGTTCAGCTTTCATCATGAAGAGAAGAAGAACGGCTGGTTCAGGAATTACAAGGCCAAGCCGGGAGATCCGTTTCCGACCGAGTATGACTTCTCAAAAGCGCCCAAGCTGAAAGTTCCAGGCGACTGGAATACACAACGGGATTCCTTGATGTTCTATGAGGGGCCCGTCTGGTACGAGAAGGACTTTGCCTACCAGCCCAAGCAGCACACGCATGTCTTCCTGCATATCGGAGCGGCGAATTATCGCTCTTGGTTCTGGGTGAACGGGCAGAAGGTCTGCGAGCACGAGGGCGGCTTTACCTCGTTCAATTGCGAGATCACGCAGGCCGTGCAGCCAGGTAACAACTTCGTGGTTGCAGCGGTCGACAATACCCGCCGTGAAGACAATGTGCCTACTCTTGAGACGGACTGGTGGAACTACGGCGGGCTTACGCGCGACGTGTCATTGATCGAAGTGCCCGAAGAATTTATTGACCAGTACGACTTGCACCTGAGCCGCACTGAAGATGGAGCGATTGAAGGCTGGGTACATGTGAGTGGCGCAGGCGCGGGAGAAAATGTGCAGGTACAAATTCCTGATCTCCAAGCCACCGCGACTGCCGATGTCGGCGGTGATGGCCGCGCGCCGGTGCACTTCAGCGTGAAAGGCCTTGAGCGCTGGTCACCTGAATCACCGAAACTCTACAAGGTTGTGATTCGCGCTGGACAAGACTCCATCGATGAACTGATGGGCTTCCGCACGATCGAAGTGCGAGGGACCGATATACTCCTCAATGGCAAGGCGATATTTCTACGCGGCGTGTCGGTTCATGCTGAAGCTCCTTATCGCACTGGGAGGGCATACTCCGAGAAGGACGCTGAGACGCTGCTTGGATGGGCGAAGGAACTTGGCTGTAACTTCGTACGCCTCGCACATTATCCCCATGCTGAAACCATGCTGCGCGCCGCAGATCGCATGGGGCTTCTTGTGTGGTCAGAGAATCCGGTCTACTGGGCGCTGCAATTCGAAAATCAAAAAGTACTTGCAAAGGCCGAGCAGCAGTTGGATGAGGAGATCAACACATCGCGCAATCATGCAGCAATCGTTCTATGGTCGATGGCCAATGAGACTCCGAATACACCTGCGCGCACTCAGTTCATTGAGACGCTGGCATCGCGAGCACGCGGCCTTGATCCTACCCGGCTGATTACGGCGGCGTTGCTGGTGCGTTCCCAGGGAAACACAAAGATCATTGATGATCCTCTCGGACAAGCTCTCGATGTTATTGGCTTCAATGAATACATCGGGTGGTATGAGGGACATCCTGAGAAAGCGGATACAACAGAGTGGCAGATCTCTTATCAGAAGCCGCTCATTGTGAGTGAATTCGGAGGCGGTGCAAAGGCTGGGCTGCACGGAAATGCAGACGAGCGCTGGACGGAGGAGTACCAGGCAGAAATCTATCGCCACCAGTTACCAATGCTAAGCAAAATTGCGCAATTACGAGGAATGAGCCCGTGGTGCCTGATGGACTTTCGTTCCCCGAACAGACCTCTAGCTGGAATTCAGGATGAATTCAATCGTAAGGGACTTATCTCCGATCAGGGACAGAAGAAAAAGGCGTTTGATATTTTGCAGAAAGCCTACAAGGATAAGACGATCGGTAACCCGAGGTAAGTAACCGCGAATTCCATCAATGCAAGTACCACGTTTCTGGCATGTAGATAGACGGAATCATTTATTCTTTCCGTATGTCGATTGAATCTATCCTTGCCGAAATTGACGCGGAGATTGCAAGACTAACTCAGGTGCGTTCTCTGCTCGCAGGTCCACGATCGAACAGTTCGTCGAGTGCCACCAACAAATCAACCAAGGGGCCAAACAAGAGAAGGAAGAAGCGTGTACTCAGCGCGGAAGCGCGGAAACGGATTGCCGAAGCGCAGCGCAAACGCTGGGCGGCGCAGAAAGCCAAGTCGAAGTAGAACCGATTACACCAGGCAGTTGTCGTACCCCAATGCACCGGAAACTGGTCACGCGACTACCAGGTTTCGACCGCAAGTATATTGGGTGGGCCGGAGTGGCCTTCGATAACCTGAGTCTCAATCACTGCTTCCATGTTCATCTTCTCCCAGTTGGCGGGCGCCTTCGCTAGCAGTGAATTAAGATAGACCGGGTTATAGAGAATCTCTCCGGCTGCCTCCGTGCCTTCCTCCGAGATGCCTGCCGCAATGATCACCGGCTGCCCAGTGGTGTTGTCGTGGATCCGGGCTACGATCGCATAATCCTTTGACAATTTCTGATAAGGCAGGTCCCATGCAGTGGACCAGGTTGTCTTGTCACCACTCTTGCGATCGACGAGGAGCGCCTCGCCGTTCTTCGACTCGAAGCCAAATCGAAGCTTCTGAGTGACGCGGAGACTCCAGATATTATCGAATGCGCCGATCAGAACGATGGGGCCTTCACGCAACTGCGCAAAGCTTGCTTCAGAGGCCGGAACCACGCGGAAAGCTTTGTGCCTGGTCTCGAGAGCAGCTGCGGCGCGCGTAAGCGTGATGACATCGGCGAGAGCCAGATTTCCAGAAAGATGCAACCGCACGTAAAGTTTCTGCGGCTCTGAGGATGAGGCGACCGGTGCCTCGAAGGAGTTGATTGCATCCATATCGATGTTTTTGGCGGGCTCTCCGAGGCAGAACGTGGTTGTGCCCGGGCTCGACAGGAACGGTTCCCAGA
>DATNFD010000062.1:0-8853 GCA_035606555.1 Occallatibacter sp.
GCCTGGCTACTGCAAGCAAAGACAGGATGCCGGCTTTCCAGGATTGAGTGAGCGCTCGAGAAACTCTCTTAGCGCCACCGCGTTGTTGTGCTCCATGTCATGGGAACTGTAAAGCAGCGTCACCGTGCCCTTGTGTGCCGCCTCCAGGATCGGAGACAAGACATCCTTATGGCGTCTTAGCTCCGCGAAGTAACGCCTGCGGAACTCATTCCAGCGTTGTGGGTCGTGATCAAACCACTCGCGCAACTCCGGGCTCGGAGCGATCTCTCTCAGCCATGCGGCGCCCGCTAGTTTGGATTTGGCCACGCCGCGCGGCCATAGTCGTTCTACGAGGAAGCGCCTTCCATCCTCGAGATGTTGGTTGTTATTTGACTGGAATTGACCGGTAGTTATATCGGAGACGAGGCAATGACCAATGACCGGAGCGTATTTGGCCCACCAAGTTCGTCAACAAGTGATTCCACCTGTCACTGCTTCCCACAAGTATGTGTTCCGGGATGTTATCCACAGTTCTGTAGCCCCGACCAACGGGCAGATCCTTGTCTAAAATATTGATTCTACAAATAGATTGGCTCCTCAGGTAGGACTCGAACCTACAACCCTTCGGTTAACAGCCGAATGCTCTGCCATTGAGCTACTGAGGAGTGAGTGGCGCTGAATTGTCCACTTAAAAGTTAACAGACCGAGCGGATGGCGTCAAAATACCATCTGAAACGGGAACCGGATCTAGAGTGAAGGCTGCGGATTCGCCAGTGAAGGCTGCGGATTCGGCGGAATACTCATCCAACCCCTTTTCGCCTTTGATGGAGAATGACCATGAGACTGCCCCACGATTCACTTCTGCGAAGCGCTGCCTATTTCGGCCTTGGATTGGCCTCGACCATTGCCGACACCTTCAAAGATCGTGCCCGGAACAAGCGAGAGTGGACCCGCGGGAAGGTGGTGGTGATCACTGGCGGCTCGCGCGGCCTCGGCCTGGCGCTTGCTGAGGAGTTTGGCAAGCGGGGAGCGCAGCTTGTGCTTGCAGCGCGCAACGAAGTTCAGCTTGCGGATGCCCGCCAACAGCTAATGGATCGCGGCGCGGTTCGCAGCGCAGATGACGTGCTGATTGTAGCTGCCGATTTGCGCAAGCCGGAGGAGTCTTCCCGTTTGATCGAGGAGGCGACCCGGCGCTTCGGGCGTATCGATGTGCTGATCAATAACGCCGGCGTGATTACAGTGGGGCCGATCGAGAACCAGACGCTGGAGCAGTTCCGCGAAGTCATGGATTCGAATTTCTATACCGGATTGCATTGCACGCTGGCGGTCCTGCCGCAAATGCTGCAGAGACGCGAGGGCGCGATTGCGAACGTAACTTCGATCGGCGGCAGGATTTCCGTACCGCATCTGCTTCCCTACTGCGCAAGCAAATTCGCGGCGGTTGGATTATCCGAGGGGCTTGGAATGGAACTGCGGTCCAAGGGAATCCGCATCACGACCATATGTCCAGGGCTGATGCGCACCGGGTCGCACCGGAATGCCTACTTCACGGGAGATTCGGCGCGCGAGTATCGGTGGTTCAGCCTCGCGGCGAACATGCCGGGAGCTTCGGCATCGGCCAAGCATGCGGCCCGGAAAATTGCGAATGGGATTGCCGCGGGTTGCGCGGAGATCACAATCACGCCACAGGCGCTGATTGCGGCGCGGCTTGGGAACCTCTCTCCGGAGGCGAAGCGGATCGCGATGATGGCGATGCACATGGCGTTGCCCGAAGCAATGGAGGGACAGAACACTGCGCATCGCGGCGAACAGGTTCGAGAGCGCGAACTCTTCCCTGCTGCGACGATCGGCTCGTCGGCGGCACGGAGATACAACCAGGTGGGAGCCTTCGCTGAGCCGTGACCTCCCACGAGCGCGGGGACCGGAGTTACCGCAAATGCCCGCGAGACTAGACTGGCATCTGGGGAATCCCGGACGTGTGCCGATCCCCCTCGGACCCACACCGGTGCAATACGATAAGCAGTATGGTTCGCATTGAAATGGAATATCAAGGTAGCCTGCATTGCACGTCAGTGCACACGCCTTCAAAAACAGAACTAGCCACAGATGCGCCTGTCGATAATCAGGGTCGAGGCGAGAGTTTCTCACCAACCGATCTCGTAGCCACCTCCCTCGGTACGTGCATGTTAACAACCATGGGCATTGTGGCCAGAACCCTGGATTTTGACCTCACGGGAGCGACGGCGATAGTTGAGAAGGTAATGAGCAGCGCGCCCCCGAGAAAGATCGATCGCCTGACGGTCTCGATCCGAATCCCCCGAACAACCACCCCTGAGAATAAGCAACGGCTTGAGAATGCAGCACACACCTGCCCTGTGAAGAAGAGCATTCACCCTGACATCGAGACACCCATCGAGATCGTCTGGGGCTGATTCAGGGGCACACGACGTATCGACGTCTACCCGGAGCGTGAGACAACAGGCCAATGGCATGCCGGCGATCGGATGCGCCGCGTACTCTATTAGAGGAGCTCTTTTACTGCATGAAGTTGAAATTGCCCGAAGGTGATTTTCGCGCCTACCTTTTCGACTGTGACGGCACTATTGCCGATTCGATGCCGTTGCACTACAACGCGTGGAAGAAGGCGCTTGCCGAATACGACTGCACGTACGATGAGGATCTGTTTTATGGGTGGGGCGGTAAGCCGGTGCGCAACATCATTGCTGACTTGAACGAGATACATGGCCTGAACATGCCGGTGGATGAGCTTGCTGAGCACAAGGAGAAGCTCTATCACGCTCAGTTGCCACAGCTGCAAGGCATTCCTGAGGTCATTGAGCATATCGAGGCGCAGCACGGGCGGATTCCGTTCGCCGTGGTCTCAGGAAGCCGCCGGAAGTCAGTGATCGGCTCGCTCACCGCGCTAAACCTGATGGACAAGTTCGACGTGCTCGTCTGTGCGGAAGACTACAAGCATGGCAAGCCGGCGCCGGATGGATTTCTCCTCGCAGCGCAAAAGCTGGGAGTGGTTCCCGAGCATTGCCTTGTCTTTGAGGATACGGATCTAGGCATCCAGGCAGCGACTGCGGCCGGCATGAAGTCAGTGCTCGTGGCGCAAAAACGCGAGAATTGTGGAACCAAGGCTGAATCTAAGACGTAGTCAGAAGCTCAGGAGGGATCTTGGCCGAGTTGCGCGTACCTCCTGCTCCAGCCGGCCAGAATCGCGATGCCGGCGCCGCTTACGTGATTTCTGATCTTCTGCTGCTCATTTCAATTGCGGCCGTTTTCGCTCTTGGGCATATCCTCACCAACGGGCGATATGGATTTCATCGCGACGAACTCCAGTTCCTCTCGGATGCGCGACATCTCGACTGGGGGTTCGTCGCCTACCCACCTTTCACCCCGTTTATTGAGCGCGTTGGCCTCACCCTATTCGGATTTTCGCTCATCGGATTGCGACTCTTTTCGGTGATTGCGCAGGCAGCGGTGATCGTCGTGAGCGGGCTGATGGCTCGCGATCTAGGCGGGAGCCGGTTGGCAAAAATAGCTACTGCGCTCTCGGTCGGTTTGTCGGGACTGCCGATCTTTGAGGCCACGGAATTTCAGTACACCTCGTTTTCCTTTTTATGGTGGGTGCTCGCTTGCTGGTTCACAATCCGGTTGCTGAAGACGGAGAATCCCCGGTGGTGGATTGCGATCGGCGCAGCCATCGGGCTTGGTCTAATGACGAAGTACTCGCTGGTGTTCTTTGTCGCGGGGCTGCTGACCGGACTTGCTCTCTCACGTGCGAGACGCTACTTCGTAAACCGTTGGTTCTGGGGCGGGGTGCTGGTTGCGCTTGTCATTTTCTCGCCGAACATCCTCTGGCTCGCTCGTCATGATTTTGTTTCGTATCACTTCCTGCAACACATTCACGCTCGCGATGTGGCCGAAGGGCGGGCAGATGGGTACTGGACGCTGCAACTGCTGCTCGATGCAAATCCATTCGCGATCCCGCTCTGCCTTGTTGGATTGGTCGCGTTCTTTCGAGAGAACCGGTATCGAACACTCGCGTGGATGTATGTCGTTCCTGTGCTGGTCTTCTGGGTAAACAAGGGACGGTTCTACTATGTGGCAGAGGCCTATCCCATGATGATCGCGATGGGAGCGGTAGTTGCGGAGGGATGGCTCGGGACCCGCGCCGCCTGGCTTCGCCGCACGCTGGAATCTGTATATTTCTTCGGCCTGTTTGCTGCAGGCGCGCTAGTCGCAGCGATCCTTGTTCCAATCGCCGCCTCCGGCCCGCTGCGCGACTTCGCTTTTAAGAACAACGGCGATCTTCGGGAAGAGATTGGCTGGGATGATCTTGTACGCACCGTTGCGATGGTCCGGAACTCGCTTCCCGCGGAGCAGCAATCGAGCTACGGAATTCTGGTCGGAAACTATGGCGAGGCGGGAGCGATCGAGAATCTCGGCGCAGCATATCACCTGAAGCCGCCCATCAGTCTGACGAACTCCTTCTACCTGAGGACGTATCCGCCCGTGCCTCCATCAACGCTGATTGTAGTTGGATGGTCAAGAGAGGAAGCGGACCACGCCTTCGCGGGATGCAGGATTGCGGGCCATGTCGGTAACGCTCTCGGCGTAAAGAATGAAGAGAGCGAGTACCATCCCGACGTCTTTGTTTGCGGTGCGCCCCGCGAAGGATGGCCGGTGTTCTGGAAGAACAACCAGCGCTTCGGATAACGAGTGCGTCATCACACAAGCGGCTCGATTCGTCACAATGAGCGCGCAATTCCCCGCCTCCTTGGAGGATGATCTGGTGCATCTGTACGTCCCGGAGGTTCAATGCGCCTGCCCTTTGTCGTTCTTTGTCTGTGCGCGGTGATGACACCTGCTTGTCCTGCTTATGCGCAGGTGAGCGCCGATGCTGCCACCTCTTCGGCGGATAAGGCCTACACTGCGCAGAACTGGACCGAAGCTGAGTCGCAGTACTCGGCGCTCACGAAGCAGCAGCCCGAGAACGCTCGATACTGGTATCGGCTGGGCACAGCTGCGCGCGCAAATAAGCACTACGAGGTAGCCCTTGGAGCGATGCAGAAGGCAAAGGCTCTTGGCGCGGGACGCGGATTGCCGGCGTTCCTTGCTGATTACGAAATTGCGACCACTTATGCTGGCATGGGAGACTCGGCGCGAGCTCTGGAGACTCTGAAGACGTCTGTGAATGCCGGCTTCATGATTAACTCGCGCCTCGAGCGTGACGCCGAGTGGATCTCACTCCGCGCCAGCGATCAGTTCATCGCACTGGCAAAAGAGGTTCAGCATAATGCTGCACCGTGCGAGGATACGGAGTTCAAGCAGTTTGATTTCTGGATTGGCGACTGGGATGTTGCGTCCGCTGCTGATGGAACCCATCGCGGCTCGAGCCACATCTCCAAAGAGATGGGCGGGTGCGTTGTCTGGGAGAACTGGGCATCAGCCGGAAGCCCATATTTCGGCAAGAGCTACAACACATGGAATCCGAATCTAAAGCGATGGGAACAATACTGGGTGGACACCTCTGCAGGCGTGATGTTCTTCCACGGAGAACTGAAGGACAAGGTGATGGATTACTGGACGGATGACGTGCCACAAGCCGGCGGAGGTACGCTGCTGCGTCATCTGCAGTTCTTCAACCTCGGCACGGACAAGGTGCGTCAGTTCTCGCAGGGATCAAACGACGGCGGAAAAACGTGGCACACCGAATACGACCTCATCTATACGAGGGTAAGTGGCAGGCCGGCAGATGCAGCCGTCGCACATCAGTAGAGCAGTACGGCAATTCTGTATGCAGTGAAGGTTCCTGCCTCACCGCTGGGCTGGCAGGTGCCGACCTCGGCCTCGTGATAGCGACCGGACCCGAGCTGCTGGACAAGGTTGTCCGGCAGTCGACTCAGGTCAGAGTCCTGCCACCGCATCACAAAGCTGGGCTGGGCGCCCTCTGTGACGCGGGGGAAACCGCGGTTAGCAGGGCACGCCTCACGGGCCAGTGAGTGGACGGGGAGAACCTTTACGCCCCTGCGGGCGATGAGCGCGGCTACGCGCTCTTCTACCTGCGCGTTTGAGAAGGCCTCGACTGCACGCGACAAGTCTGCTGTCGCATACAACACTCCTCGATTCGCCAGCACGGCAATCCCGATCCGGTTTACCTGCGGATTGAGCATGTTTTCGCGGTGCGCTTTCGAGTGCATCCATGCATCGTGAATTGCAGCCGGTGTGGGACCGACTGCGATGTTTTCTTCGATGAGGTCGAAGTGCGCTCCAGACAATCCTGCGCGTTCCGACAGCTCAAGTTCGCCGGGATAGTCATGCTGGATCGCTCCACCCTCGCTCGACATTCTGCGCGTATGCTTCAGAGCGGCATCGGCCAGCGCCGCGTCCCATTTAAAAAGAGGAAGACCTTCGCGCATACGTTCGCGATTGGCGAGCGCCAAGAGTTCTTCCGCACTTGCCTGGATGTTCTGTCCGCTCTGCGCAAACGCCTGTAAGCCCGAGGGCAGCAAGCAGACAATCGCCAGGAGGAACGAGAGGAATTTACCTGTTGTATTCACGCCTACTTATACCCATACACGATTTTCGCCGCGCGCCGTGCTTACCATCGTAATAATGCAGTCGTCGGCCGTCTTGCTAAACAGCTGGCTCGCGCTGCTCTCGGTTGAGATCATCACGCGGTCCGATCCATAGGATCAGAACGAGAACCGGCAAGCCAATGACGCTGGTAATCAGGAAGAACTGTACCCAGCCAATCCGCTCCGACAACGCTCCTCCCGAGGACGCCACTACTGTCCGACTTAGAGAAGCAAGCGAGGACAGCAGTGCAAACTGGGTTGCGGTGAAGGCGCGTGAGCACAGACTTGAAAGCCAGGTTATCAACGCGGTCCCAGCCATTGCGCCGGTAAGATTCTCGGCAGTGACACACAAAGCGAGATAGCCGATGCGATGCCCGCCAACAGCCTGCAGAACAAAAAACAGATTCCCAAAAGATTGCAAAACACCGCAAAGGATAAGCGACCTGCGAATTCCGAACCTGGTCGTCACTACCCCGCCAATCAAAGCACCCGTCACAATCGAGAAGAATCCGAAGACTTTCGAGGCGGTAGCAATTTCTGGAAGCGAGAATCCCAGCGAGATATAGAGTGGCGTTGACATCACTCCCGCCATTGCCTCGCCGAGTTTGTATCCAAAGATTGCGATCAGGATGACGGGCCAAAGTGGACGTCGCATGAAGTCGCGAAACGGACCGATCACTGCAGTCGCAAACGTATGCCGAAGCGCCTGCCATCCCGATCCAGGAGCTTCCAGGGTTCCCGATGACACTTTCGGTTCGGGACCGAGCAGAAAGACCAGTAGTCCAACACCAAGCAGCGCAGCCATCGTGGCATAGGCAGCGAACCACCCTGCGTATGCGGCGATGAACAGGCCGCCGGCTCCGGATACCAGCATGGCGATGCGGTAGCCGGACTGAATCATAGCGGCTCCGGGAGCCTGCTGATCTTTGTTCAGGATCTCCACGCGCCACGCATCGATCACAATATCCTGGCTTGCGGACAGGAACGCGACAAGCACAGCCAGCGCAGCCATCAAGGGCAGATTGTTTTTGGGATTACATAGTCCCAAGCAGAGCACTGCGCCCATCAGAAAGATCTGGATGGTGATTCCCCATCCGCGCCGTCGTCCCAACCGCAGGGGCGGCGGTATACGATCCATCAACGGCGCCCAAAGAAATTTAAATGAGTAAGGAATGCCAACCAGGGCAAACGTGCCGATTGCCGCGCGCCGGACGCCTGCTGTCGCGAGCCAAGCCGAAAGAGTTGAGTAGGTGAGCAGGAGAGGCAGGCCGCTGGCAAATCCAAGTGCGAGCACCTGCAGCACGCGCCGATTGGTGTAGGCGGCGATGGCGTCTCGCCAGTCTGGCAGAGCATGTACTCCGTTGATTCGAGGTGATTCCTTCATCTTAGTTTCGAGTATCCCGTTTCAGCTTCTTTGCACTACTTTTTAGATAAATGATCGCAAGAAGCAGTCTTTGAGTAGCGGCCGTAAGGCACAGGTGAAAGAGCCACCAGAGTCAACGTACCACGAATGGCTTCATCTGCTGCCGCCCCTTGCCACCCGAGATTGTCCGCGGCGATTCATCTCATCTGGTTCTCGTTCCGGCAGTAGCAGGTGCAGTGTCTGGCTTCAACTTCCTTGGAGACGCGCTGCGCGATCAGCTCGATCCGCATACGCGCCTGGAAATGGGTTGTGAGATGGTGATGCTGAAGAAGGGCGACTGCGAACATTGCGGCCGCTTGTACCGCTATTCGCTGTGGCATTCAGGCTTCGGCGACAATTCGTACGCATACTGCCATGACTGCGGCATGCTCGCCCTGCTCAACTACTCGAACGAATACGTTGCCGCACTCCCTTCTCCCGCGGAACGATATGGTGAAATCGACGAGGCTTGGGAACCGTTTCTGCACGCCTGCACTTGCGGCGGCCGCTTCAGAAAAGGCGCGAGTCCGCGTTGCCCATCTTGCAGCGAGAAATTATCGCCGGCTCACGCAGCGGAACACATTGAGGCTCAGGCAATGGGCGCACGCGGATGGAGCTGGCAGAATAATTGGAGCGGCCTCTATTGCATGGCCATGAATGATCCGCACAATCCGGGCTCTGTGCTGCAGATGATCGATCCCGTGGCGAAGCCCGAACGCTTGAGGGCGAAGGGCCGCTGGTCGGCTCTCTTCAGTTTTGGCAGATGAAGATTGGCGTTATCAGCGATACGCACGGTCTGTTGCGTCCCGAGGTGTTGCCTGCACTCGATGGAGCGGAGCACATCCTGCATCTCGGCGATGTGGGTGATTTCAAGATTCTCAATTC
>DATNFD010000063.1:0-26449 GCA_035606555.1 Occallatibacter sp.
GAAGCAGCGAGCGTTAAATGCCGAAGCAGTTCGCCCAGGCGATCCTCTGGGGATCGTCCAGTTCGCTTCCAAAGTTGGTCCCGCTCGTAAAGGACACGTGCATCATGGGGGTTTTCGGCGAATGCAGTTTCGAAGCTCTTCAGTGCATGATCCGGATCCTGACGAACGTTGAAATAAGCGATCCCCAGATTGCGATGGACTGTGGCAAATGATGGGTGCTCATTTGCAGCCATCTCCCAGTGCTGGATCGCCTCGTCATAACGCCGTCGGTCATAAAACAGGTTCCCGAGCAGATAGGAAGGTATCCACTTCGCAGATGATTTCTTGAGGACCCACTCGAGGACAATGATCTCTTCGAGCCGGCTAGGGAAGCAGTAATCCACTGAGGAGTTCGCTGCCAGATCGAGAATTTCGGAGGCGTGCGGGTTCGCAAGCTCCTCCTGCACCCACGCAAGAGTGAACAAGATCATGGGCGCCGAACCGTCCTGCGCGTTCAGATCCGCCGCCTGAAGCACGGAGCTTGCCTCTACGTACAAGCCCGCCCGAATCAGATCAAAAGCGAGGTCGAGACACTCCTGGCCGTTCGCAGGAGGTATGCCTTTTTGCCATCGCGCAGTGATGTCGAGTGGATCGAGAGCCAGGATTGCATTCAGGGCAAGGTCGGCAGCGGAGGAATCGCCTGATTTGCGCAACGCGATGCTGAGGAGATTGCGGGCGTTCAGGTTGTCTGCATCTGCCCGCAAGCCTTGCTGGAGATGGTTGACTGCTTTGGTCCAGTTCTGATTTGAAGCATCACACTCGGCGAGAGCCAGACATGAGGGTGCGCCCCAGGCTGCGTTCCAGGTGGCCTTGTAGAAGGCGTCGTAAGCTTCCTTGTTTCGGCCTAGGAAGCGCAATGCGAGCCCGAGGTTGTAGAAAGCCTCGCCATCGCGCGGATTCGGATTGAGCGACGTCAAACGGGCGAGGGCGGCTTGAAACTGTTTCGTGGCTTCCTCGAACTCACCGCGGCGGAGATGCCACAGTCCCATGGCGTTGCGGATGCGCGAATCGCCGGGATCGCGCCGGAGGCCTTCTGTCCAATAGATTGCGGGCATTCGCATTGCGTGCCGATATTGCTCGAGATGCAAGCCGATCAGGTAGAGTTCCTCGACGCTTTCGACTTCTTCCGGAGGCTTCGGTTCCCGCGCCACAATAGGTGTCGACGCGGGTTGGATCTGTGCAGAGTTGTATTCGATCAGAAGCCGAGGACCGGCGTAGACCGACACGGCAATATCGGTCTGATCGCTATTAGAATCATGCGAAGTCTCGATGACTGCTGGGTCGGCAACTGTGATGCTTCTCGTCCAGCGCGCGGTTACAATACCTGCGATCTTCAGAACGATCACGGCGTCGACGACGGGAGCCGTAACGCAAACACCAATTCGCAGAGTTCCGCGTTCAGTCGTGACACTCAGGGCAGCGTCTGTGTTCGCGGCGCTTGGGGTTCCAATTGCGTGAATCGGATACCAGTTCTGGGTGAACTCTTTGGTTTCCCATGGAGCCAGATACGAGAAGTCCGGCTGATTATCGGTATACACGCCGGCCATTAGCTCGATGTATGGACCATCGCGGTCGGTGAGATTGCGGTCCCATGCATAGCCGAACTCATGATTGCCCCACGTCCACTGTTTCTTGCCTGGCGAGATATGATGATCGGCCACATGAACCACACCAGCGTCCTCTTTATGATCGTAGCCGCCGAAGAAATCCTGCTCCGTGCGGGTAACCATGTAGCTGGTCGGGACGGGAATGTTGGCATACCAGCTGATGTCGTTGGCCGGATAGGTACCGTCCGGAACGAATCGGCTGGGCGCTTCATCTGCGGGTATGCCGTTTTGCGCACGTTTCCCGTAGTCCACGCCGTAGTAGATCCCCTCACTCAGCGGGAAGGAAGTAATAGCTCGTTTTGCATGATCCGCGACAAACCTTAAGTCGCTGGGAAAGAAGGACTGATATTTTTCATGCACGCGCGTCGCCGCGTTGGCCCACCAGAGAAATGTCTGGGTGAAGGGAGTCCGATTGTATAGCCGTACCTTTAGTTCGACAACGGATCGCTCTGGACGCAAGCAGATGCCGTGCATTCCCTTCATGCGTTGCAAGGGGTCATGATCGCTGCACCAAATGGTAACGGAGCCGTCTCCAGCTTCCTCAATGGCGGTTGAAACTGGCATGAATGTTGCCGGTCTATGGTGTTGCGGCCAGTTGAATTCGACGCCTCCGGATATCCACGGTCCCGCAAGTCCTACAAGCGCCGGCTTGATGACGTTCTGGCGATAGAAGAAATCGTAGCCAGTAGCCTTGGCATAGCCGACGTGAATGCGGCCGCCGATTTCGGGAAGAATCATGAGGCGCAGGTGTTCATTTTCAATATGAATAGCCTTCCACGACTTGGGTGAAGGCTCAGTTGCGATGCGGTCAATAAAGGGGAGCGGGTACACCTTGCCGTTGCTGCCCTGGTAGACGCGCCTCTCGAGGAACATGGGATTTCGTTCCGGCGCTGCCGGCGAATAGGTGAGGATCTCCACATCCTGCTCCCAAGCTTTAACTGGCCCCGGCAGAGCTGAAGGAGCTTCAGGCAGCAGGAGGTAGTGGGCGGAGAATTCAGTTCCTTCTGCGGATTCCATCGATATTCCGGCTCCAGAGTTTATGGTTGACGTACACAAAGTTATCCGCTGCGAGGTGCATGTGCAAACTCGGCGCAAATTTCTGAAAGCTGTTTCGACGGGCGGGCTTGTGCTTCTCGGCCGAGAGGCTGCTCAGTCGGAAGAGTTCGCGATCTCGCAAGATGGCCGGGCATCGCGGTGCATCCCTTTGCGAGATGGATGGGAGTTTCGGCTGGACCCTGGTGGTGCGACCTCGACATCCGACTCGTTAGAGCGGGTGGATGACTGGAAGGCTGTGCAGGCGCCACACACGTGGCAATCGCTCGGCAGATCTCCGGAGTATGTCGGAATCGCTTGGTATCGCATACGTTTTGAAGCGCCGGCGAGTTGGGCGTCGCTGCACGTTCGCATCGAGTTCGAAGCGGTAAATCATACGGCGAATGTGTTTCTGAACGAAAAGTCTGTGGGTGAACACGTGGGCAAGGGGTACACAGCGTTCACTCTCGATCTTTCTCCCGGTCTTAAGTGCGGGAGCGAGAACACTTTGCTGGTACGCGTCGACAATCGGCCTAGCGATCGGATGCTTCCCCGCAACAAGAGCTATGACTGGACCGACGATGGCGGCATCATCCGACCCGTGAATTTGCTGGTTACAGCACAAAGCTTTATTGATCGCATTGAGGTTGATGCGATTCCCGATCTGGCCGGCGGTTCGGCCGAGATACGTGTGCGGGCAATCGTTCGCAACGCCAGTTCTGAAGAGAACAGGGTAAATATTGAGGCTTCGATTCGGCGAGAGGGGACAACAGCCGAAGCTCTGCATCTTGCCCCGGTCGGGGCCGCTCTCAAGCCGAACGGAGAGCAGGTTGTTGAACTCGGTCCGGCGACAGTGAACAAAGCAGCGCTGTGGCATTTCGATTCACCACATTTGTATGACGCTGTAGTCGAACTCCACAGCGCTTCGGGCCATGACAAATTGGTTGAGCATTTCGGAATACGAAAGTTCGCGGTCCGCGGTTCGGCTTTCTACCTTAATGGAGAGAAGGTCTCACTGATGGGCGTGGAACGGATGGCTGGGAGCCATCCTGAATTGGGCTTTGCGGAGTCGGCGGAATGGATCGAGAGCAATCATCGCGACATGAAGAACCTGAACTGCGTCTTCACGCGCGTGCATTGGCCACAGGATCGGCGCGTTCTGGATTTCTGCGACCGACACGGCATCCTGATGCAGGAGGAAGTACCTGCCTGGGGTCCGAAAACCTTCTCGAAAACTTCCGACGATCTCCAGCATGCATTGGAGCAGAACGGGCTTGAACAGCTACGAGAAATGATCCGACGCGATCGCAATCATCCGTGCATTGTGGCGTGGGGTCTATGCAATGAGGTTGATGGTAAGAACCCGAGGTCGAGGCAGTTCGCTCGCGTCATCAGCGCCGATGCCCGCCGGCTCGACCCATCACGACTTCAAACCTACGCGTCGCACACACTGGGAAGCGATCCCAGTGCCGACATGGCCGGTGAATTCGATTTCATCTCGACGAATGAGTACTACGGTAGCTGGACGCCGGGTGGTCCTGGCGATGTTGAGGCGCACCTCGACCGAATTCGCAAGGCGTTTCCGGGCAAGCCCATCGTAGTCTCAGAGTATGGCTGGTGCGAGTGCCAGCCTAAGATTATGCCGGGCGACGAGAACCGTGTTGCCATTGTGAATTCGCACACGGAAGTATTCCGCAAGTTCCCGGAGGTCGCCGGGGCCATTTACTTCGACTACAACGATTACCGCACTCTCGTCGGCGACAAGGGGCTGGGAGCAATGCGGCAGAGAGTGCACGGCGTAGTGGACCTTTATGGCAGAAGAAAGCCGTCATTTGAGGCTCTTCGATTGCAAGCCAGTCCTATCGGTAAGGCAGTCCTGCGCAAAGTGGGAGAGCATCGCTTTGAGTTTGAACTCGGTACAAAGGAGCAGCTCCCGCGCTACACTCTTCGCGGCTATTCTTTGCGATGGCTTGCTTATGGATATGACGACCTGCCAATGGACGGGGGCAAGAGGAGACTGCCCGAGTTGGTTGCCGGCTCATCGCAGACACTCGAGATTAAGTCGTCGATCGCCGGACTTAGAAAGATTGTCGTAGATGTGGTCCGGCCAACTGGCTTTTCGGCAATCACAGTCGAATATCTGAACGACGCAGGATTTAGCTGACCGCAGGATCGATGATCAATGAGATGGCGCAATACACAAGTCGCGAAATGGTTCGGTCTCTTCGTGTTCCTAGCTTTTACTATGAATCTGCCTGCATCATCTGCCGCGGATTCAATTACGATTGATGCGCGGACGCCGCCCCGGGCTCCAACTGCATCGTCGTATCACGGAGGAACGCTGTCCTCTCCATCCGGCCATAAGATCGGGATCAACTCGATGTACCTCACGATGGATGGGCGTCCCTGGCTGCCGGTGATGGGTGAATTTCATTACTCGCGTGTGCCGGAGTCCGAATGGGAAGAAGAACTTCTCAAGATGAAGTCTGCAGGTGTGCAGATCGTATCTACGTACGTGATTTGGATTCATCACGAAGAGATTCAGGGAAAGTTCGACTGGTCCGGCCAGAGAGACCTAAGGCACTTCGCAGAATTGTGTCAAAGACATGGCCTCTACCTCGTTGCTCGAATAGGGCCGTGGACTCATGGCGAGGTAAGAAACGGCGGATTTCCTGATTGGCTGCTGAAGGAAGGTCTCACTCGACGGAACGATGCCAACTACATGGCGCATGTGGCTACGTTCTATGCCCAGGTGGGTGCCCAATTGAAAGGCCTTCTATGGAAGGATGGCGGTTCCGTCATAGGTATTCAACTGGAGAACGAATTCTCGGCTCGAGGTCCTTCGCAAGGCGAGGAATACATCCTCGCTTTGAAGCGGCTGGCAATCAAGAGTGGCTTGGATGTTCCTCTGTACACCGTGACGGGATGGGATAACGCTGTGGTGCCCAGAGGAGAGGTGTTGCCCGTCTTCGGAGGGTATCCTGACGCACCCTGGGACTCTTCAATTTCGGCACTCCCGCCGAATGAGGTGTACATGTTCCGGTTTTACAGCCGCGTCGCAGGCAACATGGGGGCAGGAGGTGGAACGCGACAGCCGCAAGTGAACGAATTGGACACGCCGTTCCTGACGGCAGAGCTAGGTGGCGGTGTTCAGGACACGTATCATCGGAGGCCGGTCATCCAATCCGACGATGTGGCGGCCATGGTGCCGGTGATGCTTGGGTCAGGTGCGAATTTGTATGGCTATTACATGTTCCAGGGCGGTGAGAACCCCGCGGGGCATTTGACCTCTCTCCAGGAGTCGCAGGCGACCGGCTATCCAACGGACGTTCCGACGAAGTCCTACGATTTCCAGGCTCCCCTGAGCGAATATGGCCAGGAACGCGCCTCATTTCGAAAGCTGAAAGTATTTCATTATTTTCTCAACGAATTTGGAAGTGATTTGGCCCCGATGGCGGCTCACGCGCCCGCGAGAGCGCCTAAAAACGCAGATGATCTCAGTGTTCTTCGTGCCTCCGTTCGCAGCGATGGACGGCAGGGATTTCTATTCGTGAATAACTACGTGCGCGGGGTAATGAATGTGGTACGGAAGGATACTCAGTTTCACGTTTTGCTGCCGGAATCAGATTTACGGATACCGGAAGAGGCAATTGACGTCCCCCCGGGCGGATACTTCATCTGGCCTTTCAATCTGAACCTCGGCAATTCGACTCTGAAGTACGCTACTGCGCAGTTGTTTACGCGGATCAAGACCCACGAGGGCGATGCGTACGTATTTGAGCAGATCCCGGGAATTTCCGCCGAGTTCGTGATCAACAACGATCTTGGATTGAGGGTGCAGGCGGACGGAGCTCTCGTTCGAAAGCACGGAGAAGGTATTTTGATCTCCAGTATTCCCACTGGCCTCGCTCATGGAATCCGAATTCGGCGAGGAAAGGGAAGCGAGGTCCGGCTAATTTTGCTGTCAAAGCGAGAGGCCGAAGGTGCATGGAAGGTAAGCATCGACGGTTCCATGCATCTGGTAGAAACAGAGCAGGACTTCTTCGCGGATGGAGAATCGTTCGTGCTCTTCTCTGAAGGTGATCCTCACTGTGAATTCACGTTGTTTCCATCCCTGAATCACGCACTGAAACTGAGGGGAGGTGATCTGGAACCTCATCCGCGGGGCGAAACGACCCACTTCACCGCGTCCGTTCCTGAAGTACAGACGAAGCTTCAAATCGAGAAAGTGACAGAAGCGGGCCAGGTTCCACCTGTGAAGTTTGGACCATCGCTCTCGTGGCGCCCGCAGGGTGTTGCCATGGCCCCGGACGACGGCGACTTCAAATTGGCCGCGAAGTGGGCGATATCCATTCCGCACAATCTCCAAAGCGGAACGATCGGTAACCTCTTCCTCAGAATTGCGTACACCGGCGATGTTGCGCGATTGACGGCGAACGGATTTCTGCTCGACGACAATTTCAATAACGGCCTTCCCTGGACGGTTGGATTGCGGCGATTCATTGCGATGGTCGACAATGGTCCACTTGAGCTCAGCATTCTTCCGTTGAGAAGGAATGCTCCAATTTTCCTTGAGAAGAGGTTCTGGTCGAACTTTGAGGGCAAGAGTCAGCTTGACGATTTGAAGAGCGCAACACTCATCCCGCAATACAGATTTGAGATCGAGACGGAGGCGAAATGATGCAGCCGTCCATCTTTGACTATGGACTTTGGCTGCTCAAATATCGTTCGTTGAAGATGTCTTTTCTAACCAGCTGCACGGCCTGATGGCACCCAGTCATATGCGTCGACCGTCCGGTCCTTCGCTGGGAACTGCGCTCGAAATATTCCACGAAAGCAGCCGCCTCTTGTCGAGAATTGCCGCTCACAATGTTGAGAAACTTGATTGTAGGCTGATTGGTGGACCTGATCGGGATCGAACCGATGACCTCTTCCATGCCATGGAAGCGCGCTCCCAACTGCGCCACAGGCCCACACGAGGGGATACAACTCCTCTATTGTCTCTGCTTTGGATGGATTCGTCAATTGGCCCATGGGCTTCTGACCTGAAGGATCTTCCCCACTTCAGAAGGCCATTGTTCAGCGGCTCAGGCCTAAACTGCCGAAACGGCCGGGGCCGGGCTCGATTCGGTTGGAACCTGCGGTCGGTGAATTCCAACCCATACTAGAGCGGCAGCCAGCACGAGCGCGAAGAGCGCCATTGGTATCTGAACCATCATGAATAGAAGAAGAATCCCCATTCCGATCGCGGTGAACATTGGGACGCGTTCGCGCTTTAGAATGCCGGCGTTCACAGCGACAAAGAAGGGAACGATAGCAAGTGAAAGGTCCTGCGGAGTGATGTGGTAGCTGACCAGCATTGCAGCAAGAGAGGCAGCACAGAAACCTCGCTCCAAATTAGTCCATGCGCGTGCCGCCCAGATGATCGTAAGGATGGAGAGCAGGGCGACCCAGATTGAACCCTGTTGATTGATAAACGAAAGGAGACCCTGCCAGTTTGCTTTGTGCGGGAGTTCGTTCAAAGGCAGTTCTGCATGCAAAGCAAAATTCGGATATTGGTGCAGCGCCTGAATCCCTGTCATCATCAGTGAAACAGCAACCAGGACAGCAGTCGACGCGGAAAAGCCTGCGAGCTCGCGCCATTTGCGTTTCAGCAGGAAGATGGGAACGAATCCCAAAACAAGTTGAAATTTCAGCGTCGCGAGCCCCAGCAGCGCTCCTCCCCAGAAGCTTTGGCCCTTCCTCAACTGGCGATACGCGAGTGCATAGAACATAACGATCAGAATCGAATATTGACCATGCAGCAGGCAGTCGAGGACGGGCACAAAGAGAATGCCGAGCAGTATCGGCCAGTTGCCAAAGTGCAGCCCCGTTTCCTGTTCGAAGACCTTGATACTCACGATGAGGAAGCCCATGCAGGTAGCCGTCCACACGGCAAAAGCCACGGGCATCGAAAGGGTCGTTAAGGGAAGGATGGGAATCAGTGCGATTGGCGGGTAGCGAAACAGGGTATCGGGCGGGCGATGAAAGCGAAGCTGATACAGGTGCTGCGTTGCGAGGTTGTAGAGTTCGTGGCCCTTGCCGTCGACGATCATGTGCGCCGCGTAATAGAACACCCCGAAATCAAATTGCTGCTCGAGATGCTGGTGCACCGCGACAATGATGAGAAGAACCATCCCAAGAAAGATGATGAGGCCGGCATTGATCCGTATGGGTTCCGAAGCAGCGACGATCTTTGTCTCTTGAGGCAAACCTGGCACCTTTGTGAACGGGCTTCAACTATGAGATTCACAGATCATTCAGGATTTTGCCAGAGCGATTTCGGTTCTGCAGTTACTGGAGGATTAACGATCTCCTCTGCGACCTCGCTCTCGTGTGTAACGTTGCGCAGGCTGATGTTCTCGAATTGCGCCCAGATGAGGCCGACGGGAATGACACAGAGGAACGTGACGAGCAGGAGCATTGCGGCACAGGCGGTGGAGGCTTCATTGCTGATCTCGAAAACAGTAGCGAGAATGGCCGCGACGATGCCGATCTGGGTGAACCAGCCGAGGACGGGGAGCTGAAGAACGCTTGCGCCACCACTGATCATCATGAGGACTACTGCTTTCGAGAAGCTGATTGTGGCGAGTGCGGGGCTGCCGGTAAATCCTCTGAGTGTGAAGAAGTAAGCGAATGCGATGAGGGTCCAATGCCCGAAGGATATTCCGGCGGCAATGAGGAAATCGGGAAGGCTTCGAATGGTGTCGAGACCCACCTGGAAGCTGCGAATTTTCTCACCGACCATGCGGCCCAGCTTTTCCGAAATAAGCCCGAGTGATTTCTCCATGCCGGTAGCGACCACCGAACCAAAGATGCGCACCATGACAAGGAAGATCACGCCGAATAGGGTCAGGATCAGTCCGCCAAACTGAGCAAGTTTCGGACCAGCGTGTTTGGCGAGGAATCCGGAATGCGTGGACTGAACGATCAAATTTGAAGACGCGCTACGATCCTGGAACAGGATAATCATGGCGACGGAGAAGAAGACTGCCATGGTGCCGAAATCGAAGAGGCGCTCCACAATGTAGACCGCCAACTGATTCGCGACGGATAGCCCGGTCTTTTTTGATGTGAGGTATGGGCGCACCGGGTCGGCAACGCGACCGATCAGCGCGACTGCAGTGAAGCCTATAACCTGAGAGGCGACCAGCGAAAGTGGGCTGACGTGCTTATGGTGGCGCAGCAGGTATGCCCATCGCGTTGCGCGCACGACATATGCCAGGTAGATGCAAGAGACACCGATTCCGAAGTAGCTCCACCGGGACTCGGCGAACTGCTTGACGACTTCGTGCCAATCGATAGGGTGGCGGTGCTGGGCATAAAACGCAAGTGCGATCAAGGCGGCTAAAACCACGAGGCCAAGGATCAGTTGTCGTTTGTTCAAGCGATCTCCGTTTGCGGATGCTGGACTCATTGTATGGTCCGCAGTTCACCTTTCAAGCACGGGCATGCGAGTTCTGGAACTCTGCATTTGAATAGGAAGCGCACTAGCGGGAAGAGGAAGCCTGCAAAGCCGCGGTCGGAACCGGTCTGGAACGCGTATTGAGATCGCGAGCAGCGTCGCGCTGACGGGCAACTACGCGGCGGTTGAACTCGTGAATGACCCGTGCTACGTAGGTCCGAGTTTCGTGGTAGGGGGGAATTCCGTGATACCTATCGACTGCCGCCGGCCCTGCGTTGTAAGCCGCTAACGCGAGAGCAATATTGTCGTGATAGCGGCGAAGCAACTCGTCGAGATAGGCGGAGCCGCCGCGAACATTCTGATCAGGTGAAAAGCTGTCATCCACACCTTGCTCGGCGGCTGTGCCGGGCATCAGCTGCATCAGTCCACGAGCGCCAGCGCGGCTCACCGCGTGCGTGTTGCCGTTGCTCTCGGCCTTGACGATGCTGGCGAGGAGGTCGGCATCCAGATTATGCTCCTCTCCAGCGTCCGCGAGCACCACCCGGAGGTCAGCCTGAGTGAGCCTTGCGTCTGATCGTGGTCGCGGAGACGGTGTTGAAGCAACCAGGGGAGGAGCATCGGGCACCGTCTCGTAGCCGGCAATCTCCTTCGGCTTCATGTCGATGTAGCTCTTATCCCCAATGCCCGTGTACAGACGAACCATCGAGCCGATCTGGGCGTGGTGATCACAGCGCATGTCGAATCCATTGGCCAGGTGGACACGCTCCGCCGCAGAGGCAAGAATCGACGAGGCCGCGAGAACAAAGGCTGCCGTACCGATACCGAATTGACAACCGAAGCGCAAGGGGCCTACTTCCTGTTTCTCAGACTTTAGCAGAGGAGCGGCGGGCCAGGGCCATCTCTAAAGTCACGGCCACGCCGTCCTGATCATTGGGCGGAGCTTGCTTCCAGCCGTTTGTCTTCGCCAGCGTGCGCAGGTCTTGGGCGGCATTGCCCATCAGCACGGCTTGGCCAGCCCATTCCAGCATGTTGACGTCGTTCCAGTTATCGCCGATCGCCATGGTCTCCTTGCGGTCGATTCCGAGGCGGGCGGCCAGGCGTTCGAGAGCCCAGCCTTTGGAGACACCAGGCGGCAGGAGGTCGACGATCGAGAGATCCCGGGCAGGGTACTCCGTCCGCACTGCCTCGCAGAAATTGCTCCAACTGCTGGCTTTCAGGGCCTTTTCGGCCTGACGCATTCTTTCTACCCCGCCAGTCACCATCCCCTGGATTGGATCGTTCCCGTCTCCGAGCGCATCTTGGAGGGGGCTGACAATTTCAATGGCGTCCCGATTGGCTTCGACCCACAGTGCGATCCGCTGGTGCGCCTGCTCAAAATCCTCAAGGATCAGTTCTCCACGGCCAACCATATCAAAGGTGAATACCAGTGTTCCAAAAGGCCTCAGCAATCCGCACAGTTCGCGGGCGACGCGCGCCTGAAGGTGCGATCGATCGACAGGATCGCCCCCCAAGGTTCGTGTCACTGCTCCATTGGACGTGATGAGCGGCATATCCGCTCGGAGTCCGAGGCCTTCGAGCAGGGGAGCGGTGTAAGCAGTCCGGCGGCCCGTAGCAATGGCGACCGTAACTCCGGCGCGCTGTGCGGCCCTGAGGGCCTGAGCGTTTCGGGGGCTAATGGTCTGGCTGAAGGTCGGCAGCAGGGTGCCGTCCATGTCGATCGCCACAAGGCGAACGGGGGGATGCATGTCTCCAGTTTAATAGTGAGTTCTTCGGTGATGTGGTTCCCCCCATGCAGGATGGGCCTTCGTTTGTGATGGCGAACACTCCCCGCGATCGGACAGGACGTGCAGAATTACACGATCCAGTACTGCGGGGAGAGCTATGAAAACTCAAGTTCTGATTGCGTACTGTACGCGGAGCGGATCGACGGCGGAGGTAGCTCAGGCGGTCGGCCAAACGATCAGAGAAGCCGGCGTTGCAGTTCAAGTCAAGGCGATAGGTGAAATCGACGCGATCTTGCCGGGAACAGCGATTGTATTGGGGACTGCGCTGTATATGGGGCGCGTTCCGAAGGAGTTCCATCAGTTCATCACTCGCTTCGAAGAAGATCTTGCGAAGGTGAAGCCGTGGATCTTCGTTCTAGGGCCGACCGAGAGAGAGCGTAAACGGTTTGCCGCTGCCGAGGAACAGGTAAGAAAGGAAATTGGGAAGCACCGATCGCTCCATCCGGCGGACATGCGCGTGTTGGGAGGAAAGTTCGATCCAGCACATGTGAATCTTCCATTTCCGATGAGCCTGATCATGAAGCTGCCGGTGAATCCGTTGAAGAAGCTGCCCCTCTCCGATATCCGGGACTGGAATTGGATTCAACGCTGGGCGCAGGCGATCGCAGAGGAGATCACGAGCGTGGTGTGAGAACTTCAAGGCCGTTCGATAAACTGGGTTCATGGAACGGATATGCACCAACTGCCACTCCGTGCTGGCGGTCACTACAAAAGCTGACTGGTGCCCGGCATGCGGCGGAGCAATGAGTGATCGGCCGGAAATTCCAGAGGCGGAGTCAAAGCCGGTTCCGGCTGAGGTTGATCATCGCGGAATCGTCCTGCCACGTCGTCACGCGGTGGGCGGGATCATCACGCCACAATAACTTCAGGGAGCACGGTTGATTCTCATCAAACGCATCACGCCTGAGACGGTGAGTATCCGAACGACCGGGCGATCACTGAATACGAGATGTTGCTGAACCTGTCCTGAGCCAGCAAACCTTCTCCGGCCGCCTTGAGCCTGTGTTTTAAGATGTTGCGATGAAACTCCGGCCCTTTGCGAAGTGTGCCTCTCTTCTTGCATTTGTCATTTTCAGCATGGGGTGTCGTCCGGTGACGGCGCAGGACGAGGCGCAGGCTCCCGCTCTGTTGCAGCCGGATGCGCGGTTCAAGGCTGACCTTCTCGTCGTCGTGGCGCATGAAGATGACGAGGTGATGATTGCCGGTTATCTGGCGAAGCTGGCGCAAGATGAGCATAAGCGTGTCGCTGTCGTTTACGTCACCAACGGCGACGGAGGGGGCAATGCTGTTGGCAATGAAGCTGGAGCAGCTCTGGGTCAGGAACGCCAGATGGAGGCCCGCCGAGCGCTGCATTCCATCGGTATAGAGAATGTCTGGTTTCTGAATCAGCACGATACGCCCAACCAGAACGTGCTTTTCTCGTTAGATCACTGGGATCACGGGCATGTACTCGGGGCCCTGGTGCGGCTCGTTCGGATCACGCGCCCGGATATTGTGCTGACTTGGTTTCCTGACCCGGTCTCAGGTGAGAATCATGCGGATCATCAGGGATCGAGCGTTGTAGCAATTGAAGCTTTTGATGCTGCGGGAGATGAGACGAAATTTCCCGAACAGCTATCACCTGCGAAGGACCGTACCGGCATGGCGAACCTGACCGAGGGCCTGCTGCCGTGGCAACCCCAGAAACTCTATTTTTTTACCGACGCTTTTGAGGTGTTCACACCGTATTGGTATGATGCCGGCAAATTCTCGCCGTTCCGCAAGAACCTGGGCGAGGGAACGGGGCCTACTGTGGACATGAAGGAGATATCCCCTTCACGACACGTGTCGTATGCGCAGATTGAGGCCGACGAGCAGACCTACTACATGACACAGGAAGGCCAGCTCGGCGTGGATGCGATGAAGTCGAAGAACTTCAGAACATTCGAGTATCCGGTTCGAATGATCCTGGGCAAGTCGCTGGTCGGCGGGTCGGTGACAGGAGACTTGTTCGAGGGAGTGAAGCCGGCCGGAACGCCCTTCAAGCGCGCGCACGGGTACGAGACGCCTCAGGAGTACGGCCTGAAGCTGGAGATCGGAGATCCCTGGCACTTCTATTCGTTGTTCTGGCAGGCACACGGTCTGGATCGCATGGCGGCACTGATCCCTGTACCGGAGATGGCGGCTGACTACGGAGAATGGCTGAATGTCGGATTGCGAGCATGCAACCACACGCAAAATGATGCAGTAATAGATGTGAACGCAACGCTCCCGGCGGGATGGGTCGATCACACGCCGTATGAGCGCTACCCGGTGCGCCCCGGCGAATGCTATCCAGTGACTGCACGGGTGAGTGCAAGGAACTCCGGCAAGGAGGCTTGGGAGGAACTCACGTGGACCGCGAGTTCTGGCGAGCGAAAGATTGGCAGCGTGACCGTGCGCGTCTACGTTGGCAAAGTAGGGAGTATGCCGCGATAACCCTGGTGCCGAACTAAAACCCATTTGTCGATCAGCATGTGATTCATTCGCACTTTGTCGCGGTGAGCAGGCGATTTGCGGCCAGCGGTCCTGGACCGCCAAGGACGAGTGCTGCAAGACATGCGAGATAGAGCAAATCACATTCGTATCCTGGTGGTCCGAACTGCGGGCGGCCGAAGCTGGCGGAAACGAGTTTGATGGAGCTGAATCCGAATTGCAGATGAACCCGGAACATTGCGACAAGAAGGACTCCTGCCATCGGTAGGGAGAACAGGGGTATCGCGAAACCTGCAAGGGTTGCGAGGCCCCCTGCGAGTTCAATGATGATTGTCAGCAACGCCATGAGGTGAGGTGCGGGAACGGAGAGGCCGTGCAGAGTTGCCGCGAAGAGATCGGGGCCTCGCGAGAGTTTGGCAAAGCCGTGCTGCATCATTCCGAAACCAACGATCAGCCGTAACGGCAGAGGAGCCCAGCGAGCCATGGTCCCGCTAGCAAACAATCTTTGAGCAACGGTGATTTTTCGGTGCGCGGGCGCAGTTGTGTCCATGTTCCGTGACTCCGGCGAAGGCTGCCCTGTGCTTCCAGACGGATCATAAGATGAACCGAAGGGCGCGGGTGCAACACTCTGATGGAGTGGAAGACCGAAGAGTTACAGCTTCAGATGAATCGCTATTCGTAGCGCAGAGCTTCGGCGGGGCGGATTCGCGCAGCTGTGTGGGAAGGATAAAGTGTTGCGATCAGCGAGATACCGATGGAGACGATGGAGACGATCACACCATCGATGATCCGTGGTGCGAAAGGCAGGGTATCGATAGCGTAGACGTCGGGGGTGAGGCTGATGTGATAGTGCGAGCCGATCCAGGAGCCGAGATACCCGAGAACAAGGCCGACGGCGGTTCCAGTGACGCTAATCAGGAATCCCTGAAACAGAAAGATACGTCTCACCTGGCGGGGATCGACCCCGAAGCTCATCAAGACAGCGATATCTCTGGTCTTCTCCATGACCATCATTGTGAGGGCGATTAGGATGTTGAGCGCAGCGACGATGACGATGAGGGTGATGACGATAAAGGTGACGATTCGCTCCAGGCGGAGGGCACGGAAGAGTTCGCGGTTCTGTTCCTTCCAGTTGGTAGTTTGAAAGCCGGGACCCGCTGCTGCTTCGATTTCCCTGGCGATTTCGGGAGCGTGGTTGAGATCGTCTACTCGGAAGCTTATGACCGTGATGAGGTCGGGCTCATCGTAGAGACGCTGGGCGTCGCCAAGCCGGATGAAGCCCCAGCTTGAATCGTACTGATAGAAGCCGGTGTGATAGGTGCCGACAATCTGAAAAGGAATTGTCTGCGGCATCATTCCCATCGGTGTGAGTTCACCCTGCGGGCTGATCAGCTTGACTGAATCGCCGACGCCTGCGCCGATGGTGTCCGCTAGCTCTTTGCCGATGATGAGCGGGGGCAGCTGGGATGACGGTGGATTGCTTGTGGATTCGTTGGACGGATCAAGGGCTCTGACAGCGGATGCGGGGGCGCTGGTCAGGACTTTACTGACGGCTTTTTCGTGTTCGGGGATAATGCCTTCGACAAGCGCGTACCCTTCGCGAGCACCGTGGGCGACCACCACCTGCTCGTCGAGTTCAGGCGCAGCGGCTAAAACGTGCGGCAACTTCGAGAGACGCTCCAGCAGAGGCCTCCAGTCGCGAATGCCTTCGTTTTGATTGGTACGCATGAGTTGAACGTGAGCGCTGGAATCGATGAGGCGATCCTGCATGTCGCGCTGCATTCCGTTGGTGATCGCGAGAGCGATGATGAGTGCAGCGACGCCAGCGGCCACTCCTGCAATCGAAATGCCGGTGACGACGCCGACGACGGCCTGCCGCCGTTTGGCTTTCAGGTATCGCGCCGCCACAAAGAGTTCAAATCGCATCGTGACCGATTCTATTTCGAGGCCGGCTCGGTGACCACCGATTTCGCCACCCCGACGTTTTCATGCCTGTCGTAGACGCGAACAGTGATGAGGTGCTCACGCGCCTTGCCCTCTGCCGACTTCGCAGGAATCTGAAAATCATAGTGTTCGTGTTTTGAGTCGGAAATTTTTCCCACCGGATCGACGTATTGCCAAGTACCTGCGTCGATAGCGTACTCTGCATGCGCAATCGGTGAGGCCGCATCGTCGGCATCGAATGTAACATGTACAGGGCCGACACAAGGCTCCCGGACACATCGGACCGATTGCTCCTCGGCTTTCAATGCGCTGATGACCGGTGGTGTTGTGTCGATTTCGAATCGATCACTCTCCATGAAATCAGTGAGTGCTTCTCCGGGATTATGTGAAGGTGCATCCGATGCAACCACCTTGATGCGATATCCACCATCAGGAATGAGCGCCGCGTCGAAGCTGTATGCTTTTTCGGTGATGTCATCTTTCAAAAGATGCCAATCATGTTCACGATCACCGCGCAGGTAGAGCGAATAGGCAAGATCGTCACCGTTGTCGTCATGGGCAGACCAACGCACCGTGATGGCAGTTCGGTCCTTTATGGCCTGCAAAGGCGTATTCGCGCTTGCTGTTTCGACTGGCACGACTGTGGGCTGGTTAGCCGAGGGAAAGCTGATGTTGACGTTCTGTTGATTCGGATTGGGTGTCTGCGGGTTGAGCCGGGCACCTGGTGCAACAACGAGATCGTCTACGGTAGGGGCCGCGTTCACCGGAAGATAATTGACCCCGACCTCTCCTAGTTTGCCACCATCGTGCAGGATCGCCTTCCACTGAAGGAATCGCCCGGGCGGCGATTGCACCGTATTCTCTTTCAAAGGCTGCCACTCGGACCAACCCCAATCTCCGCGGCCGCGGACAGGCTGCTCGACGTTTCCGGTGCGCATAAGAATGTCGTAATTCGCCGAATCCGGTTCGATCTCGACTCGACCAAAGCGCGCATATGCTCCAGCGTCGAAGACATCGCTTCCGTATTCGTGGGTTTGAGACTTCCCGAGTGAGTAGAGCTTGCCGGTGTTGCCGGTTCCAATCAGAACGCTGTCACCGCTGCTCTCGTGAACGTTGGTCAGGGTCAGACCCTGTTGCGCATCAACGTGCGCGACGTCCGCGTAGTCGCCGTTTTTCTGAATGCGGAAGATGCGACCGCGATTTCCGCTGATGGCGAGCACACCGTCTGCCTGAGCATCGAGCGCATAAACAATATCGTCTTTGCTCGACCAGATCTTACGAGGCGCCTGGTCGTTAACGAGCGCATAGACTTCAGTTCCTTCAGGAGTGGAGCTGCTTGCGTTGGCTGCCTGCAACGAGCCGGGCTGCACGATGGTGAAGGTGATTGTGCCCACGCCCTGGATGGGGAGGGGGGGGAGGGGGTTATGGCTCTTATCGCCGACGCTGGCTGCATAGATGGTGCCGTCAGATCCGACGGCAACGGAAGTAATCTCACGCCGAGGCGCTTCGAAAAGGACATATCCCTTGCCCTGTGGATCGATGCGGTAGATCAGGCCTGACCCATCTGAGCCAGCAATCAGATCGCCCTTGGCATCCCACGCCAGAGCGCGAATGTGCTGCTCGTCTGTCTTGAAGAAGATTTCAGGCTTGGGATCGGATACTGACGGGTTGATGACCCGGTAGATTGCGCCCGGACCCCCAACCGCGATGTAGAGCCGGCCAGACGAGTCGAAAGTCATATCCCAGATATAGTGCGATTTCGATTCACGGGACGGCTTACCATTGCTGTCGCCCGCAGGCGTGGTCTCAGCTTTCGATGCGTCGAAGACGAGCTTCGCGCTTGCCTCGTCCTGTTTAGTGGCAGAGTCCGGGTTGAACCTATAGACCTTCCCGCTGGGTACCGTGGCTGCATAGATTGCGCCGTCCGGTCCTATCCGTACCACCTGCACGCTGACATCTCGCGTTTCGAAGATCGTGACCGGCTTTCCATTCTTCTGGGCAGTGGCGCGGAGAACTGCGGCGGGCGAGCCCGTGCCGAGGTACGGCGTGCCCCTCTTGTCGACTGCAACGGACCAGACAAATGTGGAGGGTGTGATGAGCAGATCAGTGATGCCCGGCCCTTCCCGAAGCTGTCCGTCACTGCCAATGGCAACACCTTGAGGGGTGCCTTTTTCAAACTCTTCAATGCGAGATTGGGTCCATAGATGAGTTCCCTGGGCATTGAGCAGCTGAGTTGCGGAGAGCGTCATCATCGCTGCCGATGCGGCGACAATCAAACAAGTAAGCAGTTGCGGACGTGAAAACATTCTGGGTTGAGTCTACTAAACGTTGGGAACAGGCAAGGGATGAGAGCGCAAGAAGCTAACTGCTTCGGCGAAACTGAATGATTCGGCGGCGATCGCGCTTCGTAGGGCGGCGCTCGGGCAGCGGAGCATACTCTTGCATCGCCTTGCGCTCGGCGGCCTCTTGCTGGCGTCGTTCCTTACTCTCTTCGGTCTCGCGGTAAAGCGCTTGCGCTGATACGGCAGGTCCGCGAAGGTCGGTGATGCCGAGGACCACGACGTGGAATTCCCCACCTTCGTTCTTCACTCGCAACATATCGCCAATGCGAACGTCACCGGAGGGTTTGGCCTCCACTTCGTTCGACCGAATCCGGCCAAGGTCGCAGGCCTTAGCTGCCAGTCCGCGCGTCTTGAAGAAACGCGCGGCCCAGAGCCACTTGTCGATGCGTACCGCTTTCTTCGCTTGATCGCTGGTCACGGGATTATGCCGGTTTGCCGGAATCGAGCTGGGCCGTCTTCCAGACGTAGAGAAAGTCGGAATCGCTGGAGGTGGAAACCTCGATTCCCCGCTGCCGGGTGGCGCGATTCAGAGCAGATCGGATATTCTCCTTGCTGTCAGGTAATTCCGCCAGTGGAATTTTAAGGGCCCGATCAGGCTCGAGCAGATCGATATCGCTCAAAATCTGGCTCACAATTTTCTTGTGCTTACCGTCGCGGCTTTTGGGCACGTCGGCCTTATTAATTGATTCGTATCTCATTGAAGATGTGTCGCGCTCCAGACCACTTGCCATTGACCTATACTTCACGTGTTCGCGTCGATTCTCTACTTTGCCGGGCGGGAGAGCACTTAACGTATGGCTAAACTAGGAACCCGTAGAGTAATCCTATCTTTATTTTGATGCTAGTCGTCAAGCAGAATATGCAAAAGCTGAATGAAACCGTGCATTAAGTACGCCCATGCATAAGTTACGTATTTAAAACGCGTTAGAGAATAGACTGAAAGAGCTTCCACGTATGCACAGAAAGCTGGTAGGTTGATCGAAGGAGACTATTTGTGAGCAAGAACAAGACATTCCCCACTGTTCCGCTCAAGGAAGTTCCCGCGCAAGATGAGGGCAAGTCCGAAGGGCATCGGCCAGTCGTTCTGGTAGTTGATGACGAGAGTGTCATCGCCGATACACTTGCCGAAATTCTTACACGGAGCGGCTACAAGGCTGTGCCTGTCTACGACGCAGACAGCGCATTGGAAACCGCGCTGCTGACGCCTCCGGAGATGCTGATTACCGACGTGGTCTTGCCGGGAATGACGGGCATTGAACTGGCCATAACGGTGCGACGCATTTTTCCCGACTGCAAAATCATCTTGTTTTCGGGACAGGCGTCCACGGCCGACCTGCTGGCCAGCGCAAGAGCCGAAGGACATCATTTTACCCTGCTGAACAAGCCTCTGCACCCGCAGGATCTACTGGCGCGTGTGTCTGATGGATTGAAGCCGCGTAAGCCAGCCTCGGTTGAAATGAAGTAGACACAGACCGAATGTAGCAGCGTAATGGTGCCGCCATGCGCTTCGTGGTTTAATTCGCCAGCACGGCACGATAGCGAACTTTGTTTTTCTTGACCTTGTCGATAGCTTCGTTTGCGCGCGCCATCGCGAACTCTTCTGTGGTCGCTTTCACAGCGTGTCGTGCAGCAACGTCGAGCATCTCGCGGATGCGCTGCGGACTCCCGATTGGGCTGCCGGTAATGGTGCGAATACCTCCGATCAACGGAAATGCTTGCACCGAAACAGGCGAAGGGGGCACACCGACAAAGCAGAGCGTGCCCGTTGGTCGCAGCGCATGTATGTAGACATTCCAGTCCTGGTCAGCATTGGCAGTATTCAGGATGAAGTCGAGCGAGCCCATCACGTCCTTCATCGCCTTGGACTCCCGCGAATTGACGAAGTGATGAGCTCCAAGGGAACGAGCCTCTTCTTCTTTGCTGGTCGAGGTGGAGAATGCGACGACTTCCGCTCCAAACACTTTGGCAAACTGAATGGCTAGGTGTCCCAGGCCGCCGATTCCGATAATCCCGACTCGCGAACTGGGATTCACGCCGTGGTTTTTCAGCGGACTGTACACTGTGATTCCACCGCAGAGCAGCGGTGCAGCCTGCTCGCTGGGCAGAGCGTCGGGGATAGGAGACACGAAGCGTGAGTTGGCGCGCACGTGGCTGGCATAGCCTCCATGGCGGCGGACGCAGGTAGCTTCCTGCCATGCACAGAGATTCTCCAGCCCACGGCTGCACCACTCGCACTCGCCACACGAGTTCGATTGCCAGCCGAGCCCGACACGCTGACCGAGCTTCAAAGAGCGCACCTGCGATCCAACCGCAGACACGGTTCCAATCACCTCGTGCCCGGGGATGAATGGATATTGGCTGATACCCCAATCGTTGGAAATGAGATGAAGATCGCTATGACAAATTCCGCAGTGGGTGATGCCGATTTCGACTTCCTGAGCGCCCAATTCTCCTGGGTCGTAGCGAAAGGGCAAAAGCTCGGCGCCCGCGGCGTGAGCTGCTAAACCTTGGATCTGAGCCATGACGTTACGCAGTCCTCGCTGGATTCGCAAAATTGCGGCCGAAATACCTGAGCCGCAAGCATACGACGAATTAACGGAAAGTGCTGGTTGAAAGCTAGTCTAAACCGCCGCCCGGTTCAATGTGGAGGGTGAGAAGCTGGAAGCCGCTCAGCACTCCCCCGGCCGGAGCCCGTCCGGCCACCACCACCGATTCACCATTGAGGGTGACATCCTGGGCCGTGCGGAGCGGTTCGAGCGCATTCGCCAAGGAGAGCGGCAGCGCGGATAGCGTCTTGCCGTTCACCCCTGCCTGCGCATCGGGCAACAGCAGGCTGACGAAAATGCGGTCGGCCGGATGTTGGCTTTGTGCCTGTGCCAGTGCAGTCTCGAGGTCAACATTGCGGCCGGTGATCCGTGGCGGGTTCAGGGCGCGATCAAGAGTGCCAGCATCCGAGACGAGTAGGCGCACGTTGCCAGATGGCAGGCCCTGGGGCAAGCGGATCGGGATGCGGATATTTCGAGGTGGTTGCTGCCAAGGTCTGACGGTAGCCTCGACGACGATCGAATCGCCGGAATGAACAATGTTGCCTGTGTCGATGCGTGCATTCTCAAGTTGGACCTGGGCCCGACGCGGAATGGAGTCAACATCGAGATCGACGGCCTTGATAGCTCCCTGGCGCGCGCCATTGGCGTAGAGCACAGCGAAGCTCTGATCGGTCTGCAAGGCGGCGGAGAGTTGCGCGGACCCTTGATCGCCGGCTGGTGCCCACACGTCCAGCGGTGATGGAGGATAGCCATCAATATTGACGGTACCAGTAACGTGGTAGCTCGTCTCCTGACTGCTCTGATTGTTCTCGAGCAGCGAATCATAAAGGGAAACGAGTATCGCCTGAGGCGTGAGCGATGGCAAATCCACGACCTCGATGTTCAGCCTGCGATCCGCCCCTTGGCCATGCACGGTGATGTGAACCGGAATCATGTGAGGCTTGATCCCAAGTACTCCGCGAATGGCGGAGTCACGGTCTTCAGTGAACGTGCCGATTGCGTCGCCTGTGTTGATAATCTTGAAAGCGTTGAGCGGGGAAGCGAGTGTCTCGACGACATCAGCTGTGGTCATGGGAACGGAAATTGTCCCTGCCTGAAGAATCGGATGACCGCATGCGAGCAACTGCTTGGGATCAACATAGGTCACCGTACAGGTGGCAGAGACCTCGAGATCGCCTCGGACCAGTTGTGCACTGACCGCGGAGCCGGGAACTACGCTCGCAATGGCGGAACGCGAGATCGCTCCGAAATGACCGTCGGGATCGGACTTGGACGTGCCGTTCCCACCTCCCGCCGCAATCAAATCCAGACCAGTACCTGCCAGCTCTTTCTGCCACAGACGGATTGCTTCGGGATGGAAACCGCTCATGACCAGGGGCGTCTCCATCGCCTGGAAATTCATGTTGCTGGTGGGGACGTTTGCTGAACTGTTCGGCTGATCCGCGCCTGCGGGGGAAACAGGGCGGGGCACTGAGGACGCCCATTCGGTTGTGACCGGAAGATTCTTTACTTCGAGCATCTGACCGATCGGTGTAATCCCGGCAATGGGGTCTTTGGCGAACTGTCCGATGCGGTAGGAGAGAGCCCCGAGAAGCTTGTTTCCGATGTAGACCGGGCTACCACTCATGCCAGCCACCACGCCGGTGTATTCGGGCTTAGCACCCTTCAGCTTTGCCAGGATCATGTCCTGCCCCGGGCCGCGTGCACCGCGAAGCACTCCGAGAATTTCCACCTGCATGGGTTCAGGTTTTGTTCCGGTGAAAACGGTCCAGGCTGTGGCCATCTGTCCCCGGTGCACCTCGTTCAGCGGAAAGAAACCTCCATTGGAAGGTGGGGGACTGGACTTGGAATCGTTCTGGGCGCCGAGGGCAGGTAGCAGCGTCGCGGCGACAAGGCTCACGGCGAGCATCCGGAACGGCGGGTGGAATGCCTTAAAGCAGGGTTTCACGTCTATAAGAGTAAACCGGAGTCGCATCAGGCCGGGAGCTTCAATGTACGAATCCCGCGGCATCAATGCACAAAGGTTTTGACGCCCAAGGCTGCAGGTTGTTTCAGTGTTGTAAGTGTTTCATTTGCCGGTTTGCCTGGGCTATCCCCTATGCTGTGAACACAGAGGTCGTCATGTCAACGATTCGTCTGCACGATTCTTTCCGTCTTGGGGTTGTTCCCTTGCTTGCTGCTTTGGCGCTGTCTCCTCTTGCAATTGCACAAAGCACGCCTCAGCAATCTCCACCTCCTCAGCAACCCGCGCAGCAGCCGGATCAGACTTCACCGGACGCTGGAGGTCCTGGCGGGGAGAATGGCCCGATAGCGCTGCCCAAGAAAAAAGACAAGCCCGAAGAGGCTCCGCCGCCCGCTCCGGCTCAGCCGAAATTCAAGAATCCTGAGGGAGCCGGAGACTTTTCTCTACGGGTCGATGTTCCCGAAGTGACCGTCGATGTGGGCGTGTTGCTCGAGAAGACGGGACAGTTTGTTCCCGGATTGAAGCCTTCGAATTTCAAGGTCTACGAGGACGGTGTCGAGCAGAAGGTGACTGGATTTAAGCGGGTGGAGGCTCCCATTACGGCCCTCATGCTGTGCGAATTCTCGTCGTCCTTCAACTACTACAATTACTACTTCCTTCGCGACATGCAGAACGCTGCGTGGTCTTTTGCGCAACAACTGAGGCCACAGGACTACGTAGCGCTGATGACGTTCGACATGAAGACTCAGATCTGGCTGGATTTCACGCAGGACAAGCGCCAACTCCTCAACGCGATCCAATCGCTCGTGATTCCGGGGTTCAGTGAAAAGAATCTCTTTGATGCTCTCTACGAGGCAGAAGATCGATTGAGTCGCATTCAGGGCCGTAAGTACATCATCCTGATCGCTTCCGGGCGCGATACCTTTTCGAAGCTCACTCTCGACAAGATCTATCAGAAGGTAAAGAACACGCCGGACATCACGATCTTTGCGATCTCGACCGGAGGCAATCTTCGCGCAATGACGGAAGGGGGCCCAGGATTCAATCAGCAGCTTCGCGATATCGATTACCTGCAAGCCGATAACGAAATGAAGACATTTGCGAAGATGACGGGCGGTATGTGGTTTAGCCCCAGATTCGTGGGGGAGATGCCGGACATTTTCGCCGATATCAACGCGGCGATTCGGTCCAAGTATGAACTGGTCTATCACCCGTCGAATCGCAAACAGGACGGAACCTACCGCAAGCTCCGGATTGAGTTGGTGGATGATGAAGGCAAGCCGCTTAGAATGCAGGATCAGAAGCACAAAGCGTTGAAATATCAGATTATTGCGCGGGATGGTTACAAGGCGAAACAGGAAGTGGAATAGTTGCTCTGACGCAGATGACAAACGGCACCCAAAATGGCTGCCGTTTGTCTTTCTGAGGGAGGACGGGCAACTCTGGTTAGCCGAACAACTGCTTGTAGACGTCGATGAGAAAGTAGCCGATCACAAAAAGGGTCGTAAGACCCGCTACGATTTCGGAGCCCTTGACTACCGGCTGAACTTTCTCGACTCTGGCCGCGATTGCAGCCTGGGCTGCTTTTTCATGGTTGAACGAGTCATCGAGGTAGAGTTGATCTTCCTCGTCACGGGTCAACCGAGAACGATATAACAGCATCGCGGCCATGATGACGACCGTGAAGCCCCAAACCGATAACATAACCGGAAGAAATGTCATTACTGCACCTCCAGCAAAATTCCCACCCCTTGCATTGATTTCTGGCCGCTGCTGTGAGTGGATTACGGGTGAATCATAGCTCGGGAAGATGGTCTGCTTTCGTGACATCAATCACAGGCTTTTCAGCGATTTCGGCCGAATTCCTTCGCAGGGTTCAGGCCGGGTTTGATCCTAGAGGGATTGGTGTTACCAGAGTCTGAAACGCTGGGGGAAGAGGGCGAGACCTTCTCGCGACCATTCGCAGCCGCGGAACATCCAATGGACGGATAGTCCCAGTGGGTCTTGTAGACGCACGGGGAGAGAAGTAAAGTAAAAGCAGGGCGAAACTCATCACCCAGGAGAGATTATGGCAACGACCACAGCAACACCAGCGCAGGAAACCGAAAAGAAGGCCCCTCTCACGCTGACCGCGACGGCCATCGCCAAGGTACGCGAGATTATGGCTACACAGGATCCTCTTCCTGCCGGTCTGCGTATTGGCGTCGTGGGCGGCGGCTGTTCGGGATTCCAGTACTCAATGGCGTTCGAGAACCAGGCGGGCATGATGGACAAGGTCTTCAGCTTTGACGATATGAAGGTCTTTGTCGATGCCACTTCACTGATGTATCTGAATGGCTGCATTGTCGACTATGTCGAGACGCTCGAGGCTGCGGGCTTCAAGTTCGAAAATCCTCAGGTGAAGAGCACCTGCGGCTGCGGCTCCTCTTTTAGCGTTTAAGCGCGGGTCTCGCGAGAGCAAACCAACCAAGCCCGTCCAGACGGACGGGCTTTTGTGTGTCTGGAACTGGAGTTACTGCTGCTGAGGAGTGGCTGGGCTTGTCGGGCTTGTTGGTGTTGACGGGGCTGACGGCGAACTGGGATTCTGCCCGAGGGGTGTTGTAGGCGTGCCCGGCTGGCCATTTAGACTATTGCCGCCGGTCATCTGCTGCTGGTCCATCAACGGGCTGTAAAGAAACTCCCAGTCGATGTAATGGTTCTTCTTCTTGTAGACCAGAATGGATTGTTTCGGGCTCTGAGGCGAGAAGCCGATAATTCCGGCTCCGCCAAAGGTCTGGCCACTTCCAACCGGATTGCTGGAGCCGAAAGCGGAACCCGTGGTGCCCGTCGTTCCTGTCTGCCCGGGGGGTCCCGCTGCGCCTGATTGCGAGCCTTGACCGGTAGTTCCCGTGCCTGGCGCGCTGGATGTCGCGCCTGGGGTAGCAGGTGTATTGGATGAGCTGCCGGGAGACGACCCCGAGTTGAAGAGACTTGGACCACCGGTCGTTGATCCCGGACCGTTCAAATTTCCACCACTGGGTCCGATGCCGCCGCTACAGCCTCCTGCTCCAATGGCCGGAAGCGGCTGGCCGAAGAATCCCATTGCGCATGGTGTCTTGTTCTGGCCCCACATCACGGGCTTCCATTCTTCTTTGCCGGTTGTAGGATCGACGTACTTTTTGCGCAGGAAACGGATCTCGTTGGTCTTGACCAACGCATCGACGTTTGGTGGATAGGCATGGAATTTGCGGTAGTAGAGCTGAATAGCGCGGATGTATTGTTTGCCGCGCTGCATTGTCTCTTCATCCCGGTCGC
>DATNFD010000064.1:0-36249 GCA_035606555.1 Occallatibacter sp.
AGAGGGCTCCTACTGAGGCGAGCGTCAACGGGTCACTGGGTTGAACTTCGAAGAGGAACGATCTCAGAACTCGCGAGACCACCAGCGCCAGCACCACGCCAACCAGGACTCCGCCGGCGATGAGACGGAAGCCTTCGCCGAAGATCAGCTTGCTGATGTCTGATTGTTGCGCGCCGATCGCACTGCGAATTGCAAGCTCGCGGCGTCGCGAGGCGACGGACAAGGAGAGCACGCCGTAGATTCCCACCAGGGTGAGGACGCTTGCAATGACGGAGAAACCGGCGAGCAGGTTCATGGCGAAGGTGCGCGAGGCGAGTGAGTCGTCACGAATCTGTTCGAGAGTCTTCACGTTTTCGATGGCGGCGGTTGGGTCGACGGAGCGCAATGCGCGCTCGACTGAGACGACGATCGCGCGCGGGTCTGCGGAGGTGCGCACGACGAGGTGTTTCGAAAAAGCCTGGGCCTGCCACAGCGGGAGGTAAATTTCAGGAGCGGCTTTCTGGGTGAGGTCGTCGGTCCTGCCATTGGCGATTTCGCCGACGATTTCAATTCCGGGCTTGTCGCGGGGGCCGAACCAGAATTTCCTTCCGACGACGTTGGTATTGGGAAAGTAGCGTGCGGCGAAGGCTTCGTTGACGATGGCTACTTTTGTTGCCTTGTCATCGTCTGTCGAACGGAATTGGCGGCCGTCAATAAGCGGCATGCCGATCAAGTTGAAGTAATCAGGCGTGACGGCGCGCATGGGAATCGCTGCCTTGTCGCTCTCTTTGAGCGGCGGGGGCTGACCCTCGATGTCGAGAGTGGCGGGCCAGTTGTTTCCGGTGAGAGGGACTCCCCAGGCGAAGGCCACATTCTGCACGCCGGGAATCGCGGCGACGCGTTCAAGAGCCTGCCGGTGAAAGCTGTTCCATGTGTCCCTGCCCTGGACCTCCGTCACGCTCATGGTGAGAATTTTTCCCATGTTGTAACCGGACGGGACGGAGGCGATTTTTGCCATGGTCCGAATGAGGAGTCCGGCTCCGACAAGAAGAGCAAGCGTGAGCGCGGTCTGCAGTATGGTGACACCCTGGAGGAGACGGCGCTCGCCGACGGCCGCTGTTCCTTTCGGGCCGGCATTCTTTAGAACTTCCATCGGATCAAGCCGAAGGGTTCGCAGCGCGGGAATGGCTCCCGCGAAAAATGCCGAGAGTAGTGCAGTGCCCAGCGCGCACGCAAGGATGGTCCAGCCAGTTGTGACTCCATCGAGCCGCGGAACGGCGTGGCCCGCGATCAGGGTGAAGAGCCTGACGGCTCCGATGGCGAGTGCGACTCCGAGAACACCGCCGAGGGCCGCAAGCAACAAGCTTTCGAGCAGGACCTGGCGGAGAAGTGCGATGCGTCCCATTCCCATGGCGCTGCGGACGGCATATTCCTGCTGCCGTTGCAGGCCGCGGACCAGAAGGAGAGCGGCGGCATTTCCGCAGGCGATGAGGAGAACCAGGACCGCCGCGCCGAGCAGTGGGAGGAGAATGCGCCGGCCGTCGCGGTTCATCTCGTCCGTGAGGGATTGCAACTGCGGCCGGAAGCCTTCGAACTTCTTTTCAGTCTGGGCTTCTCTGGCGGCGATGACGGCGAGTTCCTGCTGGGCTTGCTGTTGCGTTGCACCGTTGCGCAGGCGAGCGACAACGTTCCAGTCGGGGTCTTTCAGGTTCTTGGGATCCGGCTCTCCAGGAATCCAGAAATCGACTTTAGCGTTGACGTCGTAATTCGGCTCCTTGGCTGTGCCGGGTGAGGGGAGGAATCTCACATTCGGCTGCATGACGCCGATGACGGTCGGCGATACCTGCCAGCGGCTGATGCGCACCGTTTTGCCGATGATCTGCGGATCGCCTGCGAACTCGCGCTGCCAGAACTCGTAACCGATCATGATGTTGCGCGTGGGGCCCTGCTGGAAATCGGTATCGGCGAAGCCGCGTCCGGCCACAGACCGGATGCCCATCAGGCGCATGTAGTCCCGGGTGACGACCATGCCTTGCATGGAGTGGCTGCCGTCATTGTGAATGAGGAAATTGAACGTCCAGTCGTACCCGGCGATGCCTTGCAGCGAACTCGATTGCTTGCCCCAGTTCATCCACTGTTCTGCCGGCCAGCCACGCGGGTTCTCCATCTCTTTTCCGTCGGTGCGGGCAGAAGGAACGAGCATGAGCTGAGCCGGTTTGTCGTAAGGTGGCGGCGTGAGCAGTACGCCCTGAATGAGACTGAAAATGGCGGAAGTTGCCCCGATGCCGAGCGCGAGTGTCAGCGCCGCGATGAGACTAAAGCCGGGCTGCTTGAGCAGCATGCGAATGGCAAACCGCAACTCCTGCAATGTGGGCCTCCTGATTTACACCGAGCGGCAGACTACTTTGTTGTGAAGTGAGCGAAGCTCAGGGCGTTAGACAAGGGCATTCAAATCTGGTTAGGGAAGGAATTGAGCCCCCAGTATTTCTGTTTGGCGATTATAGGTATTTAGACCAGTAGCGGGATGGGCCAATGCGCACGACTGGTCACATTTTCGAGGCCGGGCGGAGCAGGCGGGAAACAGGCAGGGCTCTAATGAAAAAATACCGCAGATTCTGACTGCCCCATGCTTCCCTGGACGGCTCTATTTCCGGTAGCCAATCGGGCACTGTACGGCCACATGGATCTCAGATGACCTCGTGATCTTTCGGAAGAACGTGAAGTGTACCTTCGCTTTTTTTGAGTGCACCGTCAACCACTCGATCGTTCAGCTTAGTTAACAGACGCCGATATGCCCTGAAGCCCATTAAGCGGCCTTGTTTTATACCGGACGAGTTCGAGACGGGCCGATGCGTAGTGATCACCCCGATCATGGGAAAGCCATGTCCGGCGAGCCGCCGCAAAATAGATTTTGCTTTCGTGCGAATCTTTTGCACGTTAATTCGCTGATCTCGTCACACTTGATTAGGACTTTCAAACGGGTCTTTCTGTGCACTCGGCTCGTTTTCGGCCATGCCGCACCCTGAACAAAGTCCGCACTCAAATTTCCACCGGCCGGCGGCTTACGCCCGCTTTGCTCACTGCGGGAATCTCAACCGGAGCGGCTTTATAACAGCACGGCTTTAGCCCGGCCAATTGCAACGAACAGTGCTGGCTTTCGACCCTGCTTTAAACGAAGGCTCATCAATGACACTCGTTTCTCAGCCCTAACTCCTTTGCTTGCTAGACTCTGCACGCGATCTATCGGCAAACAATCGGGTTAGCCGCGATCAAAAATCGTAACTCGCTGATTCGAATTGTGTTCTTTGCAGAGTACGGGGGGGAGGACGTTGCCGGTTCACAGGGTTCCGACTGGCCGTACTGGTATACCTCCGACTCAACATTCCCAGGAAGCAAGTTTCGCGGATACTCTGATCAACTGACAACTGAAAGGTGGCCAATGACAACTGACGCTGTAACTGGAAAACTGGGTCCCACTCCCTGACCGCTACAATGAACACAGATGGACCTCGTCCAGATTCAGCCCGCGCGAAAGGCTCCCGCGCCCAAGCCGGAATGGCTCAAAGCCCGCGCACCTGTCGGCGAAAACTATCACTCCCTCAAGCGCCTCGCCCGCTCTCTCGGCCTCCACACCGTCTGCGAAAGCGCCCAGTGCCCCAACATCGGCGAGTGCTGGCACCACAAGACCGCCACCTTCATGATGCTCGGCAATCTCTGCACCCGCCGCTGCGGATTCTGCGCCGTCCCTAAAGGCCGTCCCGAGCCCCTCGACTTCGATGAACCTCGCCGAGTCGCCGAAGCGGTTGCCACTCTCGGCCTCGAGCACGCCGTTATCACCAGCGTCAATCGCGACGACGATCTCGTCGGCGGCGCGCGCATCTTTGCCATGGTCATCGACGAGGTCCGACATCAGGCCCCCGGGTGTCGAGTCGAAGTTCTTATTCCCGACTTCCAAGGTAATCGCGAAGCAATCCAAATTGTCGTCGATGCGAAGCCGGAAGTCCTGAATCACAACACCGAGTCCGTTCCGCGCCTCTATCGTGTGGTCCGCTCCGGCGCGCGTTACGAGCGCACCCTGGAACTGCTTCGCTATGCCAAGGAACTCAACCCAGGGGGAATCACAAAATCCGGCGTGATGGTCGGCCTCAGCGAAGAGACGCACGAACTGCTCTCGGTCTTCCGAGATCTCGCCGCGGTCGGCTGCGACATCCTCACCATCGGCCAGTATCTGCGCCCATCACGCAACCACCTGCCCATGGCTCGCCTCTACACGCCGCGAGAATTCGCCGAACTCAAAACCGAAGCGCTGCGCATGGGCTTCCGCCACGTCGAGTCTGGCCCGCTTGTACGTAGCAGCTACCATGCCCACGAACAAGCCGCCGCAACCGCCATTTCCGCAGTGGCCGTGTAGCGCTCTGGCAGGTTGTAGAATTACCGTTGGCAATTGATTCAATGGGGGTTGATTATGGCTGCTTCGATCATGGCTGGAAGTCCCGCAATGAAATCACTCTACGGCGATATCAAGCGGCGCATGGACCAGGCTGTCACCGGTTTTCAGTCCAATCTCGCCTCCACCCGCACCGGCCGCGCTAGCGCGCATATGCTCGACGCCATCAAGGTTGACTATTACGGCACGCCCACGCCCATCACGCAGATGGCGCAGGTCTCCACTCCTGAGCCCCAAACGATTCTCATCCAGCCATACGATCCTTCCATCGTCAAAGAGATCGAGAAAGCCATCCAGGCGTCCGATCTAGGGTTTAACCCGCTCTCCGATGGCAAGCTCATCCGCGTTCCCGTTCCTCCGATGACCGAGGAGCGTCGCCGCGATGTCGTCAAGCACCTCAACCGCGTCCTCGAGGAGCATCGCACCGCCGTTCGCAACGTTCGCCGTGACGGAAATGATGCCCTCAAGAAGTTCGCCAAGGACAAGAAAATCAGCGAAGACGAAGAGAAACGCGCGATGGAAGAGGTCCAGAAGATGACCGACGATGAGATTCGTCGCATGGAAGAGCTCTCGCGCAAGAAAGAAGCCGAAGTCATGCAGGTCTGAGTGAATAGGGCTTCCCTCTCCTCCTGCCTCATCAAGATCCCTCGCTGGCTGGGAACCTCCTTTATCGTGGGGTTTTACGCCGTCGTGATGATCTGCACCAACAACTCCTTCACAATTCTGGACGACGAAGCAAACAGTCTCGCCATCGCCGGCCAGCCGGTCGCGAATTTAATCGGCTCATTCATCGGAAATACCGGCTCGCGCGAACTCCACCCGCCCGAGACCGAGATCCTTTGGCATGTGTGGCTCGTCCTCACCCATCACTCCTTTTTCTTGCTCCGTGTACTCGCCAATCTTTTCTACATCGCTGCAATCCTGCTTATTGCCGCGTGCTCTGCACGATTAGCAGTTCGACAGGCCTATTGGCTGACCCTGATTTTAGGATTTGCGTGGCCCTTTTCCTTCCAGTACGGCCGAATCGCTGGCTGGTACACGCTCTCCACGCTCCTTCTCTCCCTCGTCACCTGGATCTATCTGCACCTCATCGACGATCGAAGCATCCGGCTTTGGATCGGATTCGCCGTCGCTTCTGTGGCGCTCGTCTGGTCTAACTACTTCAGCTTCGTGTTCCTGGCGCTATTGCTGATAGACTTCATCCTCTTCCATCGTCAACTTGCCGCCAGACGAAAATGGCGACTCGCCATGGTCGCCGTCCTTCTCGGTTGTGCGTTTCTTCCATTGCTCCGAGTTGCCTCAACAGACGTAGCCGACTACCTCGGCAGCGAGGCGCCTCCAATCACCATCGCTCATGAGATCGCGGGCGTAGGTTATCCGGCATTTGCAATGCTTGCATCGGCTGCGATTGCTCCCTGGTTCTGGCCTCTCAGCATCCCGGTTGCCGTGGCTGCAATTGTGCTCCTCTTCTCGGTATGGCGGAGCGAGGGAAGGCGCTGGCTGATCTACCTGGCCGTGGCTATGTCTGCCCTGGAAGTGACGCGAGTATTCGACATCAAACGCGTCCTGTTTTTTCTGCCTTGGCTCTTCCTTGCAGTGGCGCTTTCGATCTTTGACAAGAAGGCTCCATTTCGGCGTGCTGCCGCGTACTGCACATCGGTGCTGGTTATATGCGGCTGGATCGGAATCATCTCAGGGCGCCATTACGCCACATCGAATCTCTATGAGCCATGGAGCCAGGCGGCGCGTGTAGTTGCTCGCGACATTCGCAATGGAGCCACGGTGGTAAGCGCAAATCCGCCCTTCTTTTTCTACCTTGATTATCAGCTCGGGTTGCAAGGGAACATGCAGGCAGCGGACGACGCATATCTCGGAGCTGAAGTGTATCGGGCAAATGGGTATGACATTCTGAAACCATCAGCCACTGGGCCGGGCTCCCTTCACGGCAAGATCGTCCTGGTCAATGGTTCCGGCATATTCGATGATGTTAAAGCTCTGACCGCTCTTGACAACGATCTTGCTGCGCGGTGCCGCAATCTCGGCACATATCGCGCAGCCCCCGATCCCGGATTTGCATTGAAGCAACACTTCATTCACGATGTTCCCGCTCTCGTGTATCGGACCCGCGTCACCTGGTACAACTGTCCCTGAATGATCAACTCTTTCTGCATCGGAATGTACTCCCGTAGCATCGTGTGCATATGGCCCACAACCTTCAGGACACAATCTCGCTGCTCGAACGCACTCCTGCCGCTCTCAATGCCTTGCTGCGGGATCTACCTGAATCCTGGACCAGCCGTAATGAAGGCGAAGGCACCTTTTCCGTTTCCGATGTGATCGGCCATCTCATCTACGCAGACAAGCAAGACTGGCTGCCTCGCGCTCGACGAATCCTCGAATATGGCGAGTCCAAACCATTCGACAAGTTCGATCGCTGGGGCCATCTCGAAGAGTCTCGCGGCAAACTCATTCCGCAACTCCTCGATGAATTCTCCCGTATCCGCGCCGTCTGCCTCGACCAACTCCGTTCGCTCAACCTGCAGCCGGCACAACTTGCACTGCGGGGCGCTCATCCCTCTCTCGGCGCCATCACCCTCTCAGAACTGGTAGCTACATGGGCGGCGCACGATCTGACCCATCTCCATCAGATCTCGCGCATCATGGCCGGAAGTTATCGCGACGAAGTCGGCCACTTCGCTGCCTTCCTCGGAGTCCTAAAGTGCAACGGCCATGGCGCATGATCCAACACGATCCCCCTTCAATGCGTTCCCATCGCAATCGTCGCGACCAAAGCATCCACGCCTGAACCCTGTGTACTTGCATTTGCCTCACCGTACGGCGGCCTCCAGATCAATCCAATCCCATACTCCGGCGGTTTCATCCCGCTCCAGATGCTCTCTGCGTTTGTAATTGAAAACGTCTTGTAATTCGTCACTGGAGAATCGCTGTACAGCCTCGCAAGATTACGAACGAAAATGCCCTTGAACTGTGTGCCGTCCGCGCCGCAATTCGGCTCACATGGCTCATGCAGAATCCCGGATTCTCCGATCAGGGCAGGGTTCGTCAGCGTTGCCCTTGCTATCGCATTCGCCTGTTCCAGCAATTTCCCGTCGTGCGTCTGCCCATACAGTTCCGCCAGAGCACCAAGGATTACTCCCTGGTTGTACGTCCACGTTGTCTTGTGATTGTTCACGCATTTCGCGTCAAGGCCATCGTTGATCTGATTCTGCGGATTGATCATCCCAGTCCGCGAAAACCACTGCCACTCCCGTCGCGCCCAATCCAGATACCCGCTTTTGCTGTTGTCATCGTTGCTCCGCGCTGCGAGATAAGCCGCGACGGACAGAAACAACTCGTTCGCAATCGCGTTCTTGTACTTTCGATCTTTGCTCCACCAGATACCACCGGAACAGCTCTCGTCCCAGCCGGTCGTCATATCGGCAAAGATCGCTCCAGCCATATCTAGATAGCGCTTTTCGTGCGTCACGTCGTAGGCGTCAATCCATGCCAGCGCCCACCAGCCCTCGTCATCGTAGTAGTTGTTCAGAAACCCAGGGCTCGTTCGCTGGGCGGCCGAGAATACGATCGGGAACACATTCACATACTGCTGGTCCTTCGTCAACCGCGTGTAGTCTGCAAGCGTCGTGACTGCGTTGGCGGAGTTCCACCATCCGGTGGTGTCATACAGTCCTGTCTTTGGATCAAACCATGACTGCAGCTTTGCGACCCCAAGCGCTGCCATCTGCTGAAAAGAAGGAGAGTCTTCGCCCTTACTAGCCGCTGCCTGCGTATGCGCGCATATCGCAGTAATCGAAAGAAGAGATATCGACAGCAGCGCGTTTCGGAGTCTTCGATTCAGATTCGCTGCCATTCCGGCTACTTCTTCGCCCGCTTGTAGAACGGCAGCGGTACCTGCTTTGCCCGCACACGATTGCCTCGCACATCGACCAGCACATCTACCCCGCTTGCCGCCGCGGACGTCCTCACCAGGGCCATCGCAATGTTCGTCTTCAAAAACGGAGCCGGCGATCCCGAAGTGATCTGACCTATCGCGTCGCCTTCCAGCGAATACACCGGATATCCATCGCGCCCGATGCCGCGTTCCACCATCTCCAGTCCGATTACCTTTCGTTTCGGACCGCCACGGTCCTGTACGGCTTTCAACGTATCGCGGCCAATGAACTCCCCTTTGTCTATCTTCAGCCAGCGTTCCAGCCCGGCCTCCAGCACATTGATCTCGTCGGAGATCTCGTGGCCATACAGGCTCATCCCGGCTTCCAGTCGAAGCGTATTCCGAGCCCCTAATCCACACGGTCTGATCCCGTAAGCCGCGCCTGCCTCGAGCAGAGCATTCCAGACCTTCACGCCAGTTTCTTCGTCGCTCGGAATGTACACTTCGAATCCGTCCTCACCGCTGTATCCTGTTCGCGCAATCAGCACATTGTTGACGCCCGCAACCTGCCCCCACGTGAACCAGTAGCTTTTGATCGCGCCCAGGTCTACCTTCGTTAGCTTCTCTAAAGTTTCCTGGGACCGCGGTCCTTGCAAGGCAAGCTGCGAATAATAACTCGAATAATCCGCAAGGTGTATTCCTGGGAATCCTCCCACCTGCTGCCGGATCCACGCATAATCCTTATCCTTCGTGCCCGCATTCACCACCAGCAAATAGTCGTTGTCACTCAGACGGTGCACCAGGATGTCATCTACAAAGGTTCCTTGCGGTGTCAGCAGTGCGGAGTAGTGCGCCTGCCCGTCTTTCAACCGTGAGGCGTCATTCATCGTGATGCGCTGTACCGCTGCCAGTGCTCCCGGCCCACGAAACTGAATCTCGCCCATGTGACTTACATCAAACAGTCCCACCGCAGTCCGAACTGCCATATGCTCCGCAATCAATCCACCCCCCGGGCAGGGATACTCCACCGGCATGTCCCAGCCGCCGAAATCAACCATCTTCGCCTTCAAAGCGCGATGGGTTGCATTCAGTGCCGTCTTTTTCAGTGCGGGTGCTGCTGAGCTCCCTGCAGTCCTCATCCTATGTACCTCTTCCTGCAAATTTTGCTATACCTTGCTAACTGTAGGGATCACCCCGAGGCGCGGTCAAACCGTCAGCCAAATCTGTTCAAGGAAGATCAGAACGTGACCTCGCGCGTTATCATTCCGTGGTCATTGATTGCTTTCCGGCTCGTTCTCGGACCAGCCATTGCCTTCGCTGCCTTTCGATCGCTCCTTCCAAATCCATGGCTCGCCATCTTTTTTATTGCCGGCCCCGTCTCTGACATCTTCGATGGTGTACTTGCCCGGCGTTTCGGAACGGCCACTGCCGCGCTACGCATCTCCGACACGATCGTTGACATCACCTTTTACCTGTTCATCCTGCTCGCTGTGACTGCCGTGGATGCATCGGCAACCTTCAGCCGAATCTGGCTCATTGGAGCAGTCATCCTGCTTGAAGCGTTGCGGCTCGTTCTAGATCTCTTCAAATTCGGTCGGATCGCAAGTTATCACCCCTATTCCGCCAAGCTCTTCGGGTTTCTGCTGATGTTAGCCGTCGGCTGGCTCCTCTGCTTCAGAAAGGACGCATGGCTCCTCACGTTCACACTTAGCTGGGGGATCCTCTCCGAGCTGGAGGGAATCGCCTTCTCGCTCCTTCTACCCGAATGGGTGCACGATGTGAAGACGTTGCACAGGGCCTTCGCGATACGGCGCACTTTACTGGAAAAACACCGGAAGGAAGCGGTCCGCTAAAATGCAACTCGGCGCATCTTTCAGGACTTACCGGTGAACCCCTTCCGCGGTATCCTCATGATCGTCGCCGCCGCGATTGCCATCTGGCGCGGCTGGCAAATACATACTGGCCGCTACGCCTGGATGGCATACGGTCTTGCGGTTCTAGCTGTCGCCTTGGCAGCCTGGCACTTCGTCAGTCTGAGCCCGCGCCGGCGTCGGAACCGGTAGGTTCCGGAGGGCAAAACAGTTTGATAAACCATCAACCGACCAGTCCGCATCTAATCAGACCTATGTTTGTTTCTCGAGCATGAAAGATACTGCCGATCTGCCCCTAGCAAATCAATTCCGCACCGGAATCGCTAGTCCTGCGGATATCTGGCGCTCCTCAAAGCGCTGGTTCATACCTTACGTCCTCATTGCATTTGCAGCGATTTTCTATCTGCCTCGTCTTGTCCCCTCCGCTCCCTCTGCTGCCGACTCCTACCTCTTCGGCTACAACAACCGCATCGGCATTATCCTGCTTCTCTTCTTCACCGCGCTCGGCGTAGTCCTCACCCGCGGCTTTAACCTGCATACAGATGCACCCTCTGAATACCGAGCCCTGCCCCGCTGGATGCTTCCGGTCTCTCTCCTCCTCGTTGCCCTCGGATGTGCCGCGATGTACGCCATTGCTGGCCGCTATCACGGTTTCGGAGAATCTTATTACCTGATCGATCGAATTTCCCTTCTCAACCAGGGCCGCGTCCCTTATCGGGACTTCGAATTCGTTTACGGGCCCGCACAGCTCTACGGGCCACTCTGGCTACACCATCTCCTCCCACTCGGCATTGGCGATTCCTACTATCTCTTCTGGACACTCAGCTATCTTCTCGGCACATGGTTTCTCTTCAAATGCATTGACGAGATCCGCTTCCCCACCTCTGCCAAACCTGCGATTTACGTGATGCTCTATGTCGCAGGCCTCTTCGCAACTATCCGCATGGGGACGAATTACACCTTCCTTCGCTACGCCCTTCCGCTCTATCTCGTGGTCAAGCTGAACACACGCTTCCGCGATGCGCGCTTTCCACGCATCATCCTGGACATCTTTGTCTGCGCCGTGTTCTGTGCGATCCTCGTTCTCTCGTCGCCTGAAACCGCAGTAGCGTTTGGATTCTCTAGCGGATGTATTGCACTCTTCTGCCGCTCTCTTGCCATAAGGCAGAGGATGCTTATAGCAACCCTGCTCGTCATCGCCTACGGAGCAGTCTTTGCAGTCGCACTGAAGTTTCACGTACTCGACGCCATGCTCGCGGATGGTGGCGGGGCGATTAATTTTCCCATCGTGCCCGGTCCGCCCATCCTGGTCTACTTCGTTTCTATCTTCATCTGCGCCTGCTGGCTCTTTCGCGGCTTCATACACCGTTCGACAGACGATCCGACATTAGGGCTGCTCTTCTTTTCGATTCCAATGATTGCCGCCGCTCTCGGCCGCTGCGATCCCAGCCACGTCTTCTGGAATGGCCTCGCCACCTTCTTCGCAAGCCTTCTCTATATGTCGCTGTTCAGAAGAGCTTGGCCCATCTATGCTCTGGCTTATCTGCTCTTCATATTCCTTCTTCCCAACGCCTCCGAGTTTTACCTTTTCGTTCCTCAGGTAAGAGCGGCCCGATATTTGGATAAGCATCCCCAGGCCCGCCCATCAGAAACAAAGATCCAGGCATTTCTCACATCGTGGCCCGGCAATTACGTCGCGCCTTTCGGCTTTCGCCCGGATGGGTTCGGCACTTACCAGTCGCCGCGCATTGAGTACGGCCGCTTCGAAGACGTCATCAACGTCAGCATCCCCCACTCTGTTGACCAAAAGCTGAGAGAAATGAGTACGCGTCCAGACCGGGCTTTGATTCTGCCTGCGAACCCGGAGGAATATTGCCGGCCGATCCCGATACACGAGAAGCACTACCTCGAAGTCCTTCTCCTCTCTCCCTATATCGGCCAGGTCGCTCACACCGACTCTCCTCGCCAGGAGATCTGCCGCTATATCAACGAACATTACCACCTGGTCCTCGATCCATCTGACGACACATGGTCATACGGCATCTGGGCGCCCACAATGATCCACTAATCGCCGTCTGCCCGTTCCAGCATTGACGCTGAGTTTATTCCCGAGCCGTAGAACGATAGAAAACTGAGAGTTGCAGCACGCTTTTTCCGAGCACTGCGGCAACTGTCACAATGCAGCCCTTCTCTGCCTTTGCTAACCTCCTATAATCCCAGCAATTGCTTATGGAATTCTTTCTGATCGTCGCTCTGGCAATTGCTCTGCTTGTCGTATGGAACAGCACCCGCCATGCGCTTGATCGCATGCGCGACAACATCGATCGCCTCCAAAGCGACATCGATTTCCTGCGCTCGCAACTCGTGGCAATTGTCAGAACCAACAGTAAGGCCGAAAAGTCCACGCAGACCCCTCAACCTGCCCCTCAGCCGGACGTCACTGCTGCACCAGCCAAACCCGCCTCTGAACCCCAACGAGCACAAGCAATTCATCCCGCTACGCCAGGCACGACGCCTTTCGCACCAGCAACAAAGCCTCCCATACCTGTGCCATCAGCCCCAGTAGCAACCTCAGTCCAACTCCCTGCTCATGCGTCAGAGCGGAATCCATTAATATCTCTCGAACCCAAACCTCCCCAACAACCACAACCCGCTGCTTCCGGCACCGAACCAGAGCCCACTCGCGCGCGTCTCTCATCACTCGAACAAACGCTTGGCGCCAACTGGCTCGGCAAAATCGGTGTCGCCAGCCTTGTCATCGGCATCGCCTCGTTCCTCGCGTGGAAACTCCAGACCTGGGGCCCCGGTGGCAAAGTTCTCTGCGGATTCGCCGTCAGCATCATCCTCCTCGGAGGTGGTGTCTGGCTCGAACGCAAACCAACCTACCGCATCTTCGCCCGCGGCGGAATTGGAGGCGGTTGGGCCCTTGCCTACTTCACAACCTTCGCTGCGTACCACCTTCAGGCAGCGCGTGTACTTCATTCGCTTCCCTTCGACCTTGTCCTGATGCTCCTCGTCGCCGCCGGAATGGTCGGCCACTCGCTCCTTTACCGATCCCAGACCGTCACCTCGCTCGCGTTCTTGCTGGGCTTTGGAACCCTGCTGACCAGTCACATCGAGAACCCAAACGAAACCGTCGTCTTCTCCCTCGCAGCAAGCGCCATCCTCGCCATCGCACTCGTCGTCGTCACCACTGCCTATCACTGGGCGGTGCTCGAGCTCTGCGGTCTGATCGCCGTCTATGTCAGCCATTTCGTCTGGCTCGGTGAAGTCCTGCCGCAGAATCACGCCAGCTTTGCTGAGTTCTGGCCATCCACCGCGCTCATCTTGCTTTACTGGCTCATCTTCCGCCTCGCCTATGTCCTTCGTACTCCGCTCAATAAGCGCGAAGAAGACATCTCCAGCGTCTCGGCCATCGTCAACTCTGCCGGAGTACTCGGGCTTCTCAAATTCCAGTCCGCGCATCCCGAGTGGGCCTTCTGGGCGCTCGTCCTCCTCGGCGCCTTCGAGATGTCTTTTGCCTGGTGGGCAAAATCGAAACGCCGTCAGGCATTCGTCGTCCTCTCCACCATCGCCGTCGTTCTCCTTGTCTCCTCGGTTCCCTTTCGTTTCCACGGCGTAAGCTGGCCGGTTCTCTGGCTCGTCCAGGCCCAGGTACTCGCCATCGCAGGACTTCGGCTCGGCGAACCAGTTTTCCGCCGCCTCGGACTTCTCATCGGACTGATCACAGGCGCTGTCCTCGCACTTCACGACGTAATGCCCCTCGCGATCGAGCGCCTCATCGCCTCTAATACGAATCATCACTGGTCACTAACCGTTGGCCTCGCTCTTGCCGCTATCCTCTATTGGATCCATTCCGAGGTCTACCCGCGCCGCTGGCCCGGCATCGCTCACAACTTTCTCGAACGTCTCGCACTACAAATCTGCAGTTGGCTCGCGCTCGGCGCAGCCGCAACCTGCCTCTGGGTCGTGCTTCCCTACCAGTGGCTACCCATAGGCTGGCTCGCTCTCTTCCTTTCCCTCGTCATCGTGGGTCGCTACTTTCGCAAGATCATGCCGCCGCTCGAAGGCGACATACTCGCTCTCGTCGCTGCCGGGGACCTCGCGTTTCATCGGCTGATTCCTCTCATCGCGCAGCGCATCGAAGCCACGGATTCGGGTCATCACCCCGCCAAAACAGCTATCTTCGCTCTCGCGGCACTCGCGTTTTGGATGCGCGCAGAGTTCCTGCCACGCTCGCTCCCCAAACTGTCCGCCCGGCCGGGCTGGGACCCCGCCGCTTGGGATGCCATCTTCTCCCCCATCGTCAGTTGCATCGGTACGGCTACAGCCGCCGCCGCTATCTGGATAGCCCTGCCTTCCCAATGGGTACCCGTCGGCTGGCTCGTTCTCGTGCTTGCGCTCGGCATCTCTGGGGATTGGATCGCCAGCGCAGTCCTCGGTGTGCAAGCCGACGCGCTCGCTGTTGCTTCTCTCCTCGGACTTGCAGCCTGGAATCTGGAGATCACCGACTGGAATCACCGCATCCCGCTGCTAATTGCTATCGCACTCTTTTACTGCGGAATGCGCCGCAACATCACACCTGGATCGCGCAACTACGTCGCCGCCGCTTACTCATGGGCAGCCGCAGGGCTCCTGCCCTTTGTCACCTTCAACCTATGTACTCACCATCATCCCTGGATTGCACCCGTCCTGACGGCAGAGTGTCTCATGCTCTTTGAACTCGGCATAGCCACTCGCAGGACCTTCCTTCGCTGGCAGGGCTACACCCTGATCGCCACCGCCTGCACACTCTACATCGAACGCGATCTCCCTTACTCCGTCTTCGGACTCACGAACCAAGCGGCCACCGCCAATTTCACTCTTGTGGGTTCTTACCTCCTGGCAGTTCTGATCCTTCTCGCGGCCAGTTCTTGGATCTTAGAGCGCACACGCACGAGTAAGCACACCACCAGAGCCGAGCACGTCATCGCCGTCCTCGCCAACTCCGCTGGGATCCTCTGCCTCGTCATCTGGATCGGCATCCGATTCCCGTTCTACGTCTCGGGCGGCGAACTCTGGGTCGCCTCTCTTTGGGCCGGCTTGGCAACTACGCTGCTTGCTCTTACGTGGTTGATCCGTCGCCGCATCTTCCTGATTCAGGCAATCGCCCTTGCCCTGGCAGCCGTCCTCCGCGTCATCTTCTTCGATCTTATCGGCGAAAGTCGTGGCGATTTTTGGCACAGTCCGCTCTTCCACATCTCCATCACTGCGTTGATACTCCTGGCAGCGCTGCCCTTCGCATTCAAAATCCGAGGCCCGCAGCTCTGGCATGGCAGTTCGCAGCAGCCCGTCAAACTCTTCGTCCGTGCTCTAAGTTCTCCCGAGCAGTGGTTCTTCTTCGCCCCCTTCTCGATGCTCGTCGTAGCCCTTGCCGTAAAACTCACCTCGGGCCACATCACCATTGCATGGAGTCTCTTCGGGCTCGGCACCTTCCTCTTTGCCCTTGTCGTTGGCGAACGCAGCTTCCGCCTCGCCGGACTCGGCCTTCTTCTTGTCAGCGTCTCCAAGATTGTTCTTATCGATATCTGGAAGCTCTCGACACCCGACCGCTTCACCACTCTCATCATCCTCGGAGCAGCTCTGATCGCCGTGTCTTTCCTCTACACCCGCTTCAGCTCGGCGATTCGCAAATATCTGTGAGAACCTGATCGCGGCAAAACGTCAGCGCACGAGTTCTCATCGTGCTGCGATGGATTGTTCGATCGAAAGAGATCGGGGTGGAGCCCAGATTTGTTTTCATCTCAGGAGAGCGAGAACTATCCGCGTCTTCTCGCTCGCCAGAACGAGCTCACGCCAAGATAGAGAAACACCACAATCACCACCGCCGCCGCCAGAAACGTCCTGTGATCGGGCCCATGCTGCCAGCTCTCCCGCGTGCGCCACAGCACTGGCGCAAAAGCCACCACTGGCAGCAGAAAAAACACACTGACAACTTCAAGCAAAATCTTGCCACCGACAGTCCTGAACGGCTTCAGAAATCCTGACATGCCGCGGCTTACATTGCGGGTGGCCTGCCCCGCGGCCCGACCGCGACCATGCACGCTCGGCTGCGAGGTCTGCCGTGCATGCGCGTTCGCGCCTTGCACGTCCTCGCCCATGATGGCTTGTCCCGCCATACGGCCCATGACGCGCATCCCGATTCCAAGTACCCGTCCAATCGTCTGAGGTTTCACTTCGATATGATGGTAGCAGCGGCGGACATCTCTTTGCCTCCGCGCATCCAAAGCAAGATGCCAGTTGCCGGGGTGCCGCTCGCGAAAGTAAGGTAGTTAAAATCACGCCGCCCCTGCGCCATTCCCCGCGCTGGTAGCTGCCGGAGGAACCTGTGACATCTCGCCTGCGCGAATTGATCCAACAGCTCGGTGAAGCCATTCATGAGTCCGTCATCGAAAGCGAACAAATCGCAGGTGTCGTGCAGGACATCCGTAAGCACGGTTTCGATGTCCTTCTCATGCTCGAGGCCACCATCGGCCTCAACGAAGTCAAAGAAGGCGAGAACGCTGACGCCGCGGAAGGCTCGGAGGATGGCACCAAGTTCACGAAAAACGACGTGAACTTCCTTCGCTCACTCCGCATCTCCATCGAAGGCGAAGACGGCGACCTCACGGACCAGACTGATGAACCGCCGGCCAGCTAACCAAGATCGCAATCTGTGCGTTGTCCATCGTGGGTGCGCGCCCCATCGAAGCTGTACTGGGTTCATCGCAGTTTCGTCGCGATGACTGGAGTGAAGTTCCGGTTCTTCCATCCAGGCGACGCACTTTTGTCTCTTGGACGGGAGATACGAAGCACTCTGCGCGCCCAGCCCCGCAGCCCATCCTCTGAAAACCTTTTCCTCTGCCGTAGCTCCAACCAAGTACCATATTCTCGGCATCCCGATGAAAAAGGGTTTTCTTCTCATTCTCCTCATCCCGCTCTGCCTCTCGCTCCGGCTCAGCGCCCAGGAAGCCGCGCCCGATCCCGATGACCAGAACCTCATCGACCGTCCCCACGCCCAGGACTGGATTACCGACATCGATCGCAACTGGCTCACACATGAAGGCGACGACCCGTCGTGGTCCGCTCCCGCCCTCGACGATTCGCAATGGGAGCCCGTCCGCCTTGATGACCTCGGAGCCTCCCAGCCAGGCTGGCGCTGGTTTCGGCGTCGCCTCGAGCTGAACGAAAACCACCCCGAACTCGCCCTCCTCGTCCAGGGCGGCATCGGCACCTACTCCCTCTACCTCAATGGAGCACCTGTTCCCGGCCCCGAGATCCTCTCCAGTTTCCGCGTAAACCGTCCCGCCGAACGCGTCTACGCCATTCCCGAAGGCCCCGCCGACATCGTCATAGCATTACGCACCCAGATTCCGACCGGCTACGCGGCCTGGCGATTTCCGCCGTTCATGTCTGTCTACCTCGGCACGCCCGAAGCCGTCGAACTCCAACGGCAGTCCATGCTCCACGACCGCACTTCTTATGCAATCCCAGCTATCGTCATCAACTCGCTTATCGCCTTCGCAGGCCTCGCTCTATTTGCTCTCTACTCCCGCCAGCGTGGACACACCGAATACTTTTGGCTCGGGCTCTACTTTCTCCTGGTCGGCACAATCGACGTCATCTACTATCTCCAGCAGTCAGGTTTCGTTCCGCTCGTATGGAACGTGGGACTTGCAGATCCGGTCATTTACGCGGCTATTGTTACCCAAACCCGCTTCACCTTCGCCTTCGGAGGCCATCGACTAGGCCGCCTCTGGCAGATCTACCAGAATCTATTGATCGTTCCTGCAGCAATACCCTGGCTCGTCTGGTATGGCAAGGTTCAATCTCAGACATACATGATCATCGAGCCGCTGATCATCCTTCCCGTCGCCATTCTCCTCCCCATCCTTCTCTTCATCTGGTACCGTCGCGGAAACCGTGAGGCCGGATGGCTGATTCTTCCCAGCTTGCTGCCTCCCATCACACTGGCCCTCTACGATCTGGGAAGCGCATCGATCTATCTCGGCTTGCGCCGCTTTGAATTCCTCGTCAACACCATCACTGTAGGTCCCATCGAACTCGAACCCAACGACCTCGGCAATCTTCTCTTCTTCCTCAGCAGCCTCATCGTCATCTTCTTCCGCTTCTCCCGCGTCGCAACCGACCAGGCTCGCTCAGCAGCCGAGATTGCCGCCGCCCGCGAAATTCAGCAGCAGCTCATCCCTGCTTCCATTCCCACTCTTCCCGGACTGCGCATCGAAGCGGCCTACATCCCCGCCGAAGAAGTCGCCGGAGATTTCTATCAAGTCATCGAACAGCCCGGCCAGGCCGCCCTCATCATCGTTGGCGACGTCAGCGGAAAAGGCCTGAAGGCCGCCATGACAGGCACTCTCGCCATCGGCGCCCTTCGCACCCTCGCTGTGAAAGACCTCTCCCCGGGCGAACTCCTCCATCGACTCAACCGCCAAATCTGCGAAGCTAGGAATGGCGGCTTCATCACCTGTTGCTGCGCCCGCATCGATTCCCACGGCACAGTGACCCTCGCGAACGCCGGCCACCTTCCCCCCTACTCCGACGAAATCGAAATTGAAGTTCCCTCCGGCTTGCCCCTCGGCCTTGTACAAGAAGTCGACTATTCCGAGATTCGTTTCGATCTCGCACCGGGCCGCACACTCACGCTGGTCTCCGATGGAATCGTCGAAGCCTCCGACTCCTCAGGCCAGCTCTACGGCTTTGAACGGACTCGCGCCATCAGCTCGCAATCCGCAGCCACGATCGCAGCCGCCGCCAAGACCTTCGGTCAGGACGATGACATCACCGTACTCACCATCTCCCGCGTCCCCGTATCCGCTCCCGCCCTCGCCTGACCTGAGCTCGCCGAGTGCCGGCAAGAACCAAATGGAAGCTAACTGCGCCCCGTTCATCGCAGTTCCATCGCGATGAGCGGGTCTCCCAAACGGAACGGTTGACCCCTACCTTCTGCCTGAGACTGGCAACAAGCCCCCGAGTTGCTCCCGCGTCCTCCGAGAAGCCGGGATTGCTACACGTTTGTGTTTTGATCGCAAGGACGGCTCTAAACCGACTACAGTGAAAACCGAAGACTGACGACTGCATTGTGAACTGCGAACTCTGAACTGTAAACTGCCTCAACTTCTCCAGTGCAGTTCCACTGCCCCCTCCAGCGGATGCTTGCCCGTTCCCTCAAGCCGCGCCTGCTTCAACGCGAAATACCACTTCGCCGGCTTGTCCGCATCATCAATCAACATCAGGCTCGGATTATGCTTCAGCCCCTCCGCCTGCTGGATCATCGTCTCCTGATCCTGCCGAACAAACTTCGCTCCGAAGAACTTCGCTATCGGCGTAAGAAACGGAACCCAGTAGAAAACATTCCATGCCGCAATCACATCGATCCGGCACGTCGAAGCCGTCACGGGAGTCACCGTCGTCAGCGACGAAAACCACTTGTCTCCCGCGCGAATGATCTCCGTTCGCCGGTTCGGCAGCACAAAATCAATCGTCGTTTCCACCGGCTGCCCGTATACACCCAGCAGTTTGTAGGGAGCCGAATTCGCGCTCGGCGCATGAGCGCTCATCCTGAACCCTTCCGCGATCGGCTCGAAATTCTTTGTCTTCTCCCGGATGCTTGCCCGCGATCGCCACCACCACGCCTGATGCACAAAGGGACCATGCGCCGGGTCCATCAGTCCGATGATCCCGTGATCCACATTGCACGGCAGATCCGCCGTCAGGAATGCCGTCCTGTACCGCGCCCCAAACTTCGCCAACTCCGGAACCGGCCGCTCCGCACCCTGCGATCTCTTCCCGATCCCAGGTCCGGGCACATACACCCACGCGTGGCCATCCCGCTCCTCGCAGGGATACGCGCTCGCATAGATCTTCGTCGCATCCAGATGGTCGTGGCTCGAAAGCGAAGGAATCAGCTCGCACCGTCCGCTGCACGGCTCAAACTCCCATCCGTGATAACGGCACGTGACGCGGCTTCCATCGAACCACCCGACGCTCAGCGGAATCCCTCGGTGAGGACAGCTGTCGCGCATCGCAAACACCCGTCCGTCATTCCGCCTCCCCAAAACCAGCGGAATCCCCAACAGCATCGCTGTTTCGAGCTTGCCTGGTCGAAGATGATCTGTCCTCAGCGCGGGATACCAATCGTCGTAGATCAGGGTCGCGCTCGGCCCCTGTATTGGCATCCCCGCCTCAGTTGTGGTCACAAGCGGCATTTCGCTCAAAGCATAGCAGTATGACCCCTCTCAGACAGCCGCTTTGGGGAGCTACTCTTCAGCAGATCTCATGGAAGGGAGATACGGTAGAGATTCCTTTGCACCGTGGCATTGATCCATGCATAGTGATCGGGGTCTCTCCCCGGCACAATAACTGAGTGCGGCACAGATCGTGCCCCTCGCACCACACTCGGCTCGGCCAGCGGCGGAATGCCTTCTGCTGGAAACTCCGGAAATATCTCGTCCGGTTCCATAGGGATCGCTAGAGCCCTCCCCGGGCTGTTCCGCGACACATACTCCACAGCTATAAACATGTACTTCCCGTCCGGCGACCATTTGGGCGTGCAGTAGTCGGTGCAAAGAATCTTCCTGCTCCCATCCACAAGCGACGCCGCCATGATCGTTTGACGATGATCCTGCCCTGGCCTCGCAGCCGCAAGAATCACCCACTTCCGCGCTGGCGAAATGCTCTGAAGATCAGAAATCGGAAACGGAAAGACCTTCGATATATGCGTACCATCCGCATCGGCCTGCTCCAGATAATTCATCTCGCCCTCGGCGCGCTGAAACAGAATCTGTCCCTGTCCGCCGAATAGCGGCATCCGCGCGCCGGGAATTCCTAGCTTCACCGGGGCGGAACTCCGGTCCATCGGCGCACGCCACAACTCCGTCACGCCATTTGCGCCCCACGTTGCGTATACAACCTGTTTGCCATCCGGCGAGATGTTGAACGACGCCATCGAAACGTCCGGGAGCACTGCCTCGCTCTTTCCTGACTCCACCAGCGTTCGCCATAGTTCCGTGCTCGCCCCCTTCGAACGGCGAAGAAGATAGTAGATGACCTTGTCTTCCTCCCTGAACACCGGACTTGGCCACCAGATCACTTCGCCATCTGTCGACAGGATGTGATCGCCCCTCTCGTCGTGAAACGCGATAGAGGTCTGATAAACCCCCAACGACGTAATCAGGGAATGCCCATCAGGATCGACGGCAACTCCATCCTCTTCCGTCGGACCCGACGTAATCTGCTCGGGCGCGCCCACCGGAAATCGCTGTTGCCACAGGTGACTCCGTCCATTCACATGCGCAGCGAAATACATCCACTTCCCATCCGGCGACCAGCCTGCCGAGGTGCATCCTCCGGCAGGGCCAACAATCCGAGTCTCGCGTTCTCCTTGGATCGCGATAAGCCGGCATGGAGCCCACTCACCGTTCCCGTTCATCTCCACCACAATTGCCCAGCGGCGATCTGGCGAAGGAAACGAGTAGTGAGCCATGCCACGCTCATGTGCCGGCACATAGAGATTCTGAACATCCTCGCGCGTCACACTTGCCTTCACCACGCTTAGGTGGATTCCGGAGGGCGCCTGAGAGAAAATGACGTGCTGCGGATCCAGCCACTCCAACCCCGCCGCATTCTTGAATAACAGCTGCGGCTCCCCGCCCAGCGCCGAAACCACATAGGTCGAGAACACCGGGCCCTCCAGCACCGTGTACGCGATCTCCGAACCATCCGGCGAAAACGAAAGACCGTACTTTAAACGGTTGTCGTCCGTCACTCGTCGCGCTTCCCCGTTCGGCAGCATCTTTACGTAGATCTGGTCCACGGTCATAAACGTGTCCACTCCGCGAACGAACGCAAGCATGCGCCCGTCAGGCGACAACGTCGGCTGCACCGCCGAATCTGTGAAATCTGTAAGTTGTGTGTACTTAACCTCCGCCGAATGCTGCCGCGAGCGATAAATTGCTGTCCCGCCAAAAGCGCCCAACGCGCAGAGGCCCGCCGCCGCGTACCAGCCGAGAGCTCTCCTCCTGGGGTATACCTCGACGGGCGCAGCTTCCGGCGCTGCACCTTCAGTCACCGCTGCGGCCTCAATCCTCGTTTCATTCGCCTGAGCCGAAGCAGTTTCGTCCGCATGCTCGGCGATCGTCACCGACGCTACAAATCGGTACCCCATCCCCGTGACCGTCTGGATAAACTTCGGCTCATCCGCATTGTCCCGCAGGAGGTGCCGCAGTTTGCGAACCGCCGTATTGATCCCGTGCTCGGTATCCACGAAAACCTCGCTGGACCACAGCCTCTCCGCGATCTCCGCGCGCGTCACCAGCTGCCCCCGTCGCGACGCCAGCAGCATCAACAATTCCATGGGCTTACGCTCGACGCGCACAGCGCGGCCATTGAGCTGAAGCTCGAACCGCTGGCAATCCAGCCGGAACTCTCCGAATTGAAATACGGAACCGCCCATTCCCTCTTGCGCCTGCTATTCGAAGTCAGACTATCTTTAATTCTTTTGCTTCAAAGCTTCTCAATCGCCATCGCTTATTACCAGCGCGCAGACGGATGAAGACCTGGGAATCCGCTCCAAACACAAATCCGATTACCCGTGGAGATGACCTCTCGAAAGAGCGTTTCCAGCTTGATCTGATCCGCCTCCCAGGCTCCTTGAACTTCCGTCGAGCCCGGCCCGCTGCGCATCCTGCACCTCAGCGGATACGAAACAGTGTGTCAGGAAACTGAGAGATTTGAAAGAGCTTACCGCTTCACCTAAGCTTACCTCGCGCTTTACCTCCTCTTCATTGCCTCCCCGCCCCGACCCGCGCTTAGCTTCGGGCAGCCGGCAAATTCCCCCGGCCCGAGGAGGAAATAAAATGAGGTCAAGAATTTGGAAGTCGGCATCGGCTCTCATCGCTCTGGTGCTCGGAATCGCATTTGTCCCCGCAGCCGTCGCACAGTGCGGCATGCCTCTCAAGGACATCAAACCATCCAGTTGGGAGCCGCAATCCAGCAGTGCCCACATCGTGCAAGTCAACGACGAAGAAGGGAAGTCCATCGTCGGCATGTGGCACGTGCTCTTCACAGCTCATACCATGAACGGCAGCGCCATCCCTGACACCGTGATCGATAATGCTCTGTCTGTCTGGCATAGCGATCACACCGAAATTATGAACTCCGTTCGCCCTCCCCAGGACGGTAATTTCTGCCTCGGCGTCTGGAAGCAGGCCGGGAGATCAACCTTCTACCTGAATCACTTCGCTTGGTTCGCCAATCAGTTCCCCAACGACACCAACAACGGCATCGGAGATCCAGTCGGCCCTACTCACTTCACAGAGAAAGTCACCGTTACCCCCGACGGCAATCACTTCACCGGCACCTTCACCCTTACGGCCTACGACTCCAAGGGCAACGTAATGACCGCCTTCACCGGCGCTCTGTCCGGCACCCGAATCACCACGTCAACAACCACGGGCGACCTGCTGAACTAATCCAACTTGACAAGACTCCCAAGCCTCGAACCTGGGGCTTGGGATAGGCCTCGGCAGCCAGGATCACTTGTTCTGAATCTCCTGCCGAAGCAACTCAGACCACTTGCAACCGCCTTGGTTCTCTCCGCTCAATCGCAGCCCTCCCTGGATAGAGCAAATGAAAGAGCAAGAACAATCCCGCGAGGACCGGAAAAACCAGCAGACTGGCTTCTGTTCCTCGAGGACCTCCTGTCAGCCACACCGGCCCATGAAACACAACGTTCAAAAGATGTCCCGGAACCGGTATACCTCCGTTACCCGTGTTCGGCTCCGCAAAGACAACCATGTCCACATAGTCCGAGGCCGCATGGAATCCCACGGCAAACCACAGGCTTCCCGTGCGTCGCAATGTGAAGCACCAAAACAAACCATATAGCGCCACCGAAATTGGATCCACCCATCCCTCATTTTCTTTGAACAATAGGTGCACCAGTCCAAAAGAGCACGACAGAACCACTGCCGCGGGCCAGAAACCAATCCCATGTCCTAGCGTCCATTGAGCACACCCCCGAAAAGTGAACTCCTCCGCGAAACCCACGAGAAGGAATGCCAGCGCCCAAAGAACGGCGCTCCGCACCATTTCAGTCCCGTGTAACGCTAGCCCATTAAGTGAACACGCTTCCGCGAGACAGATCGGAATCACGATCAGAATTGACGGAACTGCTCCCCACACCATTCCCTTGAGAAGCAGTTGAAGCCATCCAGGTCGGAACGCCAGCCCATAGCTTGCAATCCGCTCCCGCCCGAGTCTCGCCACGATCCAGGAAAAAAATACAATCAGCGCAAAATCCAGCGCTTCGTTCATCGACAGCACTCCAGCCGTCATACCGCGGTTCGGAAAGTGGAGCTTCGTCAGAATTGGATCCAGTACCGGCCCACAGCCCCAATACAGAACCACCAACAGCGCGAATCGCCAACCCGCACGCAGTCTTCCTTGTCTAACGAATATCACTAGCGTGCGATCCAGTAGTCCACTCATGCGGTTTGTCAGGAATGCAACCGGCGACGACTTTCGCCCGAATCTAGCCCCACACCTGGGCACTGTCAATGCCTGAAACAAACCTCGGTTGTTCGGAAATGAACAGCCGTGAGCCCCAACGGACAGAACAGCACCCCCGATCACAATCCGAACATCGTCTTATGTCCAACGATCAACTTGGGTTTACCGCATCCGTGCTTTGGCGCACAGCATGCTCTAAGAACTGCAAATACTCTCATTCCCCAAGAGCAAAGTTCTTCGAGGAGGCGTCCATGGCCGGACTGCTCCAGGATGTTCGCTTTGCCTTGCGGCAACTTCGCAAGAGCCCAGGATTCACCTTCACTGCCGTACTGATGCTGGCACTCGCGATTTGCGCGAACAGCACCGTCTTCAGCTGGATCGACGGCACCATGCTCCACCCCATACCCAGGGCCCGGAACACCAACGAGCTTGTCAGCGTTATGCGCGGCCAGTGGAGCACCTCTCCCGCCCCGCCCCTTTCGTATCTGGACTACCGAGACCTTCGCGAGCGCAACCATACCTTCAACGGCATGCTCGCCTACCACCATGACTGGCTGACCCTGACCGGCAGCGGAACACCCGATCGCATCTACGTCGCAAACGTGTCCTCCAATTTCTTCGACGTCCTTGGTATTAAGCCCGAGCTCGGCCGCTTCTTCCTGCCTGGAGAAGAAGCGCGCGAAGGCGGTGCTCGCTTCGTGGTGCTCAGTTACTCACTATGGAAAAACAAATTCGGTGGAGATCCTGCCATCGTCGGTAAGCCGATCGAACTCGCTCGCCAATCGGGAACCATCATCGGAGTTGCACCGGAGGGATTTATCAATGCCATGCCCGGCGTTCGCCACGATGCATGGCTGCCCCTCGATCCCCTAGGAACAGACCGGTACCGGATGACACATCGCAGCGCCTCCTACCTGAATGTCCTTGGGCGATTGAAGCCCGGCGTTACTCGCCGGCAGGCTACAGACGATCTCGAAACCATCATGCGCCAGATCGTCGCCGAATATCCCAACGACCACATCGGTGCAAACAACATCACGCTCGACCCCATGTGGCGCTCGCCCTTCGGCGCAAATGTATACCTGGCCAAGTCCCTCCCCATCCTCCTCGCTATCGCCGGCTTCGTCCTCTTGCTGACCTGCGTCAACGTCGCCACTCTGGCTCTGGTCCGCTTCGTTGCACGCAGACGAGAAACCGCAATCCGCGAATCGCTCGGCGCCAGCCGTCTTCAGCTCATGCGCCAGATGATGCTGGAAGGCCTGCTCGTCTCCCTCGCCGGTGGCTTGCTCGCCCTCACCCTCACTTCGTGGACCTCCAAGCGATTCGCCGATTTCATCCCGCCTAATGCGAATCCCATCATGCTCAATGGAACCGTGGATCACAACGTCATCGGCATCATCGTATTGCTGTCTGTCTTGGCGACACTGATCTGCGGTGGATTTCCCGCACTGCGATCCTCGCGCGTCAATGCCGCCGAAGTGCTCAAAGAAGAGACTGCCAGCATATCCGGAGGCCATCATCGTCGTCTTCTCAGTGGGCTGGTAATCACACAGATCGCTCTCTCACTTGCCCTACTCGTCTCGTCCGCGCTCTTTCTCCGTACGCTCAGAAACATGACCGATGCCGATCCGGGCTTCAGGAAGGATCACATCCTCACCGCCTCCTTCGGCATCGGAATCGCCGGCTACTCCGACAAGGAAGCGGAACCGATGGAGCACAAGATTCTCGACCGGGTCTCTGCTCTGCCCGGCGTCAAGGTTGCCGCGCTCAGCGACTGGCTGCCACTCTCCTTCAATGGCAGAAACGCCGACGTCTATCCAGAGAACTACGCCCCTCTGTTGCATGAATCGCACGAGGTGCGCCGTGCTGATGTCACCACCGGGTACTTCTCACTCATGGGAATTCCCATCACCGCCGGCCGTGACTTCACAGTGAATGACAACCGCACCGCACCAGCCGTGGTCATCGTTGATCAAACATTGGCCAACCGCTACTGGCCCGGCGAAAACCCCATTGGCCGTCGCGTGAAGATCTGGGGCCGCATGTTCACCGTGATCGGCGTTGCAAAGAATTCCAAGCACCAGTTCGTCAACGAGCCCGCGGAGCCAATGGTTTACCGGAGCTTTTTTCAGAATCCCGATGATCCCACCCTCATGGTCAGAACCACAGGCGATCCAGACTCGATGGCAGCCGCCGTCGAAGAAGCCATTCATCAAGTCGATCGGCAGCTGGTGATCTTCGACGTCCGTTCTCTGCGCGAAACCACCCGCGCCTCTGCCATCTTCCCCGTCATGGCCAGTACCTTCGCAGGGATCTTCGCAATCATCGCTTTGGTGCTTGCTGCTACCGGCATCTACGGAGTCATCTCCTACCGCACCCAGCTCCGAACGCACGAGATCGGTATTCGCGTCGCGCTCGGCGCCTCGCGTGCCGACGTCATGCGACTCGTCCTCGTGCAAGGCCTCCAGTTAACAATCGCGGGGCTCGCCCTGGGACTGGCTCTCGCGTTCGGCCTGACGCGATTCATCGCAAGCATGCTCTACGGAGTCAGCCCCACTGACCCCAAAACCGCCCTGGCAGTTGTGGGACTTCTCGCAGTCATCTCGATGCTTGCTTGCTACCTCCCCGCGCTTCGCGCCATGCGCATCAACCCGGTCTCCGCCATTCGGGAGCAGTAGTTGCAGGGACTAACTCGCAAGACCCACGATCGAAGGATGGAAATCCCCGCTCTCCGCCCTTCGGATCATGTAGTCCGCGACATCCCCGCGCGGAATCCACAGCCCAAACATAGGCAGGTGTCCCTCACGCACCCGGAATGTTCCCGTGTGCGGCCTATCTGTCAATTCCGGAGGTCGCACGATCACCACGTCGAGCCCGCTCTCGCGCAATGTCGATTCCATCAATGTCGCATCCGCAATCACGCCGGGGAAGAACAAGCGCCCGAGCACATACACCGGCGGTAGCAGGGCATCCTTGAAGAGGAAAGCCACTGAAACCACTATCGCTCTACGCACGTTCGCCTGCTTCATCGCCTTCGTCAATGCCGCACCAAAATCGCGGAGTAAGTGCGCATCACCCTTCGCGATGGGAACCCGCGGCCCGAACGCCGATAACACTGCATCCTGCCCCCGCATCACGCGCGCCAGTGCCACCGCATCCAGTAGATTTCCGGTCTCAATAGAAATACGGTCACTGAACTCCTTCAATGGCTCCGTTCTTCGTACGTAGGCAGTAACCGCGTGCCCGCGCTTCAGAGCCTGCCTCACAAGCTCCTTACCAATCCCGCCCGTAGCGCCCAGAATAAGTAGATTCATTCCGATCCCGCCGTTGCAGAAATTTGACTGCGCTTAGAATCGAAGTAGGTTCCCAAGTTTCGATTTTCAAACCCGAGAAGATTCCAGATCCCAGCATTATTGATCAGGCATTCGCCTCTGAACCGAAACGCCAACACTAATCCCGTCCCAGGCAGAAGGGTCGTCGACCACCCCGAGGTGTACTCGACAATTAAGATACGCTGAATGTAAGGATGAAGCGCGGAGCTCGGCGCGAGCATGCGCGACTGAATGGAACGGGATTCGGTAAGATTGGAATCTGGGGTTTGAATGGACCCGGCGACATCGAGCATATGAATGCAGGATGCGCCGCGGTCCGTCGAAGTTTCAGAGAGTTACATCCCGCTGTTACGACTTGCAGGAGGCACAATCCCGTTCATTCGCAGATAGACCACCATCTGTCCATAATGATCCATCATGTGCGCTAGTCCGAACGAAGCCATTCCTGCTCGCGTGCCGTGCTCCGTGGTTACGAAAGCATTCTCAGCCGTGATGCCATCGACAAACGTATGAGCCTGCGCAAATGAGTCCTTGAGCGCTTGCACAATCTCCGCCTTTGAAGTCATCTTCTCCATTGCATCGTGCTTGGCCTTCATATCGGCTTCGGACATATTGCCGCCGAAGAAATAGTAGTTGGCATCTGCCACATGCTTCACCTGCGCGCCAAAACTGCGCACGCCTTTGAAGTCGCCCGTCGTCGCAGCAGGCGAAAAGTCGAACTTGTCTTCCGGCATCGCTTCTGCCGCGTCAACAAACTCCTTCTCCATTCCACTCAAAAGCTTTCCGTATGTCCCCGATGGCGCAACAGGTGTGCCCACCGCAGGCTTGGCAGGCTTCGCCGCCGCGGAATCTTGTGCAAATGTGAAAGCAGGGGTAGCTGCGAGCGTGCAACACAACAACAGCCGGCTAACAAAACGCGAGGGGATTTGCATCGATCTCTCCTTTCGCGGCCGCCTGGTTTTCACCAGCACACACAGCAAACCATGGACCGCGTGAGGCCAAATCTAGCAGACCACTCCCCGCGCCGATAGCAGCATTCTGTGAATCCGTCACAAATCACCGGAAAAGTTCCGAACCGGCCCGGGCACATCGCAAATGGGCGATTCCGTGTCAACCAGCGAAACTCCTCATGAAGAAGATAGGTTGCCGATCCACCTCGAAGTCGGGCTCTATCTCTGCGGAGCGGGATACAGCTTCCCCCGCCGCACCTCAAACCTTTCCCCCCGCCAAAGCACTGTGTTCGAAGCAAACCCGCCAAGCCATAGCCCCGTCGCAATCAAATCACGAAACGGCAGCAGCCACAGTGAAGGCAGCGCCTGGTGATCACTCAGCACCTCCGCTCCTACCAACATCGCCACCGACAGCCTCAGAAAGAAACTCAGAGCCAGCAACCACAAGCTCATAAGACTCACGCCGCTTGCGATCACATTCAATAGCGCGAGCGTCAATCCTTGTGTGAAGATCAGCCCGGCATATCCTCCGGGCCTCGCATCGCGCACCGTCCGCAACCACCGCAGCTGATGATCGCAGAATCCGCGCCAGCTATACGCCGGCACACTCGTCTCTACCGCCTCGGCACTCAGCGCAATTCGATACCCTGCCTTGTAGATTCGCTCTCCCAGTTCATAATCATCCGCAAGCTGGTCCACAATCGCCTCAAACCCGCCGATCTTCTCGAGTGCCCCGCGGCTCACCGCCAGCGTCGATCCCAGCCCGTACCGCAGCCCGCCCTCCAGCATTCGAGCTACCAGCACACTCGGCATAAAATCCGCCGCGATCGTCAGCGACTCGAGCGCCGACGCAAGCGTCCCATGCGCGCGTCCGCGATACAGCGCGGTCACTAACCCAACAGGCTTTTGAGGTGGATGAAGCGGCTTGTTCTCGCCTGGAGCGAAGTGCGCCATCACCCGCGTCAAGTAGTGCGAACTTACAGTAATATCCGAATCGTTCACCAGCAGGAACTCGTGTCCCGCATGAGACGCCATCTGCGCCAATGTGCTCACCTTCCCATTCGATCCCAGCCGCTCCGGACACTTAATCAAGCGTATCCCGTGCGTGGGAAACTCCGTCTGCAATTCCCGCACCGCACTCACTGCCGGCTCATCCAGCGACGAAACTCCAAACAGCAACTCGTATTCTCCCGCGTAATCCTGCCTGCAGTGGCTCCGAAACGCATCCAGCATCCCAGGATCGAGCCCCTTCAGCGATTTCAGAATCGAGACTGCCGGCGCAAAGCTGCTAACCAGCTTTCGGCGGTGAGAAATGAAGCCCCGCGCCGCCACGATTGCGGCGAGGTAATACACCATCCCCGCAACGGCCGATACCATGGTCAGCGCCTCAACCGCCATCGCGACTGTATGCGAATGCACGACACCTAGTGTAACGAATTCCGGTTCGACGTTCGTCGCTCAGCAGATCGGTCGGATTATCCGAAACGACTACAAACTGTGCACTGCGCAATGCGCTATTCGTAGCGCAATGCCTCAATTGGATCCAGATTTGCAGCCTTCCACGCCGGATAAATTCCAAACAACAACCCAATAGCGCAGGACACCAGGATGGCCAGCATGATCCACGTCATCGAAAGCGCCGCATGCAAAAACGTCACTGCATAATGCAGAATCAGCGTAAACAGTGATCCCACTCCGATCCCCAGCACTCCGCCCACCGCACACAGGGTGATAGCCTCCATCGTAAACTGCAGCAGAATGTTTTTCTTTGTCGCGCCCACAGCCTTCCGAATTCCAATCTCGCGAGTCCTTTCCGTCACGCTCACCAGCATGATGTTCATCACGCCCACACCGCCCACCATCAGTCCAACACTCGATACAGAAACCATGAACAAAAACAGCCCGCCCGTAAGCTGATTCCAAAGCCGCGTCAGCGAATCCGGCCCGAAGATCGCAAAGTTGTCCGCCTGATCCAAGCGAACAGACCTGCGCCGACGCAAGAGTTCCCTGATTTCGTCGATCACCAGTGCCTTGTTGGTCTGGCTGTCATACTTGACGGTAATCCAGAAATCCTTGATCTCCGGATGGATCTTTCTGAATGTATTCAGCGGAAAGTAAGCCGCATTATCTTGAGTGTTCCGCCCGCTCCCAAAAGGCTGGGGGCTTTTATCAAGGACACCTATTACGCTGAAAACATCTCCGCCACACTCCACGTCCTGTCCCAGCGGCGACTCATCCGGAAACAGATCTTCAGCAGAGTCATGTCCCAGAACAACAACATTCGCCCTCCGCTCCTCCTCACTTTCCGTAAAGAGCCTGCCTTCCAGAAGCTCGAAATCCTGCGTAATCTTCACAGCCGAAGTCTCGCCGTACAGAATTGTGTTATTGATCTTGTGCTTCCCGTGTTTCAATGACACATTTCCGATCCCAAGCTGAAAATTTTGATACGTCAACGCCGGATCCACCGCTACCACATGAGGTAAGCTCCGCATTGCAACCCCGTCCTCGTATGTCAGCTGCTTGCGATTCAGCTCTTCGGTCGTCGGCCTCTTCCCAAAAGGCTCAAACCGGAACACCCACAAGTCATTTGTTCCAAGCGCGCTCACGAAATGGCTGATGTTCGAATTCAATCCATTAATCGCCGACGAAATCAAAATCACCGTCGAGATCCCGATCGATATCCCCAGAATCGTTAATCCCGAACGCAGCTTGTTTCTTCGTAGCGTATCCAGCGCCAGCCGAATCGGTTCCCTGTAATCCGAAATGAACATGGCTACTGCTCCGCTCTCAACGCCGCAATCGGATCAAGCTGCGCCGCCTTATGTGCCGGATACACGCCGAAGAAGATACCTACCGTCGCCGCTACAACCAGCCCAACCAGAATCGACCAGACCTTCACTGCTGATGGAAATGCGATCAGAATAGTGATCGCCTTCGCTATCGATATTCCCGCCACAATGCCAAAGAACCCTCCCACGACCGAAATCGTTGCAGACTCAACAAGAAACTGGATCATGATGTCGTGGCGGTTGGCTCCCACAGCCTTCCGCAGTCCGATCTCTGCGGTTCGCTCCGTCACGCTTACCAGCATGATGTTCATGATCACGATCCCGCCAACCACCAACGAGATTCCTGCCACTGCCGCGACTACCGCCCCAAAATTATTGAGAATTTTCCCCAGCATGTTCTGAAAAGTCGCGCTCGTATCAATGCTGAAGGAATCGACCACACCGGGCGCTAGATGCCTTCGCGCCCGCATGATCGTCCTCAACTCGTCCATCGCTACATCGATCACCTCTCCGCCCCCTCCCGCGTCCACGAAGATATCGATGCTGTAGTGATATCCGTGTGATTGCAGAAAAGTGCTCAGGGGAACAGCAACCCAGTTATCCAGGCTCATTCCCAGCATCTTGCCCTGGGCTTCGCCGACACCGATAATCGTGTACGGCGTGCCATCCACACGGATCTCTTTCCCAAGCGGATCGCCGCGCCCGAGCATGTTGTTCACAATGTCCGCACCCACGATCGCCACGTGAGCATTGTGCTCGTCTTCCAATTCCGTGAAGGCGCGCCCATACTCCAGATCCAGGTTTGACAATCCTGGCATGGTCCAAGTCCACCCCCGGATAAAGGTATCGGTGGTCGAGTTTCTCCCGTACACGACCTTTCCCGGCAGTTCCCGTCGTGCTCCCACGGTCACGCAGGAATGGCAATCAGACAGTACCGCGTGATAGTCGTCCATCGTGATATCGCGCCGCTTCTGAAATTCCAGAAACTCCTCGACCGTGATGAACGCCTGCGGCGTCTTGGTAATCGTGATTACGCTTGCGCCGTATCGATTGAGCTTTGATGTGACAAATTGCTTCGCGCCGTTGGTCAGTGTCACCACCATGATCACGGAAGCGACGCCAATGACCACGCCGAGCAGCGTCAGAATGCTGCGCAGCTTGTTGGCCCACAAAGATTGCAATGCCAATTTAGAGGCTTCGACGAGAACCATCTGCGGCCCTCCCGCCCTCTCCGGGCAGCAGGTTCGGGAGCGCGCCTCTCGCTCCAGTCGATTCATGGGGAAATACAAACTACCGCGTTACAGAGCCCGTTCTCGGGCCATGCAGATCATTATGGACCTGTTCTGACCTCTGATCACTGCTCAGTGTTCACTCGTATCTCAACGCCTCAATTGGATCCAGATTCGCCGCCTTCCACGCCGGATAAATCCCGAATACCAGCCCGATCCCGCACGAAACAGTAAACCCGGTAAGCACCCAAATCGTGGACATTGCCGCAGGCAATCCGATCGGCAGCAAATAGATGATCCATGTCAGCACTGCACCCAGCAAAATGCCCACAATTCCCCCGAGCGCCGTCAGCGTCACCGCCTCTGTCGTGAATTGCAGCATCAATGCTCTTTTGGTCGCCCCGATCGCCTTCCTCACGCCGATCTCCCGCGTTCGTTCCGTCACGCTTACCAGCATGATGTTCATCACGCCCACGCCGCCCACCATGAGTCCCACGCTCGAGACCGCGATCATAAACAGCACCAGCCCGCCGGTAAGTTGATTCCAGAGCTTCGAGAGCGAATCCGGGCCAAAGATATCAAAATTATCCGGCTGGTCCACCTTAACTTTCCGGCGGATTCGCAGCATTTCGCGAATCTCTTCCTCGACCAGCGCCTTATTCCGTTGATCGTCGTACTTGACGCTGATGTACATGTCCTTGATTTCGGGGTAGAGACTGTGAAACGTTCCCAAGGGAAAGTAGAGTCCGTTATCCGCGGGGTTTTTCCCGGAGCCGAACGGCTGCTTCCTCTTGTCTACGACCCCAATCACCGTATACAGACCTGGACCTACGTTCACGTCCTTTCCAATTGGACTATCGCTGCCGAAAAGCTCGTCGGCTGTATCGTGGGCCATCACGCACACGTGAGCATGCCGCTGATCCTCCTCCTCGGTCCAGAAGCGGCCGGCCGTCATCGCCAGGTTGTAGATAAATTCAGTCTGTGCCGTTGATCCCGCCAGGAAGGCTCCCGAAATCTTGTGGCCGTTGTACTTCAGACTCACGTCGCCGACTTGAAACTGCTCATCCACGTGCCTGTAGCTGCCGTCTGTCGCGACAACGTGAGGCAGGGTCCGAAGTGCAAGTACGTCGTCCAGTGTCAGCTTCTTGCGCGTGAGCATCTCGGTCGTCGGCCGTACACCGATCAACGGCATATGAAAGACCCAGAAGACATTCGACCCCATCGAGGTCACCCAGTCATTCACTCGATTGTTCAGGCCGGTAATAACAGAAGAAATCGTGATCACGGTGGTAACGCCGATAACAATCCCGAGGATCGTAAGCCCCGAGCGAAGCTTGTTGGCCCTTAACGTACCCAGAGCCATCCTCACAGATTCCCGCGTCTGTCCCTGTGCCATCCCGTGCCCGGCTTTCTTGGCAGTCTGGCAACCATTATGCGCCCACCGCGCACCCATGGACCACATCAAGGAGCACGCGATCTAGCTCAGCTAATAATCTCTTTCCCCTGCTTTACTCGTACCTCAGCGCCTCAATCGGATCCAGGTTCGCAGCCTTCCATGCCGGATAGATTCCGAATACAAGGCCAATCCCGCACGACACGGTAAATCCGGTCAGCACCCAGGCGGTCGACATTGTCGCCGGCAATCCGATCGGCAGGAAGTAGATGATCCACGTCAATATTGCACCGAGAAGGATTCCTATAACTCCGCCGACCGCGCATAAAGTCACAGCCTCTGTCGTGAATTGCACGAGCAGCGTTCGCTTGGTCGCCCCAATCGCCTTTCGGACACCGATTTCGCGCGTTCGTTCCGTTACGCTCACCAGCATGATGTTCATCACCCCTACGCCGCCCACCATCAGGCCCACGCTCGAAACCGCGATCATGAACAACACCAGCCCACCCGTCAGCTGATTCCATAGCTTCGATAGCGAATCCGGCCCGAAAATTTCAAAGTTGTCCGGCTGATCCACTTTCACCTTGCGCCGGATCCGAAGCATCTCTCGGATCTCCTCTTCGACCAGTGCTTTGTTCTTGGGATCGTCATATTTCACGCTCACCCACATGTCCTTGTCTTCCGGATGCAGGTTGTGAAAGGTCCCTAGCGGGAAATAGGCCATGTTGTCATTCGGGTTCTTGCCGCCGCCAAAAGGCTGCTTCTGCTTATCCAAAACTCCGATTACCGTATACAGGCCAGATTCGACCGCGACTTCCTTGCCAATCGCGTTCTGGTCGCCGAACAACTCCTCCCACGTATCATGACCAAGCACGACGACGTGCTCGGCCCGCTTGTCTTCTTCATCAGTCCACAGGCGCCCTTGCAGGAACGTCAGATTTGTCACCTGCCCTACCTCCGCAGTCGATCCCTGCAGAATCGTGCCGGCAATCTTTTTCCCGTTGTAGCGCACCGCCACATCGCCAACCCGGAACTGTGTCTTCGTGTGTTGGTATCCCCCATCTGCCGCAACCACATGCGGTAGGGTGCGCAGCGCAAGCACATCGTCGAAGTTCAGCTTCTTGCGAGCAAGCATCTCCGCGGTTGGCCGAACGCCGATCACCGGCATATGAAAGACCCAGAAGACATTGCTGCCGAGCGAACTTACAAAGTCTTGCACACGATTATTCAAGCCGCTGATTACCGAGGAGATCGTAATCACCGTCGTCACGCCGATCACGATGCCCAGAATCGTTAGTCCTGATCTCAACTTGTTCGTGCGAATCGTATCCAGTGCCATCTTCACCGACTCGCCCGTCTGTTGTCCGCGCATAAAAACAGCTCCTAGTTCCAGCTACTAGCCATTCGCTTCGGCCTCGCAATAGGGCGCTGCGGACCCTGCAGGAATCTGATGGCTACAAACAAAGATCCGTTCTGATATGTACCTACATCTCAGCCCTGAGTGCAACGACCGGATCCAATCTCGCCGCCTTGCTCGCTGGATATACCCCGAAGAAAATTCCCACTCCGCTTGCGAGGAACAGCCCCAGGAATATCGCCCATACCGGAACCGCCGTCGGGAACCCCACAAAAACAGTGATGAGCTTCCCAACCAGCACTCCCATTAAAATCCCGAACACCCCGCCAATACCCGCCAGCGAAGCGCTCTCAATCAAACATTGCATCAGCACATCCCGCTGCTTCGCACCCAGAGCTTTACGCACGCCAATCTCTCGCGTCCGCTCCGTCACGCTCACCAGCATGATGTTCATGATCACAAC
>DATNFD010000065.1:0-18914 GCA_035606555.1 Occallatibacter sp.
CCATCGTTCTTCGGCAGGCGATCATTGCCTGCAAAAAGGGCGGCTCTGTCTCCATACCCGGCGTCTATGCCAGCTTTATCGACAAGGTACCCATGGGCGCCTATATGAACAAGGGCCTCACCATGAAGACCGGACAAACCCACATGATGCGCTACATGCAACCATTGCTCGAGCGGATCGAGCGCGGCGACATCGACCCGTCGTTTGTTATCAGCCATGTTCTGCCCATCGACAAGGCGCCGGAAGCCTACAAGATCTTCCGCGATAAGCGTGAACGATGCACCAAGGTGGTCTTGAAGCCTTGGGAAGCTGCAGTTGCCGCATGAGGAGCTGATCCCAATCCTCGGGGAAGCTTGCCCTTCGCTTCCCCGAAGATCATCCTCCTCCGATCCCGCAATCCGTCCTGCCTCGTGCTCTTCGTTCCTCTACTCTGATTCTTTAGGACTTCTCCCGACAGGCGCGCGAATTTTTCTCAGGATTCCTGAAACGCTCGCCATCCGCGCTTCACCATTCAGTTGAAAGCAAGATCCGCAATATCTCCAGGACATGGCCCCACCGGGCCACTCCGTTCTCAGCCGCCGATGTGCTCCTGAGAATTTTGCTCGCCACGTGCCAAGCCACACTTGGCCCCTATCCTTGCAACTGAGGAACGGATATGCCCTCCCCCCATGGCACGAGCTCTCCGAATGCGTTGCAGCCGGCTCTGGAACTGATTTATCTCGCTACACTTCAGCCCGAACTGGCAAGCCAGAGCCTGCGCAAGCTTTTGCTCTCCAACCCCGACTATTTTCGGCACTTGCCTGAGAAATCGTTCAAAGTCGTGCTGAATATGAACGGCGAAACGGGCTTCGAGTCACTGGGTTGCGTTAGCTACATTCCGTTGCTTGAGCAACTCTATGCATCTATTCAGCTCAAGCGCGACTGGGGCTATTCCCTCCACCTGCGCAACTCAAGTTCTCGCGAGTACGTTCGCTTCTATCTCTCCCTCGATCGGGGCGAGACTTGGCACAACGAGGGCCTGACTGCGGTGACAGTGACCGATGAACCCGGAGCAAGGACGCGGATACACCTCGTCACCAAGCGCATCGCACTTCGCGAACTGCTTGAATCCGCTGAACACCCGCCGCTTGTTCGCGCCATTCTCTCCTGGAACTCACCCCCGCCTCCAGACGCCCCGGATTGGGCGCCTCTCTGGGGAAACGTACTGGAAACCCGAATCCCTACCACAACAACAGATGCTCGTCGGTCGGATCGTCTGCAACAAGGTTCCTGGGACCATTTTGCAGACGAAACCGAGTCGGAGGTACGGATGGGACGTTCCTCCGATCTTACCGACAAGAGGCCGGTTGGCACCTCAGAGTCAACCGGCCTCGTTTACCCGAGTCAAGCCCGGTCGAATGAGCTTTGGGCGCTTGCACAGTAGCCCTTTGCACCACTCTTTGCCTTGGTTCTCTTCAGTCTTGCCAATCTGGTCCTGGCAAGGAGCCAGATCGGCCAGCTTCTCCAGTGGCAGCCGCTTTCCCCGAGGCGGTCTGCCGCTTGGAGAGGGAGGTCCCCCTCAGCGGTCCCTATGCCCAAGCCTTCCCCCGCAACCGTAACTCCCGCCACGCGCACTCGCCGGGAAAAATGCCGAACCCGAGACTCAGGTAACCTTCCGCAACCATTACGGATGTTATACTTACGTCCTCCAGGCTTTTCGGGGACGGCCTTGCAATTTCACGCGTTTGACGCGCCTTACGTCGAAAATCTCCGCGCTGGGGACCTCCGCACCCAGGAGCATTTCGTAGGCTACTTCACTGAACTGCTCCATCTGAAGCTTCGCTCGCGGCTCCAGTCCCCTCAGGCGATCGAGGACGTGCGTCAGGAAACGTTCGCGCGGGTCTTTGCCAGCCTCAGAAAGCCCGGCTCCCTGCGCCAGCCGGAAAGCCTCGGTGCCTTCGTAAACACGGTCTGCAACAACGTCCTCTTCGAGCACTACCGCGCATCCTCCCGAAGCGAATCCCTCGACCAGGAAGGTGCAGTGGAACCTGCATCCACCGGAGCAGACGCGCATACAATCGCCGTTTCCGGTCAGATCCAGGTCAAGGTTCGACAAATCCTGCTCGGTATGCCCGCCCGAGATCGATCGCTCCTGAAAGCTGTATTCCTTGACGAGCGCGATCGCGAGGAGATTTGCCGCGAATTTGGGGTCGATCGCGAATACCTTCGGGTTCTGCTCCACCGCGCAAAGCAGGATTTCAAAACCGAGTACCTTAGGAAAATACGCGGACACGTTAATCCAGGAATTAGTTGAAACGGAGATGAGAGCCGGATCACCATCCAAACGATGGGATCAGCCAGGAAAAGGCGATGGATCACGGAGAAGCATTACAAATGATGGCAGCGGAGCGTTACCTCCTGAACGAGCTCACGCCGAAAGAGAGAGACGCATTCGAACTCCATATGTTCGGCTGCCAGGAATGTGCCCTCGACATCCGTGCAGGTTCTGCGTTCATTAACGAAGCTAAATCTCAGCTGGCGCACATCTCCACGGAACCCTCAGGGCCTGTGACTTCGATTGCCGCCCCTAAACGAAAAAGGGCCCCCTTGGCTTGGCTTTGGCAGCCATCTTTCGCTCTGCCCGCATTCGCCGTAATGCTAGGCATCATCGCGTACCAGAATTTCTCTGCAATTCCCTCCATGCGCAGAGCCTCTTCCGCGCCGAGGCTCGCATACTCCAGTCCCATTCACACGGGAACGCGCGGTTCGGCACACACAGCTGTGCAAGCCGATCGCAAGGACGGTTTTGCGCTTTCCATCGAGCTTCCTCAATCCTCAAACTACTCGGCATTTGTTTTTGAACTGTACGATCCCACTGGGAAAAAAATATGGACGCAGACTCTCAGCCGGCCGAACACCGACCTTGATGGCGCGGTCTCACTTATTGTTCCGGGTTCCGGACTCCAGCAAGCCACCTACACGCTCAGCATCTGGGCTACCACGCCTGAGAACAATCGCGTCGAGATTGACCGGCGCGCTCTCGACGTACAATTTGAAAACTGAAGTCCAGAACTTGTCGGGAAGGTGAAAGACCCATGGAAAATCCAAAAGAACGGTATCACCTGTACCACGCAGAGGCGTCCACACTTGACGGCGAGTTGCATCTGCCGTTTGAGCAGAAAACATGCTCCCACACCGCTTCGAAACTCAACGAGCACGGCGGCTACGTCACGCAGCAGGCTGACCGTTTTCATCTCGGCGGCGTCGTCACTTTCCGTTCCTCCTATACCCACGTGGGTGGAAACCGCGACACCAAACCCGATCATGGCTGGAACACGATCGCGACCGCCGTAATTGAAGGCCTCAACGTGATGGAAGTCGTCACCGCTGATCGCGTGGTTGCGCAGATCTCGACCGATCATCCTCTGGTGGGCTACGTTCCTCGCGTCACCTTTCTCGGCACGCGATTCGAAAACCTCCGTATTGCAGGCCATCCAGTGAAGATCGATTTGGATCTCAATATCCTCGGACCCAAGCCTGCCAATGATGGCATCTATGCCAGTGATTCTGCATTCCTTCAACGCGTTTCCCGGCAGTACGAACATATTCGCGGCCAGCAGAATCTCCCCAATGAACTAGCGGCGAGTTACAATCAACTTCCGTCAGCTTCGACAAAGCGGGAGTCCATCGAGTGCTCAGTGGTCAACCAGGTGGAGGGTTCTTTTCCGGGGCGCTCGTATGGTCACATCATTTACGTACCCGATTTTGGCAAAATCCATCTCGCAACCTTGCAGATCAAACACTCGGACCCGAACAAAGACGGGATTCTGACCAAAACGACAATCTGCCTGACGATGCTGAAGCTGGAGATGGGGTGCATTGGTGGCGGACTGCTCCAGTTGGGATCGGGCAAGACCAACGGAGTGACACAGCCCTAGGCGTAGCTCGGCTTTGTACGAACTTAAACAGTCCAAAAGCATCCGAAGCACGGCCAAACGCGAATAAGGTTGGGCGCGCGCGGGCAAGTCAAACAGCAGGATTGGTTTTAGTCTCCGTTCTGCTGTTTTTTCTCTCGGATACCGGTCGGGGTTCGCCGCAAGCTGATTACGATAACGCGCAAAAACAGTTTCTGCACGGACAATTGGCAGCGGCTCAGTGGGAGGCCGCCCGAGGGTATCGTCGATTCGCCGGCAATGCACGCTGGGAAACCAGATTCCATTTGCTCGAAGCTGAGTCAATGGTCTGGAGCGGAAATTTCGATGCTGCTCTTCCAATCCTGAAAAAGCGAACTGCCAACGCCAGCACAGATGATGAGATCTCGAGACTTGCTCTCCGCGCCGTGGCGCTCACGCACCTGCAGCGCTTTTCTGACGCTGAGGCGACCATCTCGCAAGCCGAAGGCACTTGTCGACACGGCAGGTATTCCGCTTGCGGTGCAATCCTCCGCGCGCGCGGAATCTTGTCATTGGAACGAGGTGATCAGAAAATGGCTCGTGATCTCTTCATGCAGAGTTTGGCTTTTGCACGAGCACATAATGACAAGCCCCTCGAAACCACATCACTCCTGAACCTCGGTTCCGTCTATCTGCACGAAGAGCGATATGACGAAGCCGTTGACTGGACGAATGCTGCGTATAAGGCAGGATTGGAAATGGGTGATGAAAATCGAGTACAGGGCGCCATTGGCAATCTCGGATGGGCCTACTATGGACTTGGAGATCTGGAGCGCGCACTTCAGCTATTCCTTGATGCCCAGGCCCGTGCTGCGAAATTGGGAAACATTTCCCAAGAGATCAATTGGTTAAACACTGCTGCAGATGTCTACCGGTCTCGGGGAGAATTGTCCCGCTCAATTGGCGCGTATTTGCACGCCCTTGCCCTTGCAAGAAAGATCGATAGCAAAGAATACACCGTCAATGCTCTTGAAGAGCTCTCACACGCTCTTATCGAAGCCAAGGATCTCTCGGCTGCGGAGCATTATCTCGAACAGCTTGAACCCCTAACGCGCTCCGGCGGCAATCGCCTCGATACCTTGGATATCGAGTTGGCGAAAGCGAGAATAGCGTTTGTTCGACATCAGTTTCCGGATGCCGAAGATCGGTTTAAAAGAGTCGAAGATGATCCGGCAAGTCAAATTTCGATGCGCATGGGTGCCGAGCACGGGCTTGCTCAAGTCTACGAATCCGAAGGTGAGAATGCGACTGCCGATAAGGCCTATCTAACCGCCCTCAATACTTTCAACTCTGCCCGTGAACGTCTGAAAAATGAGGACTCCAAGCTTCCTTTCCTTGCCAATGCGACAGGCATCTACGATGACTACATCCACTTCCTGATCGCCCACGGCAAGTTTGAAATGGCTCTCCGCGTTGCCGATCAGAGTCGCGCTCAAACTCTGGCGCAAGGCTTGGGCAGCTTCCGATCCCTCGATCGTGACGAACTGCGACCAGCACAAATCGCACGCAAAACAGACTCGACTCTGCTCTTCTATTGGCTTGGCGAGAAACAATCATACCTATGGACCGTCACTCCAAATGGAATCTCCTCTCATACGCTTCCACCACAACGGGATATCATTCAAGCTGTTAAGCGCTATCGAAGAGCCCTGATTGGCCTCGGTGATCCCGCCGAAGATTCAAACGCAGACGGAATTGCCCTGTATCGCCTCTTAATTCAACCCGCCGCATCTCAAATTCAGCTGAACGCAAACATCGTCATACTCTCCGATGGCGAACTTAGCCAGTTGAATTTCGAAACCCTCATCGTCCCCACACCCCGTCCGCACTACCTGATTGAAGACGCAACCATCACCTCGGCTCCCTCGCTTCATCTCCTCGCTTCAGCCAGGGCTTCAGCATCTCGCGCACGTAAGCTCCTGCTTGTGGGAGATGCCGTCTCTCCCAATCCCGACTATCCCGAACTCCCCATGGCGGCAACCGAAATGAAGCGAATCGAGCAGCAGTTCGAGGCTCGCAGCGAGACGGTCATCGCGCGCGAAGAGGCAGATCCCGCGGCATACCTCGCCGCAAATCCACAGCAGTTCGCCTACATTCACTTCGTCGCTCACGGAGTGGCAAGCCGCACTGATCCACTTGACTCCGCGATTATCCTTTCCCGCTCCTCCGCAGCCGAAGATTCATTCAAGCTCCACGCGCGCGACATTATCCAGCACCCCATCCGTGCCAGTCTGGTCACAGTCTCGGCATGCTATGGTTCCGGAACCCGCTCATATGCAGGCGAAGGGCCCATTGGACTCGCATGGGCTTTCCTGCGCGCCGGCGCACACAACGTCATCGGTGCTCTATGGGAAGTCAGTGATGAATCGACTCCCCAATTGATGGGAGATCTTTACCGAGGACTTGATCGAGGTCTGTCGCCGAGAACGGCTCTCCGCGAAGCAAAATTGGCCATGCTGCATTCGCACAAAGAGTTCCGAAAGCCCTTTTATTGGGCGCCTCTTCAGATCTATACCGGGCTTTGATCGGCAATATGAAAGGGCCAACCGCAGCTACGCGGTCAGCCCCTTTGTGCACGACTGCAATCAGAACGTAAAGCGCGAACCAAACTGAAATTGCCGCGGGCTATTGACCGTGTTTCCAATCAATCCCCAATCGGTTGGCACTGACAGGCTCGGAACATTCGGCATGCCAAGCTGCGCATAGTTCCCCACATTGTAAGAAGAAACTTCGAACCTCAGATCCTTCTCTTTGCCGAATGTGAAGTGCTTGTACAACGACAGATCAACATCTCTGGCGCCCGCTGTTCTTACGTGATCCAGATACGCGGGAGCAGTGCCCGCTACAAACGGACTCGCCGGACTCGAGAAGCAGTCCATCTTGAACCACTCATCCGCAGTGTGCGGCGCCCCCTTGCTGGGATCACACGTCAGATCCGCACGCTGGTTGAAGTACGACGGCTCCGCGCCCGATGACGGCGAAGCGATCGGAACACCTGTGCTCAGGTACGCAATCCCATTCAACGTCCAACCGCCGAGGATGGCGTTCCCCACACCATTCATGTTGATTGCGCGTCCAGGTCCGATTGGCAGATCGTACGAGGCCTGTCCAGTGAACTGGTACTTCACATCTTGCGGGCTTACCGAATGCTCAAGGCTGAGATTACGCGCATCCTGGGCACCGCCAAGGTGCGATCCAACAAATCCCAGCGGCGGATTGCCGTCATCCGTCATCAACTTCGCCCAGGTGAAGGTTGCTAGCGAGGTGAAATGGTGTGTGAGTCTCTTCTGCAGCTTTGTCTGCAGAGAGCTGTAGTCTGAGTCGCCGGCGGGATAACCACTGACGTTCACTCCATTGCCGGCCCCGTAATTGCCATTGCCAAACTGCGGATACTTCTGCAGCGATACCCAGAGCGGCACTTCGTCCGCACCGTAGTTTGCATTCGTCGGCGGCAGGATCGACGCCCATTGGTTCGGAACCATCTCGCATGCCGGGTCAGAGTTGTCCACGCAAAGTGCCGGCCCCTGGCTGGCAATGGTGTTTAGGTCAAGTTGATTCAAATCGAGTGAACCCAGGGGCAGAAACAACCCGCGGCTGCCAACATATCCTGCACTGAAGATCACCTGATGTGGGAATTCGTATTCGATTCCGAAATTGAAGTTGTACGTAGTGGGCGTCCGCTGCGAGCGCAACATTGTGTACAACGTCGACCCCAGGTTGTTGGCCAACCCCGTAGGCGAGCTGAGCAGCCCCACAACGCCGTTGGGGAATGGATTGCTGAGTGAATAGATTCCCGTCGTACTCGGTGCCGGGCTGCCGGGCGCCGCATCTGCGCATAAAGAAGTGCCGTTGTATGTGGTGTTACCGGCTGCCGTATAGCACGTAGAATCCCAGTTCGTAACCGAGGCAAAGCCATCGCTATTCTGTGAGGCGCCTGCCACCATGTGAGGACTCGGGCCGTAGTAGAATCCAGCACCGCCGCGCACAACCATCTTCGGCACAACCTGCCATGCGAATCCCATCCTCGGGCCAAAATCTTTCAGGTTTGAATCAAAGGGCGAACGGTCGTTCTTGCCTACATAGACCTCCGCGCCCGTGTATTGGACGCCGCCTGCTGAGTTCGAAATCGAAGGATTGAAGTACTCGAGCCGGTTATGCCGCTCCGTCTTCCCACCGAAAATGTCCCAGCGCAGCCCCGCAGTCACAGTCAACGACTTGTTCGGATGGAAGGTGTCCTCGACAAAGGCCGCGTAGTACGGATTCGCCTCAGCGACAAAAAGGTCCTTCGTGAAGTTGTAGCTCTCAGCGCCGGGCACTGAGCCCATCCCAAGCAGAAATGACGCAAAGTCACTCCCCCCCACTGGCTGGTCCGCCCCGACCTGCTGGTCGGTTGGAGTGATATCGAAGCTATACCAACCCGAAGAGGCGGGCGGCTGCCCCACGTTCAGAAGACGCTTCATATATTCAAACCCGGCGCTCAGCTCATGTTTCCCCAGCGTCTTCGTCAGCGACACATTGACATCGCTGTTCTCGCTCGCGTAAACAAACGTATTCCAATTAGAGGTTCCGCCAATACCGCCGCCCACATCCCAGAAATCTGCCAGGGGAAGAGTCTTGTAGACCTGCTCTGCTGCTAACGACGCCGGGAATCCCAGAGATGTGATATCGAATCCGTTCTGTCGTGGATCCCCGCCTTGGTTTTCGTAGTGCCGCGTGAACGAGTAGCGCAGCTGCAAAACCGTCGTGGGGTTCAATGTCAGGTCGTCGGCCAGGATAAAATTGCGGCCGTTCGTGGCGTTCTGCGCATAGTACGGATCCCACATGCTGTTAAACGCATTCACGAGCGAAAAGAATAGCTTGTCATACGAGAATCGCCCATAGATCCGCTGCTTTTCGCTCTGCGCCCAGTCAATGCGAACGTCAAACTTGTGCGCCTTTAGCGGATCGAGTCCTGGTACGTATAGGTTTCTGGTCGCACCGTCTGTCAAGGAGTCACAGGAATCGCCGGGTGCATTCGTATCGGGATTCCAGTTGCACTTCGGAAAATGCGAGAGCATCTCAACAGCAATCGGATTCGGATTCGCGATGATATTATTCACGAATGGTTTCCGCGTGCCGTCCGGGTTCTCCGAAACAAGCGGGTTGTAGATCGTAAAATCATCTGCCGAGAAATCGCCCGTCCGCTCCGCCGTCGTTGGAACCGTGAACCAGTTGGAACCATCAAATTGCTGCTGCTGGGTGTCCTCGTAATCGCCGAAAAAGAAGAGCTTGTCCTTGACGATCGGCCCTCCAATCGCGCCACCCTCCTGGTACCTGTGGTAGTCGGGCGTGCTGAAACCACTTCGCTTGTTGAAGTATTCATTCGCTGCCATCGCATTCGGACGGAACAATCCAAAAGCGTCGCCATGGAACGCATTGGTGCCTGACTTCGTCACGAGGCTGATCACGCCGGCGCCGCCGCTCTGATACGAAGCCGGCGTATTCTGCGTTTCAACACGCGTCTCCTCCACTCCGTCTTCCGGAACCTCTAGCGCGGGAATGATCGCACCTGCATTGTTTTCTGCGATGCCGAGCGGACTGCCGTCAACCATGTAGTAGACCGAGCCGATAATTGCGCCGTTGATCGTATAAGAAGAGACATCCACACCGGGGCGGCCGCTCGTGATGCTCGAAATTTGCTGCGAAGTCGACGAGTTCGGAGTTCCATTCGCCGGAGTCACGCCTGCGCTTAACTGCACAAGATCGAAAACATTGCGCGTCAGCAACGGCACGCGATCGATCGTGTCCGCTCCGATCAACTGGCCAACAGTCGAATTGGTCGCCTCAACCAGAGAAGTCGATTCGTTCACCGTCACGACTTCACTCACCGAGCCGATCCTCAGGGAAAGATTGGCAGTCGTCCCTTGGTCAACGGAAACTCGGATGTTGTTCGCGACCAGAGTATCGAACCCCTTCGCCGTCGCAGTAACTCTGTACACGCCGGGCGCAAGCGACACGAACGAATACAGGCCTGCATCCGTCGAAACCGTCGAAAGTTTCAGCCCCGTGGCCTGGCTTTCTGCCACGACCTTCGCCCCCGGGATGATGGCGCCCGATTGATCGGAAACAAGTCCGCTGATCGATCCTCGCCCCCCTTGCGCAAAGGCCACTGAAGTGGATCCGGTGAGCACAAAAAGAACGACGAGAATAGTCGAAAGCAAGAAGCGCGATCGCGCGAACGGGTAAGCCATACGGAACCCCCGGGATCAAACGCCTTATTCAAACGTTTGAATCTCTTGACAAGTGAATGTAAGATTGTTGCTTCCGGCTGTCAAGCGGAAAGTGATTAGCTCTATTTCGCCATCCCTGAATTTAGCAGTAAAGCAATTTGCTCAACGACTTCTCTGTGGAAGAATATCGCTGAATTCCCACACAGACCGCGCGAAGGAGAGCCGTTATGGTGCAACGCAAATCTGGCCACGTCACGCTACTCGATATCGCGCAGGCATGCGGGTATTCCGTTTCCACAGTCTCCATCGTGCTCAGCGAGGCCCCGCTCTCGCAAAATGTCGCCGCCTCCACCCGCGAACAAATCCGCAAAATGGCGAGCCATCTCGGTTATCATCCCGATGCCTTTGCGCGCTCGCTGCGCCGCCGGCGCAGTCAGACAATTGCCGTTCTCGCCTACGATCTTTCCGACCCCTTCTGCATCCCGATTGTCCACGGCATCCAGTCGGGCCTTCAGCCCGCCAGCTACATGCCGCTTCTCGTCGATGCTCAGACGCAGCGAAAACTCTTCGACAATTATCTCCGCATGATCCTTGAACGCCGCGCTGAAGGTGTCATCGTCATCGCGAGTTGGATCTTCCAGGAAACCAACCTCCTCGACGACATTGAGAAGAACCAGGTCCCCATCGTCATCGTCGGCCGCGATCTGACCAACCGAAACGTCAGTTCTCTCCTTGTCGACAACGAAGCCGGGGGAGCGCTCGCCATGCGCCATCTGATCGAACTTGGCCACCAGCGCATAGCCATTGTTCGCGGGCCCGAAGAGCTATTCGATACAGAACTTCGCTGGGCCGGTGTCCAGCATGCCGCGGCGCAAGCAGGTATCAAAATCGATCCGAAGCTCGTCTACCAGCTTCCAAATATCACTGACGCCACATCCGGTTTTGAAGGGGGCCTACGTTTCGCCAACCACATGCTTGGCTCTAAACGCCCGTTCACTGCGGTCCTGGCCTTCGATGACCTCACCGCTCTCGGCGTAGTACGCGGCCTGAACCAGGCTGGTCTGAAAGTTCCCGAAGATTGCTCCGTCGTTGGATTTGACGATGTCCTTCCTGCGGCCGTCTCTACTCCCGGCATCACTACTGTTCACCAGCCTTTAAAAGAAATGGGCCTGCTTGCATCCGAGTGGACGCTTCAGGCAATCACGGCGCGCGAGCAGCACTCCGAAAAACCCGTTCAACTCCACAAAGCCTCACCCGAACTGATCGTGCGCATGTCCACCGCCCCATGCTCTGCTCTGCGCCAGAAAACCAAGGCTTGACATTCGCTTCACCACGGGAGATATTGCCTTATTCAAACGATTGAATCACTTGCTCGTAGCAGAGTTGAAGTCCGCGTTTCAGAACCAACCTCCAGGTGAACCATGAAACTCAACGTTCTAGCCCTTTCCGCATTAATTCTTTTCCCCCTTTGCATCACCGCCGAGACTCGAACCCCACTTCATGAAGGCTGGCAGCTTCAATCCGCGTGCAAGGTCTCCGCTGAGGGCGCCGCAATCTCGTCTGTCGATTTCGCCGCTGGCGGCTGGCTCAAAACATCCGTACCCAGCACCGTGCTCGCCGCACAGGTCAAAGCCGGTGTCCTCCCCAATCCCTACTTTGGCGACAATCTCCGCAAGATCCCCGGCGCCACCTATCCCGTGGGCCACAACTTCGCGAACCTTCCCATGTCCCCCGACAGCCCATATGCCTGCGCCTGGTGGTATCGGAAGCAGTTCAATGTTCCCGCACTCACGTCCAAAGACAATCGCGTCTGGCTGCACTTTGGCGGAATAAATTACCGTGGCGAACTCTGGATCAATGGCAAAAGAATAGCCGACTCCTCTCAAATCGCCGGTGCGTACCGCACTTACGATTTCGACATTACCGACGCCATCACCCCCGGCAAGCCCAACGTCGTCGCCGTCAAAACTACCGCGCCCACCGAAAAAGACCTCGGCATCAACTGGGTAGACTGGAACCCCTGCCCTCCAGACAAAGACATGGGCCTCTGGGGCGCGGTCGATCTCGTCGAAACCGGCCCTGTGACCGTCCGCTCACCTCTCGCGGTCACCCATTTTCCTGATGGCTCGCTCACCCGCGCGGATATCACCGTCTACGCAGAACTTCACAACACGACGGATAGCCCAATCAAAGGCATCGTCTCCGGCACTGCCGCTGGCGTAAAGTTCGAAAAGCCCGTCCAACTCGCAGCACACGAAGATCAAACAGTCGTCTTCAGCCCCGAGCAATTCCCGGCTCTCCGAATACAAGGTCCAAAGCTCTGGTGGCCGCGCCAGATGGGCGACCCGCACCTTGAACGCCTCGCCATCAGCTTCTCCGTACAGAGCCGCACCACGGATGAACAGAGCGTCAGCTTCGGCATTCGTGAAGTTACTTCCGAGCTCACCGCAAATGGCAGCCGCCTCTTCCGCGTGAATGGCAAGCCCATTCTCATCCGCGGCGCCGGTTGGTCGCAGGACATGCTCCTCCGCACAGACGAAAACCGGCTGCGCAATCAGTTCGACCTCGTGCAGGACATGAACCTCAACACCATCCGGCTCGAGGGTAAGCTCGAAACCGAAAGCTTCTTCCGCCTCGCCGATGAGCGCGGCATTCTGGTCATGCTTGGCTGGTGCTGCTGCGATCATTGGGAGCACTGGAAGGACTGGACGCCGCAAGATCTCACTATCGCCACCGATTCTCTTCGTTCGCAGATGCTCCGCCTTCGTCATCACGCCAGCCTTCTTGTCTGGCTCAACGGCAGCGATAACCCGCCAATCCCGGCAGTCGAAAAAGCATATCTCCAGGTGGAGTCTGATACGCACTGGCCAAACCCCATCCTCTCTTCCGCAACGGGAGCAGTCACTACCGTCACCGGCGAAAGCGGCGTCAAAATGACCGGTCCCTACGACTATGTCGCACCCAGCTACTGGTACTACGGGACACGCTACGGCGGCGCTATTGGCTACAACACAGAAACCAGCCCCGGCCCCGCGATCTCATCGCTCGCCAGCCGCAAGCTCTTCCTTCCCGATCCAGAAGCCTGGCCGCCCTCCGCCACATGGAGCCTTCACTACGGCGGTGGCGAATTCAAGGACCTGAAGGTCTTCGACTCAGCCATGGAGGCCGTCTATACCAAGCCGCAGTCCGCAGCCGACTACGAGCGAATGGCCAATACCATGGAGTACGACTCCGAACGAGCCATGTACGAGGCCTACAGCAAAAATAAGTACACCTCCACAGGCGTCATCCAGTGGATGCTCAACAACGCATGGCCCTCAATGATCTGGCACTTGTACGACTACTATCTCGACACCGGTGGCGGATATTTCGGCGCAAAGAAGGCCTGCGAGCCCCTCCACATCCAATATGCCTACGATGACCGTGCCATCGATGTAGTCAACAGCACCTACTCAGAAGCCGGAGATTTGAAAGCCGAAGTACACGTCTACGGACTCGGTTGGAACGACCTCTACAAATCTGCCGCGACAATAACTGCGCACCCTGACAGTTCGCAGCGCGTCTTCACCATTCCCCGCGCGCTCTACTCCGGTCCCGAGCGCATCCTCTTCGTTGACCTCTCCCTCTCAGACTCCGCAGGCCATACCGTGAGTCACAACTTCTACTGGATTCCTACGACCCTCACCACCTTCGACTGGGAAGCCACCGACTACACGCACACCCCCGCATCGCGCCATGAAGACCTTACTGCCCTCACGAAGCTGCCCCCGGCGCAGATCAATGCGCAGGCCGATATTGCAGCCACCGCGCATAGCCGCGAAATCCGCGTGCATCTCACAAACAAATCAAACAATCTAGCATTCCAACTCCGCGCAGCGGTACGCACCGCATCCGGCGGACTCATCGCTCCCGTGCTCTGGTCAGATAACTGGATCGAACTCAAGCCCGGCGAATCCACCACCCTCACAGCACAACTGCCCGAAGGCGACAACAACATTCCCAGCGTCCAAATTGACGGTTGGAATGTCGCACCAGTCTCTCTCACACCAGCCACTGCTGTAGCGTCACATTAGAGAATCGATGTCGTCCGCATCCCGAACTCACTCCGAAACGGTCGGACTGAAGCGCGCACTGCGCTTTCGGGATCTGGTCCTCTACGGCATCATCCTCATCCAGCCCACCGCGCCGATGCCCGTCTTCGGCGTCCTCTACCAGGAATCCCGCGGTCACGTCGTCGCAGTCATTCTGCTGGCGATGATCGCGATGCTCTTCACCTCCGTCAGCTATGGGCGCATGGCGCGCGTTTACCCCCATGGCGGCTCCGCATTTCTCTATGTCGGAAAAGAGATTCACCCCAGCCTCGGCTACATCACCGGGTGGTGTCTTGTTCTGGACTACGTCATCAACCCACTAATCTGTATCATCTGGTGCAGCCGGGCCGCCATCAACTTCGTCCCTGAAGTCCCCTACATCGCCTGGGCGATCTTCTTCGCGCTGCTCTTCACCATCCTCAACTGCAACGGCGTCGAAACCTCCGCGCGAATCAACGCCGGAATGGCTGCCGCCCTCGGCATCGTCATTGTGCTCGTTCTCATCTCCTCCGTGCGCTGGATCCTCCATCTCGCTCACCCAACCGCCGACCTTTTCTTGGATCCCCTCTACAATCATTCCACCTTCAACACCAGCGCAGTTCTTCACGGCACATCCATCGCTGTCCTCACCTACATCGGCTTCGATGGCATCTCCACGCTCACTGACGAAGCGCACGATCCCGCCCGCAGCGTCCCGCGCGCTATCGTCTTGACCTGCCTTATCACCGGGATTCTCGCCAGCATTGAAGTCTATTTCGCACAACTCGTCTGGCCGCGCGGAACAAACTTCCCCGACGTCACCACTGCGTACGTCCATGTCGCAGGCCGCATGGGCGGACCGATTCTTCTCGCCATCGTGAACGCAGCATTGCTCCTCGCCAACATGGGCTCCGGCATGGCTTCGCAGCTTGGCGCCGGGCGCCTCCTCTACGCCATGGGCCAGGACGGTGCTTTACCCCGCCGCTTCTTCGGCGCCGTCAGCCTGAAGAGCCGCATCCCGCGAAATAACGTCATCCTCATCGGAATCGTCTGCCTCGGCGGCGCATTGGCTTTCAACTACGACCTCGGCGCAGAACTCCTCAATTACGGTGCGCTCCTCGCCTTCATTGGGGTCAATCTCTCCTCCGCCCTCCGAGGCTGGCGCTTCGGCCGATGGTCGCAGATCTTTCCAATCCTTGTCTCCATCGCGGGCGCTGCAACCTGCGCCATCCTCTGGTGGAATCTCAGCCCCAAGGCAAAGATGGTCGGCACATGCTGGGCAATCGCCGGCGTCCTTCTCTGGCTTGCTCGCCGCCGCTTCACTGTCCTTCCCGGAGGGCAGGCCGCATGACTCTCCCCTTCAATCCCGACGGCTCTTATTCGCACCGCATCGATGTCACCGTCGTAGGTGATTGCTGCGTGGATATCCTGATGTATGGCCTCTCCGAAGAACTCCCCTGCGAACGCGAACTCCTCGCCACCGACATGGCAATCCGCATTGGAGGATCCGGCGCAATCACATCGCACAATCTCGCCGCTCTCGGCACCAGCACTGGCTTCATCACCGCCCTGGCCTCCGATGAATTCGGGAAGCTCTGTCATGCCGAGCTTCACTCTGCCGGCGTCGATCTCTCTCGCTGCGTCCTGCGCTCCGAAACTCGTGCCGGAGTGACGGTCCATCTGCAGCACAAAGAACTGCGCCACATGTTCACCTACGCAGGCACTATCTTTGAGCTAAGTTTCGACGACCTCGACATCGATTACCTCGCAAGCACCCGGCATCTTCACATGCCGTCCTACTACCTTCAGCGTGCGCTCACCCCGCGCATTCCTGAGCTCTTTGGGAAACTCAAAGCCGCTGGCTTAACCATTTCCCTCGATCCCAACGACGACCCTGCAAACACATGGGACCGCTGCATCCTTGATGCGCTTCCATTCGTCGACGTCTTGATACCGAACGAACGAGAAGCCTGCCTCATTGCCGCTGAACCCCGCCTCGACGACGCCATAGCTGCACTGCGTAAGATGGTCCCTTTGCTGATCGTCAAGCGCGGCTCGAAAGGCGCCTCTGCCTACACGCGGAATGACGATTGCCATGTCCCGGTCGAACCAGTGCGGATAGTAGACGCCGTTGGGGCAGGCGACAGCTTCAATGCAGGATTCTTGCATGCGTGGCTGCATGGCCGAAACATCCGGGACGCTCTGGCATTCGGCAATGTATGCGGATCAGCATCCACAACCATGAGCGGCGGCACACCCGCATTCCGCGAACCCGCTTCTCTACAGCAAATTCAGAGTGCGTGGAAAAAAGAGGTTCCCAATTTGTAGTTGGTTCGACTAGGCAACCTGACCCAGTTGCATTGCGGGCTGCGCAAGCTGCGTAACGTCTGTCACCCGCGCCGTCGGAACCAAATCGCATGTGAACTGAACTAGCGCGCTGCATGACGGACAATGTGCGCGAAGGTCGCCGTCGCCAGTACCGGAAACATTCGCAACCGAGAAGGCACGGAGGCAATCAGTGCAGGTGAGCAATAGGATGGATACACCTCGGCCATCGCGACCATAGCGGGCTGTCTGAATCCGCGGTGGCTGGCAAGGATGATAATTCGTCGGCCGCTTCAGAGGTTTGTACATCAATTGGCGGATGATGCCGATCAGCTCATCGGGATGGCACAGCCCCTTCGGGTAGAACGCATCCGCCATTACCCCTGCCGCGGAACTCTCACCTAGATCGTAAGCACCGCTGATTGCAATTACCGGAATTGCAGGGAATCTACGTCGCACGACAGATAAGAACTCGATGCCCGACATGCGCGGCATATGCAGGTCAGAGATGATCAAGTCTGGCATGGAATTGCGGAGCTGCCCGAGCGCTTCCATTCCATCTGCTGCGGTGGAAACTGCGAACCCCTCTTCGCCAAGGATAAACGCCATGACTTCGCGCATGGCCGAATCGTCGTCCACAAACAGGATGGTTGCTGTTGAAAGGCTGCTCACGTTGACCTCGCCCCCCTGGAAAATGGCCTTGGAAAATGCTGATCGTGAGTCTCCAATCGAAAGCTGAAACCCCGGGCGCAAGATCCACTTACAAAATCCGATGCACAATGTTTGATGCTGGATGCCCAATTAGCATTCTCATCCAACTCGCAGGTCTGCCACCGTCATCTGAAGCCCCCGTCAAGGTCATATTATGATGACCCCATGCTGAACCATCTTCGTGTCTGCGTGGCCCTGATGGCGGCCGTGGGTCCCTGTTTCCCGGCCGCCCTGCTAAGCGCGCAAGTGACAAAGAGCGACGCCGGAATCGAATCCTTCCGCCCTCAATTCCAATCAGTCCTGAAGCGGCGCGGCGTCGTTGGTGGAGCGTTCGCGCTCATCCGAGGCAATGTCCCGGCAGAAACGCTCGCCTTCGGCGAAATGAACAGCGATTCTCATCAACCCATCGATTCCGCAACTAGCTACAACTGGGCTTCCATCACCAAGACCATGACGGCCATCGCCATTCTGCAACTGCGCGATCGCGGCAAGCTCTCCCTCGACGACCCCGCCGTTCGCTATATTCCCGAACTCCGCCAGGTGTACGACCAGTTTGGCAGCGTCGACGCCATCACCATCCGTCACCTTCTCACCCATAGCGCCGGCTTCCGCAATCCCACCTGGCCCTGGGATTGCGACGACCCCGCCAACTGCGACTGGCAGCCCTTCGAACCAACAAAGTGGACCCAGATCGCCGCCATGCTCCCCTACACCCATGTCGCGTTCGCGCCCGGAACTCGCTGGAGCTACTCAAACCTCGGCTATGTCTTCCTCGGCCAGATCATCGAGCGACTCACCGGGGACGACTTCGAGGTCTACATCGATAAGAACATCCTCAAGCCGCTCGGCATGACTGAGAGCTACTTCGATCGCGCACCGTATTTTCTCGAGAACCACGTCTCCGCCAGCTATCTCCGCGCCGGGGCTAAGCTCACGTCGCAGCCCGTCAACTTCGATACCGGGATCACCACGTCCAACAGCGGCCTCAAAGCACCTGTAACCGACATGGCGAAATATCTCCGCTTCCTCCTCGGCGAACCCGGCAACACTCTGTTTGAAGTTGTATTGAAGCGGAACTCGCTCGAAGAAGCCTGGACCGGCGTACTTTCCGCCACCGAACCCGGCCAGCCACCCACGGCCTACACCGCCGGCGCAAACGGCACCCCACCCATGATGGGGCTCGGCTTCTTCATCCTGAACAGCAAAGGTCATCGCTACATCTACCACGATGGTGACCAAGGCGGCTTCTCTTCAGAAATGCTGATCGACCTCGCCGATCACTGCGCCAGCATTCTCATCGTCAACACCACCGACACCGGCGCTCCGATCGCTTCGCCCGAACTCCACCCGAAATCGAACACCGAGCCCGACGCAAAGACGGACCTTCGCCAGACACTTCGCACCGTTTTAATCGAGCAGGTATTCCCAGCCGCGAAATAGATTACATCGACCCCTTGCCGATATCCATGGACGGCGATATGGGATTCCGCTCGTCGATGTATTCCTCGATCACCTTCTGCAGCATCCCCTTCGCCTCAAGGATGAACTCCACCGCATCGCGTCCCGCGCCGTATCCGCCCGCATTCGGAGTTACGTAATGCGCCTCAGCCTTCACCTGCGCCCGCGCATTTGCAACAGCCACGGCAAATCCACACTCCCGCATGACT